>NZ_CAWNQF010000001.1:118300-510206 GCF_963876465.1 Xenorhabdus sp. KK7.4
CGTAGATAGGCTGGGTGTGTAAGCGTTGCGAGACGTTGAGCTAACCAGTACTAATGAACCGTGCGGCTTAACCTGACAACACCGAAGGTGTTTTGCGGGAATTGAGAGTAAAGACGCAGTTTCAGAGAAAAAGGACCCAGTAAAGACGGTCACAGCTTGTTCGAGATAACAACCCGAATTTGTCTGGCGGCAATAGCGCGGTGGTCCCACCTGACCCCATGCCGAACTCAGCAGTGAAACGCCGTAGCGCCGATGGTAGTGTGGGGTCTCCCCATGTGAGAGTAGGGAACTGCCAGACATCAATTTAGACGTGTTGCCAGCCCAAAAGGCAGCATGAAGCAGCATTCGGTGGTGCGGTAGTTCAGTTGGTTAGAATACCGGCCTGTCACGCCGGGGGTCGCGGGTTCGAGTCCCGTCCGCACCGCCACCGATTTAGGGGCGTAGTTCAATTGGTAGAGCACCGGTCTCCAAAACCGGGTGTTGGGAGTTCGAGTCTCTCCGCCCCTGCCAGTTAATAACTAAGTAATAATTTATAGTTTTCAGATTAATAGCCCAGCTAATTTTAGCTGGGTTTTTTCTTTTTGTTTTTTTGCATTAATAATCCCTCCACAGCTCTTTTGCTTAGAGTTTTATACGATCTAAGACTCTAGACTGAATGTCATCAATTTGTCACTGGAGCTTTTTCAACAGGTATTTTTAATAATTGTTGGATAAGTGTATGTTGGTCGCTATTTTGTAACCACACGGCATATAGTGGCCGTTTAATCTGCTCGTTATCTGGTGCTATAACAAGTTTTGAATACTCTTCAAGCCAGTGAACTGGTAAGAATGTCGCAGCATTGACACTTTCCAATAGCTCTCTGGCAATATGCGCTGAGGTAGTGGTTATGATAGGAGGGTGATCACTTTTCAGAATCAGTTGCTCTTGTTGGTGAAAATCTGCTCCCCATTCCAGCTTTATGTAATTTTCTATACCTTGTTCAATATTATTTTGAGTAGTTAATAAAACAAGCTGAATACTCCCGATCAGCTGACTCTGGAATTCATCCATTTTTGGTGGTTCTGTTGTGATTAAAAGATCTAACTCACGAGAGTGTAGCTGTTTAACAAGAGACTGCCGTGTAGAGACGCGTGATTCGATTCTTATTCCCTGATTATCGCAATAAAACATATTCAACCAAGGGGTTAGATAAGCTTCCCACAGAGATGCGGTAGCGCCGATAGAGAGCTCTGTATGTTGTGAGACATAGCTGATCTCTTTTTTCGCTAATTGCCAGGTATTCATTAACGATTCTGCATAGGGAACCAGACGCTCACCCGCAGCAGTCAGGCGAATATTATTGCGATGTCGTGTGAATAAATTAGCACCAAGTTGATTCTCCAGTTGTCGGATCCGAAAGCTAACGGCGGATTGTGTTAGATAGAGTGATTCAGCTGCCCGACCAAAGTGACGAGTCTTACTGACTTCCAAAAAGGTTTTCAGTAATTCGGTGTCCACATGCATCTCCAATAGTTTTTGTCGTTAAGATTTAAATATTTTGTTTTACAGAATGTCAAGCCTCCCTAATACTCCGCGCCATAATTAGTATGACAGTAGAGTTAGGAGTGTGTCAGATGGCTGAAAGCTTCATCACGACTAATCGTTTTTTTGATAATAAACATTATCCACGCGGATTTTCCCGTCACGGTGATTTCACCATCAAAGAGGCCCAATTGCTAGAACGTCATGGCAATGCGTTCAATGAATTGGATCTTGGTAAACGTGAACCACAAACAGAAGAAGAAAAACTGTTTGTAGCAGTTTGCCGTGGTGAACGCGCACCTGTAACAATAGCGGAAAAAGTATGGTTTAAGTATTTGGAGAAAATCAGACGTCCAAAACGTTTCCATACCCTTTCCGGCGGAAAACCACAGTTAGATCCTGCTGAGGATTTCACTGATAGTGATGATTAATATCATCATTGGGATGAAGGATCCATCAAGAGGGGCAAATATGCCCCTTTTCCACATTATCCAACCTGATTTTGTAGCTGAATAAGCAACCTATCCATGCTCCGGTAGCTGAGTGCCTCCATAATATCTGGCTTTTCTATTTTCTTTTGTTCTTTTAAGTCTGCAATAGTACGCGAAACCTTTAAGATTCGGTGCCATGCACGTACAGATAATCCCAATTTTAGTAAAGTATTTTCCAGAAAGATGGCATCTTCCATCTTTAGTCTGCAAACCTTTTCTGTTTGCTTACGGGTAAGATGGGCGTTTACATACCCATTGCGTTCTATTTGTATGTTTCTGGCATTCTCTACTCTTTTTTTAACTTCGTGGCTACTTTCCCCATTTTTTGTTGATGACTTGCTCAGGATCCCCGGAGGAAGCAGAGGAACGTCTATAGAAAGGTCAAAACGGTCTAAAAATGGACCTGATAGTTTGGCAAGGTAGCGTAATACCTGCTGTGGACTGCTGCGATTATGTAATCCCTGATGATATCCGGTCGGGCTTGGGTTCATGGCGGCGATTAATTGAACCCGGGCAGGGAAACAAACTTTTGCTTTGGCTCGTGATATCACAATCTCGCCAGATTCTAATGGCTCACGTAATGCATCAAGAACAGTACGGTTAAATTCCGGTAATTCATCCAGAAATAAAACACCATTATGTGCAAGGGAGATTTCTCCGGGTTTAGGTATTGAGCCTCCTCCAACAAGAGCTGCCATTGATGAGCTATGGTGAGGAGCTCTAAATGGGCGTATGTGCCATTTTTGAGGGTTAATTGACTGACCAGCCAGACTATTAATTGCAGCAACGTGTAACGCTTCCTGATGCGTTAGAGGTGGCAGTAGATCACATAGCCGGCTGGCCAGCATGGTTTTACCTGTACCGGGAGGGCCAATTAACAAGAGATTATGACCTCCTGCGGCTGTTATCTCCAGAGCCCGTTTCGCTTGTTCCTGTCCAATAATGTCCTGTAGATCCAGAACAAGTGGCTCGGTTTGTAAAGTGATCGGAGCAGGGGAAAATAAGATGTTTTTTTCACCTCGCAGGAAGTGGCAAACTTGCAATAATTGGTTGGCTAATAACGTCTCATTTTGAGATAGAATAGCCAGTTCAGCCTGATTTTCTGTAGATAAAATTAACTGTCTGCCTGAATTTCTGGCACTAAGTGCGGCGGGAATTGCCCCCATAACCCTGCGTATCTCTCCTGAAAGCGCAAGCTCTCCTAAAAATTCATAATGATGTAATTCATTTGGCGGGATCTGTTCCGAAGCTGCCAGAATTGCAATGGCGATAGGTAAATCATATCTTCCCCCTTCTTTGGGCAGATCTGCTGGAGCCAGATTAACAGTGATCCTTTTTGCCGGGTAGGTAAAACCACTGTTGATCAAGGCACTTCTGACACGATCTCTGGCCTCCTTGACAGTAGTTTCGGGTAAACCAACGAGAGTTAAACCGGGTAAGCCGTTACTGATATGCGCTTCTATTGTGACAAGCGGGGAATCGACACCGATAGTGGCTCGGGTGTAGATAATCGCAAGAGTCATAATGCTTTCCTTAGCCCAAAAAATTCATCATGACTTGTTGAAAAATAATAAAAAGTCACCTTTTGTTATTTTGCGAAGCCTTTCGAAAATATAATTATTGTTATCACCAAACTGACATTTTTTAATTTTAGCTATTTTATGTTATTTGTTGATTCTATTATTAATTTCTATTTTTTTGAATGAATGGAGTTAGTTTTATTCTGGATTGTTATTATGCTTATTATTACTTTTATTTAGATAAATGGATTATTTTCCTGACTTATTACGATAACTATTTTTGTGATAACCCCTGTTTTTATAAAGACCTACATCTGATTCGAAGATCATTAAGTTACATTTTTATAATTTACTTAATTAATTATTTTACTAAAACGGTAGACAATGATTTTTTTCTCATCATGAAATAGATAAAATTCAGTGGATTTATCTGTTTCTTATTTATCTATTTGAAAATTATAAGTAATATTTTTTTCTTGTAAAAAAACAAAAATAATCATTGTCAACAATAATAGAAAGTGATAATTCTAAAATATATGTCGAGCCTATAAAGAGTATGAACGCACTTTTATGAAGAAATATGTTCTTGTGATTAGCCTAATTATTAGCGTGGTAGTGATTATTCTACCGTGCGGGGGCGCACTTGGACGAAGGAAGGCGTAGACATAAAATACAGCCAGATTTCACAAAGACCCCCGCCCTAAAAAATAGAGCGGGGTTTTTTTTTAGCACTTATAAATAAACATAAAACAACATCACAAGAAGCCACTGACAGAGTAAATACCGATAGGAGGATGGCTATGAATGGGGCGCAATGGGTTGTACAGGCACTACGGACACAGGGAGTGGAGAAAGTTTTCGGTTACCCCGGCGGAGCCATTATGCCAGTGTATGATGCTTTGTATGATGGTGGTATTGAACATTTGCTATGCCGCCACGAACAAGGGGCGGTTATGGCAGCCATTGGTTATGCAAGGGCAAGCGATAAACCGGGAGTTTGTATTGCCACATCGGGACCAGGAGCAACAAACTTAATCACAGGGCTGGCTGATGCGCTATTGGATTCTGTACCTGTGGTTGCCATTACCGGTCAGGTAAGTTCTGAAGTTATTGGTACCGATGCTTTTCAGGAAATCGATATGTTGGGGCTTTCTCTTGCCTGTACTAAACACAGTTTCCTGGTGGAGTCGCTGGAAAAATTACCTCAAATTATGGCGGAAGCTTTTTCCATCGCTATGGAAGGCCGCCCCGGGCCTGTTCTGATTGATTTACCAAAAGATATTCAGTTAAAACAGGGGGATTTTACACCTTATTTGAGTCCTGCTGTTACCCCATCTCCTCTTCCTGAGAACGCACTGAAACAAGCCCGCAATATGATGGTTTATTCTCAAAAACCTGTTTTATATGTAGGAGGAGGGGTTGGAATAGCTGGCGCAGTACCTGAATTGCGTCGTCTGGTAGAAGAAACGGGGATCCCGGTCGTTTCTACCCTTAAAGGATTAGGGGCTGCAGTTGCCCAACATGAATGTTATTTGGGTATGTTAGGAATGCACGGAACAAAGGCGGCTAACTTAGCTGTCCAGTCCTGCGATTTGCTCATTGCTGTTGGAGCGCGTTTTGACGACCGTGTGACAGGAAAATTAGATACCTTTGCCCCCCATGCCAAAGTCATCCATATAGATATTGATCCGGCTGAATTAAATAAATTACGTCAGGCACATATTTCATTAAAAGGTAATTTAAAAACATTATTACCTTACCTACAGCAGCCTTTATCGATCGAAGCATGGCAACAAGAAGTTAAGCAATTAAAAGAGATACATGCATGGCGTTATGACTATCAGGGCGAAAAAATTTATGCCCCAGCCCTATTGAAACTGATATCTGATCGCAAGCCACCTAATACTGTTATCACCACCGATGTTGGGCAGCACCAGATGTGGACAGCTCAGCATATGACGTTTGACAGACCGGAAAATTTTATTACTTCCAGTGGGTTGGGAACGATGGGTTTTGGTATTCCAGCGGCAATTGGAGCGCAGATGGTTCGCCCGGACGATATGGTTATTTGTATATCTGGTGATGGTTCTTTCATGATGAATGTTCAGGAGCTGGGGACGATTAAACGCAAGAAACTGCCGATCAAGATGGTTTTATTGGATAACCAGCGTTTGGGAATGGTAAAACAGTGGCAGGAGTTATTTTTTGACCGCCGTTATAGTGAAACAATCCTGACTGATAATCCAGACTTTATTACCTTAGCAAAAGCGTTTGATATTCCGGGTCAGCATATTACTGAAAAGTCACAGATAAATGCTGCATTGGACGCCTTGTTCAATAGTGAAGGCCCTTATTTGTTACACGTATCCATTGATGAATTTGAAAATGTTTGGCCATTGGTTCCACCCGGCGCAAGCAATGCAAATATGTTGGAGAAGTTATTATGATGCAACATCAACTTGCTATTCAGGCTCGATTTTGCCCTGAAATTCTTGAAAGAATTCTGAGGGTTACCCGTCATAGGGGTTTTCAGATATGCGCATTGAATATGGATCATACAATAGATAGTGATAGTGTATGTATTGAACTCACTGTTGCCAGCCAGCGTCCTGTAAATTTACTTTTTGCTCAGTTGGTCAAGCTGGTTGATGTTGCCGGTGTTGAGATACAACATAAGAAATCACAATTGATAAGCGCATAGTGCGCGATGGAAAGGAAACAAAATCATGACAAAGCAAGCTGATTATATTTGGTTCAATGGCGAAATGGTTCCTTGGGCAGATGCAAAAGTACACGTTATGTCCCATGCCTTGCATTATGGAACATCAGTCTTTGAAGGTATTCGTTGTTATAACTCCCATAAAGGGCCAGTTGTTTTTCGCCACCGAGAGCATATGCAGCGTTTACGTGATTCAGCCAAAATTTACCGTATGCCAGTGAGCCAGAGTGTTGATGAGTTAATGGAAGCTTGTCGTGCAACACTTCGCAAAAATAAATTAGTCAGCGCTTACATTCGTCCATTAGTTTTTATTGGTGATGTGGGTATGGGAGTTAATCCTCCCGAAGGTTATCAAACCGATGTCATCATTGCTGCTTTCCCGTGGGGAGCCTATCTCGGTGAAGAAGCACTGGATCAGGGGATTGATGCAATGGTTTCTTCGTGGAATCGCATAGCAGCCAACACTATCCCGACAGCGGCAAAAGCGGGCGGAAATTATTTGTCTTCTTTGCTGGTGGGGAGTGAGGCACGGCGTCATGGCTATCAGGAAGGTATTGCTCTGGATGTTCATGGTTATATTTCAGAAGGCGCAGGTGAAAATTTATTCGAAGTAAAAAATGGTATCTTGTTCACACCGCCATTTTCTTCTTCTGCCCTACCGGGGATCACTCGGGACGCTATCATCAGACTGGCACAGGATCTCGGTCTGGAAGTGCGTGAACAGACTCTTTCCCGCGAATCACTTTATCTTGCTGATGAAGTTTTTATGACGGGTACAGCCGCAGAAATCACTCCGGTTCGTAGTGTAGATGGTATTCAGGTCGGGATTGGCCGGTGCGGGCCAGTTACCAAAAAGATCCAAAATACATTCTTTGGCTTATTTGATGGCACGACAGAAGATAAATGGGGCTGGTTAGACCCTGTGAATCCTTAATAAAAAATAAAAAATTGACAGGCGGCTCGTTCCCCGCCTGTTTTCAGATGCTATCAATATTAGACAGATATGGGAGTGAAAAATAATGCCTAAATATCGTTCTGCTACAACAACCCATGGCCGTAATATGGCAGGAGCACGTGCTTTATGGCGTGCGACGGGGATGACTGATGAGGATTTTGGAAAACCTATCATTGCTGTTGTGAATTCATTTACTCAATTCGTACCCGGGCATGTTCATTTGCGGGATTTGGGCAAGCTGGTGGCAGAGCAGATTGAGGCTTCAGGAGGTGTTGCAAAGGAATTTAACACCATTGCCGTTGATGATGGTATCGCAATGGGGCATGGCGGAATGCTGTATTCATTGCCATCCCGTGAGCTGATTGCGGATTCTGTGGAATATATGGTGAATGCACATTGTGCGGATGCAATGGTGTGTATTTCGAACTGCGATAAGATCACCCCCGGTATGCTGATGGCATCTCTGCGCCTGAATATTCCGGTTATTTTCGTTTCCGGCGGCCCGATGGAAGCAGGAAAAACACGTTTATCGGATCAAATCATCAAGTTGGATCTGGTCGATGCCATGATTCAGGGAGCTAATCCGAATATCAGCGATGAACAAAGTGATCAGATTGAACGTTCTGCCTGCCCGACTTGTGGCTCCTGTTCCGGTATGTTTACCGCGAATTCAATGAACTGCCTGACGGAAGCCTTGGGGCTTTCTCAGCCGGGAAATGGTTCATTACTTGCTACACATGCCGATCGCAAGACTCTGTTTCTCAACGCGGGTAAGCGTATTGTTGAACTGACTAAACGTTACTACGAGCAAAATGATGACAGTGCGTTGCCACGTAATATTGCGACTAAAGCTGCATTTGAGAATGCCATGACGCTGGATATTGCAATGGGTGGATCGACAAACACTGTGCTGCATTTATTGGCAGCAGCGCAGGAGGGAGAGGTTGATTTCACCATGACAGATATTGATCGTCTGTCTCGTCAGGTTCCCCATTTGTGTAAGGTGGCACCAAGCACCCAAAAATATCATATGGAAGATGTGCATCGTGCTGGTGGTGTGATTGGTATTCTCGGTGAACTGGATCGGGCAGGGCTTTTGCATCGCCATGTGAAGAATATTCTGGGGTTAGATTTACCACAAACGCTGGCCCAGTATGATGTTATGCAAACCGCCGATGAAGCTGTGAAAAGCATGTATGCAGCAGGCCCGGCAGGTATTAGAACTACGCAGGCTTTTTCTCAGAACTGTCGTTGGCCATCTTTGGATACAGACCGGAAAGAAGGCTGTATTCGTGAACTTTCCTATGCCTACAGTCAGGATGGGGGGCTTGCGGTGCTGTCCGGTAACATTGCTGTGGATGGCTGCATTGTGAAAACCGCAGGAGTGGATGAAAGTATTCTGACTTTCCGTGGCCCGGCTAAAGTTTATGAAAGTCAGGAAGATGCCGTAGATGCGATTCTGGGAGGAAAAGTCGTAGCAGGTGATGTGGTTGTCATTCGTTATGAAGGCCCGAAAGGTGGCCCGGGTATGCAGGAGATGCTTTATCCGACGACCTACCTGAAATCAATGGGATTAGGTAAAAGTTGTGCTTTGATTACGGATGGACGTTTCTCGGGCGGCACATCGGGATTATCAATCGGTCATGTCTCTCCTGAAGCTGCTAATGGCGGTTTAATTGGTCTGGTACATGATGGCGATATCATCGACATTGATATTCCAAACCGCAAGATTCAGTTGGATGTCAGTGAAAAAGAGCTTGCCGAGCGGGTGCAGAAAGAATCATCCCGTGGCGATAAAGCATGGACACCCAAATTCCGGGAACGTCAGGTTTCTTTTGCCCTGCGTGCTTATGCTTCACTAGCGACCAGCGCTGATAAAGGGGCTGTGCGTGATAAGACTAAACTGGGAGGGTAATCGTGGTAGTTTATCCTCTTAATCCCGAACCTAAAGGGGCGGAATATCTCAAAGCAGCCCTAAGTGCGCCCGTTTATGACGTTGCTCAGGTTACGCCATTACAGGAAATGAAAAAAATCTCCGCTCGTTTAAATAACACCATTTTGGTTAAACGAGAAGATCGTCAGCTGGTACACAGTTTCAAACTGCGTGGTGCCTACGCGATGATTGCCAGCCTGACGGAAGAACAAAAAGTCAGGGGAGTCATTACGGCATCAGCAGGCAATCACGCACAGGGCGTTGCATTATCGGCCAGTAAAGTGGGCATCAGATCGACTATTGTGATGCCGGTAGCGACAGCCGATATTAAAGTTGATGCTGTGCGCAGTCTGGGCGGAGAAGTGCTGTTACATGGTGCGAATTTCGATGAAGCAAAAGCCAAAGCTATCGAAATGGCAAAGGAACACAGGTATACCTTTGTCCCTCCTTTTGATCACCCGGCAGTCATTGCCGGTCAGGCAACTCTGGCAATGGAATTGTTACAGCAGGATGTTCACCTTGATCGTATTTTTGTTCCGGTTGGCGGTGGCGGGTTAATTGCAGGTGTTGCTGTTCTGATTAAACAGCTTGTACCGGAAATGAAAATTATTGGAGTGGAAGCCGAGGATTCCGCCTGCCTGAAAGCAGCACTGGAAGCCGGGCATCCGGTCGATTTACCGAGAGTGGGTTTATTTGCGGAAGGTGTCGCCGTCAAGCGTATTGGGGATGAAACATTCCGCCTTTGTCAGAAATATGTTGATGATGTCATTACAGTTGATAGCGATGCTATTTGTGCTGCTGTGAAAGATATTTTTGAGGACGTGCGTGCCATTGCTGAACCTTCTGGTGCTCTGGCACTGGCAGGATTGAAGAAATACGTCCAGCAGCATCAGATCAAGGGAGAGAGGCTCGCGCATATTCTTTCTGGTGCGAATGTAAACTTTCATGGTTTGCGTTATGTTTCAGAACGTTGTGAGCTGGGAGAGCAGCGTGAGGCTTTGCTGGCGGTCACTATTCCTGAACAGAAAGGCAGTTTCCTGACATTTTGTCAGATGTTGGGAAGCCGCTTTGTGACAGAATTCAGTTATCGTTATTCGGATTCTGCCGAACCAAATAAGGCTTGCGTTTTTGTCGGTATCAGACTGAACCGTGGAAATGCGGAACGTATTGAAATTATTGAAGAGTTAAAAGCAGCAGGTTATCAGGTCGCTGATTTGACCGATGATGAAATGGCGAAACTGCATGTCCGCTATATGATTGGCGGCAGGCCATCCAAGCCGTTGCAGGAGCGCTTATTCAGCTTTGCTTTCCCTGAATCACCGGGCGCTTTGCTGAAATTTTTACAGACATTAGGGGCGCACTGGAATATTACGTTGTTTCATTATCGTAGTCATGGCACGGATTATGGGCGAGTATTGACGGCTTTTGAACTTTCAGAGGAAGAACTCTGTTTTGACCGACATCTGGATGAGTTAGGCTACGAATATCATGATGAGACGAATAATCCTTCGTTTAATTTGCTATTGAGATAGAAATACTCAGGCCTGTAGGAAACGAAGATAGCGCCATAACAGGCGCTATTAGTTTAATGATGAATTTCTTCTGTCCTTATTATCATCCAATGCTTGATGAATAGCTATCAGACGATAGCAACCGCCAAAATGCTTTTATCAACGGTTCATTCAGCCGCTTGCCTAATGCACAAACGCCTAATTCAAATGGTTCAACCAGTGAAATATTTTCTAGCAGCGATATGCGGCTGCGTACCGGTTCCGGGCTGTTTTCAACGACAACCGCAGGAATGAGAGCGATACCGCAACCTAAAGCCACCATCGATACAATGGCTTCATGGCCTGAAACGGTTGCATAAATTTGTGGATGATTAATTTTGTGGCGGCGGAACCAAAGTTCAATACGCTTACGAGAGGGACCGTGTTCCGGCAGAATGAATGGGGTCTCATTCCAGTCAGGATATTCTTGTGTGGCTAATGATCTCACAGTACAAGGTAAAGCCGGGGCGATCAGAACTAGCGGGATTTCACCAATCTTGGTAAAACTGACGTTATCAGGCAGTTTCTCAGGTTTACCTGCAATACCTAAATCCGCTTCTTCAGACTGGATTTTATCAACGGCATCGGCGGCATCGCCTGTTGTCAGTTTGATCTCCACCAAAGGGTGCTCAGCCCGAAACTTATCCAGAACCTGAGGAAGGTGGCTATAAGCGGCTGTCACTGAACAGAAAAGGCGTAATTCTCCCGCTAATGACGGGCTTTGGTGATTCAGCGAGTGAAGCAGTTGCTGATATTGTAATAATGTATGTTGGGCAAATTGTTTTAGCTGTTCGCCCGCAGTGGTGAGTTTTACTGTCCGGTTATCCCGCAGAAACAGTGGGTGAGCCAATTGATCTTCAAGACGCTGAATTTGGCGTGAAAGCGTAGAAGGGCTGACATGCATTGCTTTAGCCGTGCGGCCAAAATGACAACTTTCCGCAAGATGTAAAAACAGTTTTAAATCACGTAGATCCATCGTTTCAGTGCCTTCTGCTGAAAGTTTTTTCTGCA
The DNA here is from genome assembly GCF_963876465.1 of Xenorhabdus sp. KK7.4. NCBI lineage: Bacteria > Pseudomonadati > Pseudomonadota > Gammaproteobacteria > Enterobacterales > Morganellaceae > Xenorhabdus > Xenorhabdus sp. KK7.4. Next base: position 130,002 of record NZ_CAWNQF010000001.1, read on the forward strand.
AATTGTCTCAAAAAAGATATGTTGCGTAAACTGCAATATAGTCTTGTCAATATATCAATTTAAGCAATGTCTTTCATGGCATATATTGGCTGAATGCAAACAACATCACACCTAATTATATCGGAGTCACCATGGCTAACTATTTTGATACATTGAATTTACGCCAGCAGTTGGCGCAGCTGGGCAAATGCCGTTTTATGGCAAGAGAAGAATTTGCTGACGAGGCAGGGTATTTAAAAGGCAAGAAAGTGGTGATTGTCGGGTGTGGTGCACAAGGCCTAAATCAGGGGCTTAATATGCGTGATTCCGGTCTGGATATTGCCTATGCCCTGCGTAAAGAAGCCATTGAAGAAAAAAGGGCTTCGTGGCGCAAGGCAACTGAAAATGGTTTCAGAGTAGGTACATATGAAGAGTTGATCCCACAGGCTGATTTGGTTATTAACCTGACGCCGGACAAACAACACTCTGCCGTTGTTCAGGCTGTTCAGCCATTGATGAAAGAAGGCGCTGCGCTGGGGTATTCCCACGGTTTTAATATTGTCGAAGTGGGTGAACAGGTTCGCAAAGATATTACTGTTGTGATGGTTGCTCCGAAGTGTCCGGGAACGGAAGTACGTGAAGAATATAAGCGTGGTTTTGGTGTTCCGACTCTGCTTGCTGTACATCCGGAAAACGATGCAAAAGGCGAAGGGATGGCAATCGCGAAAGCATGGGCAGCAGCAACCGGAGGCCATCGGGCAGGCGTTCTGGAATCTTCATTTGTAGCAGAAGTAAAATCTGACTTGATGGGTGAGCAAACCATTCTGTGCGGCATGTTACAGGCAGGTTCTCTGCTGTGTTATGACAAGCTGGTGGCTGATGGCGTGGAGCCGGGCTATGCCGGTAAACTTATCCAGTTTGGCTGGGAAACTATCACTGAAGCCCTGAAACAGGGTGGGATTACGCTGATGATGGACAGGCTTTCCAATCCGGCAAAACTGAGGGCTTATGCGCTTTCGGAACAGTTGAAAGCTATTCTGACTCCGTTATTCCAGAAACATATGGATGATATTATTTCCGGCCAGTTCTCTTCAGGCATGATGGCGGATTGGGCGAATGATGATAAGGATTTGTTGAACTGGAGAGCTGAAACCGGTCAGACACCATTTGAAAACTACCCTGATTACAGTGGTCATATCAGCGAGCAGGAATACTTTGATCATGGTGTATTAATGATTGCCATGGTTAAAGCGGGGGTTGAGCTGGCATTTGAAACCATGGTGGATTCAGGCATCATCGAAGAGTCTGCTTATTATGAATCACTGCATGAATTGCCATTGATTGCGAATACAATTGCCCGTAAACGTCTCTACGAAATGAACGTCGTCATCTCTGATACGGCTGAATACGGTAACTACCTGTTCTCTTATGTGGCAGTACCTCTGTTACAGAAAGAATTCATGTCATCTTTACAGGCAGGGGATTTAGGTAAAGCTGTTGCTGATAATGGTATCGATAACGCTCAGTTACGTGATGTTAACGATGCGATTCGTAACCACCCGATTGAAACTATAGGCCGGACTTTGCGTGGTTATATGACTGATATGAAACGCATTGCTGTTGGCGGATAATGATGCTATGCCCGATACAATGTATCGGGCATACTGTTTTCCCCGGTCGGGCTACAAATGAAATCTCAGTTTCAGCGCATCAATCTCCTGACGCTGGAATGTGTCAAAATGTTCTCTTGGTTGTTGCCTCTGGACCATTTCCAATAAAGGATCCTGAACTTCCGTGCGAACGCCGCTTAATTCTTCCAGCACAGCCAGACCACAGAAAGGCACATAGAGTTCTGAATAACCACCTTCATGGACAACAACCAGCTTACCATCACATAATTCATCTGCTGCCTGCTGTATTTTGCGCGTCATTTCTCGAAAGCTGTCACTGTGTAATTGCATGCGAGCCAGCGGGTCCATGGCATTGGCATCATAGCCACTGGCGACAATAATCAACTCAGGCTGGTAACGGTATAGTGCGGGCAGGACGATTTGATCCATGGCATGCATATAGCTGTTGTGTCCGGCTCCGGCCATCAATGGAATATTGATATTGAAACCTTCTCCTTTACCTGCACCGATATCGTCTTCTCCACTATAACCTTCGGGATAGCAACCATCCTGATGCAGGGAAATAGTTAAAACGTCATCACGTTCCCAAAAGATATGTTGTGTTCCGTTACCGTGGTGAACATCCCAGTCAACGACTGCAACCCGTCCAAGCCCAAACTGTTTTTTGGCTCGTTCAATGGCGAGGGGAATATTGGCTAGATAACAAAAACCCATTGCTTGATCTGGCAGGCAATGGTGTCCGGGAGGGCGGGAAAGGCTATAGGCGTTATCGAGTTCACCATGCAGGACGGCCTCTACTGCGGCACAGGTTAGCCCGGCAGACAGTTTAGCTATCTCATAGCTGTCAGCCCCTACAGGTGCTGCGTGCCCAAGCAAACCGGTTCCATTATCGCTCATAGACTTAAAACGCTGTAAATACTCTGCTGGGTGGATGAGCTTTAAGGTCGCTTCATCAAGAGGCTCAGCGCCTGATAGCTGCAATGAACGGCTTAATCCAGAAACATCCATTAAACTTTTCATTCTGCGTTTAGTTTCTGGTGATTCAGCATGTCCCGACCCAGAAGGAGGTTGTATCCATCCTCCAACAGGAAGCATAACAACATGCTGTATGCCGGAATTGTGCCAGAAGCAGATTTCATCAAAGAAAAAACCAGTTTTGCGTAACATATTGCATCCTCTCTGACAGGTTTTATGACATTGTTATTTATTACATATAGAAAAGTAGTCAATTTATTACGGATTAGGGGTTTTAAGATTTATAAAATAATTATTTTTGATTGTTGAATATTAGATTCACTCAAGAATAAATCATCGTAGTGGCCTGACTGGTGAAGAAAAACGCCTTATTACACGGCTTTCTGCTACAATTTCGTTCCTTACTTTTTTCATCCTGATATAACTTTCAAAACAGTATGCGATTAAATCCCAGCCAACAACAAGCGGTTGAATTTGTGACAGGACCTTGTCTGGTTCTGGCAGGTGCAGGCTCCGGTAAGACCAGAGTTATCACCAATAAAATAGCCCATCTGATACGTGCCTGCGGTTATCAAGCCCGCCATATTGCGGCTGTGACCTTTACTAACAAAGCGGCACGCGAAATGAAAGAACGTGTGGCACAGACATTGGGACGCAAGGAAACCAGAGGCCTGATGATTTCCACTTTTCATACGCTGGGGCTGGAAATCATCAAGCGTGAATACAAAGCATTGGGCATGAAGAGTAATTTCTCTTTGTTCGACGATCAGGATCAAATGGCCTTGCTGAAAGATTTGACGGCGGATTTACTGGAGGAAGACAAAGATCTACTACAAAAACTGATCTCAAGTATTTCTGGCTGGAAAAATGATCTGATGCCTCCGGAACAGGTAATCAGGCAGGCTCGCTCAGAACAGGAACATCACTTTGCTGAGTGTTATCGGCGTTATGATTTACACTTGAATAGTTGTAATGTGCTCGACTTTGATGATCTGATCACTAAACCAACGTTACTGTTAATGCGGGATGAAGAAGTCAGGGAGCGCTGGCAGAATCGGATTCGTTATCTGCTGGTGGATGAATATCAGGACACCAACACCAGCCAGTATCAGCTGGTAAAATTATTGGTTGGCAACCGGGCACGTTTTACGGTGGTTGGTGATGATGATCAGTCCATTTATTCCTGGCGCGGTGCCCGTCCACAAAACCTGATCCTGTTAAAAGAAGATTTTCCTCAGCTTAATGTGATCAAGCTGGAGCAGAATTACCGCTCATCAGGGAGAATACTGAAATCGGCAAATATCCTGATTGCAAATAATCCCCATGTATTTGAGAAAAAACTTTTTTCTGAATTGGGTTATGGTGATCCTCTTCGTGTGATCGAAGCCAATAATGAAGATCATGAAGCTGAACGCGTAGTAGGTGAGTTGATCGCACATCATTTTATTAATAAAACCGATTATAAGGATTACGCAATCCTGTATCGCGGTAATCATCAATCCCGCATTTTTGAAAAGATGCTGATGCAAAGCCGTATTCCGTATCGTATTTCTGGCGGAACTTCGTTTTTTTCCCGGCCGGAAATTAAGGATTTACTTTCTTATCTGCGCGTACTGACTAATCCTGATGATGACAGCGCTTTTCTAAGGGTTGTCAATACACCGCGTAGAGAAATAGGTGCAGTGACGGTTCAGAAGCTAGGCGAATGGGCCAAGCAGCGTAACAAAAGTCTGTACCATGCCAGTTTCGATCTTGGTCTGGAGCAAAATCTTTCCGGCCGTGGATTGGCAGCCTTACAGCGCTTTACCCACTGGATGAATGAAATTTCACGTCAGGCAGAGCGTGAGCCACTGTTAGCTGTAAGGGATTTATTGCATAGCATGGATTACGAAAGTTGGTTATATGAAACATCCCCCAGCCCTAAAGCGGCTGAAATGAGGATGAAGAATGTTAACCAGCTTTTTACCTGGATGAGTGAGATGCTCGAAGGGGATGATCTGAATGAACCGATGACACTTTCTCAGGTTGTAGCCCGCTTTACGTTGCGTGACATGCTGGAACGCGGAGAGGAAAGTGAGGAGTCGGATCAGGTACAGCTTATGACGCTGCATGCTTCCAAAGGGCTAGAATTCCCTTATGTTTTTATGGTGGGTATGGAAGAAGGGTTATTACCACATCAGAGCAGTATTGATGAAGATAATATTGAGGAAGAACGACGTTTGGCGTATGTCGGTATTACCCGCGCCCAGCGTGAACTCTTTCTCACCCTGAGTAAAGAGCGCCGTCAGTACGGGGAACTAATACGCCCGGAACCGAGTCGGTTTCTGTTAGAGCTGCCTCAGGATGATCTGGACTGGCCGCAAGGCAAGAAAGTGGTCAGTGCAGAAGAACGCATGAAACGGGGGCAGTCACGTCTTGCTGATATCAAATCCCGTTTTGGCCTTGGGCAGAAAACGGGCGGTGATTGATCTCGTCAGGAAAACCTGCCGTAATCCCTCGCCCCAGCTGTATTTTCAGGCATGTATCTGGGGTGAGGGATTCATTTTTTTATAAGGTGCCGGGTTTATCCCAAATGAGTGTTGCTCTGCTCTTCAATAAAAAGTGGCCAGTGGACATAATGTTGCCATGTACTTTCCTGATGCAGAATTTCAGCCCTGAGAGGATGCTGGGCTTGCCACTGATATGGAAGAGTGATGGTAAGCGTTTCATTTTCAGCCTGTAAACTCAGAGCAGACAAAGAGTCATCCTGCCGTCGGCTGGCGAAAATAATGGCGAGACGCAGTAAACGACACAATCTCAGTGCCAGCTGTGCCGGTAAGGCATTTTGCTGATTCAGTGATGCTAAATCGATAGCTCCGCTCTGATTTTGCAATAATGTCGCTAGCAGGCGTTTTTGAGCAGGGGTGTAACCGGGTAGATCTAAATGACTAATCAGATAAGCAGAATGAGCCGGCCCCTGACGGAAATCGATACACAGGCCGATTTCATGCAGCAAACAAACACTGATTAACAGTTCCCGGCATCGCTCATCCAGTTCCCATGTTTTAGCAACTTGCTGAAAGAAATGTTCTGCCAGTTGTCTGACGCGCAGTGCCTGTTCTGCATCAATCTGAAAACGCTGCTGAATATTCTGTAGGGTTCTGGCCCGGACATCCTGCTCGACAGGTAATTCCAGCATTCCGTAAACCAGACCTTCCCGCAACGCGCCTCCTGCCAGAATCATGCTCTCAATTTCTAATGCCTGAAAGATAGCAATCAGGATTGCGAGGCCACTTGGAAAAACCAGTGCCCGCTCCAGAGTCAGGCCATTTATTTCCAGCTCTTCCAGCTTCCCGCATTCAATCGCCTTAGATTTGAGTTGTTGCAGTTTGGGCAGAGTGATAAGTTCATCCATGCCCTGAGCAATCATTATCTCCTGAAGCGCCTGAACGGTGCCGGATGCTCCGACACAAATCTGCCAGCCCTGTTTCAGCAGTGTCGTGGTGACCGGAGCAAGGATCTGGTGAGCTGCCGCTTCTGCTTTGGCAAAGTTTTCTTCTGTCAGGCTGCGATCATTGAAATAACGTTCGAGCCAGGTAACACAACCCATCTCAAGGCTGAATAACTGTGTGGCATTTGCGCCTGTACCTGTAACCAGCTCTGTACTGCCCCCGCCAATATCCACCACCAGACGCTCCTCCGGACCGCCTGTGGTGTGAGCAACGCCCTGATAAATCAGCCGGGCTTCTTCTTCCCCTCTGATAACTTTGACCGGGGAACCTAAGATTTCAGAGGCTTTCCCGACAAACTCACCGGAATTTTCAGCAAGTCGCAGTGTAGCTGTTGCGACAACGCGGATCTGTGGAGCAGGAATATCCTGCAAATATTCCGCAAAAAGGCGAAGGCATTGCCATCCTCGTTCCATTGCCTGTTGTGACAAGTGGTTATTTTTATCTAATCCAGCGGCCAGCCTGACCTTACGCTTGATTCGGGCAACCACCTGAATACTATCGGATACTCTGCGGATAACCAGCATATGAAAGCTGTTTGAGCCTAAATCGATAGCGGCATAGAGCGAAGAAGAACTCAGCATTTTGTTATTCCAGAATTACGTTAATCAGCCTGAACGTTTACGGATTGCGTTTACGATTACGAACAGTGTTTCCACGGCGTGGCATATTAGCGCGGCGTGGATGTCCCCCTGAGCGCGAACGGTTACGGCGTTTGGGCACTGGTAAATCTTTCAGCAATGCATCACTGTTATATTTGCTTACAGGGATCTGGTGCTGAATATATTCTTCAATAGCCGGCAGATTCAGCGCATACTCTTCACAGGCCAGACTGATTGAATGACCACTTTCGCCTGCCCGGCCGGTTCGGCCAATGCGATGGACGTAGTCTTCACAGTCATCCGGCAAATCATAGTTAAATACGTGTGTTACTGATGGAATATGCAGCCCGCGTGCAGCAACATCGGTAGCAACCAGAATATCCACATTTCCCAGACTGAACTCTTCCAGTATACGCAGACGTTTTTTCTGTGCGACATCACCGGTCAGCAGGCCGACACGATGACCATCGGCAGCCAGATGTGCCCAGATATCTTCACAGCGATGTTTGGTATTAGCAAAAATAATACAGCGGTCGGGCCACTCTTCTTCCAACAGGGTCTGTAACAGACTCATTTTCTCTTCATTGGAAGGATAAAATAGTTCTTCCTTAATACGGTGCCCTGTTTTCTGTAACGGTTCGACTTCCACATACTCAGGATTGTTCATCTGCTCAAAAGCTAACTCACGTACCCGATAAGAGAGTGTAGCGGAAAACAGCAGCGTCATACGCTCAGTCGCAGAAGGAATACGACGGAATAGCCAGCGGATATCCTTAATAAAACCAAGGTCATACATTCGATCCGCTTCATCCAGTACAACAACCTGAATAGCGCTGAGATTAATATATCCCTGTTTAGCATAATCAATCAGGCGGCCTGTAGTACCAATGATGATATCAACACCGGCTTCCAGTACTTTTAGCTGCTTATCATAGCCATCTCCGCCATAAGCAAGCCCCATTTTTAGCCCGGTGGCTTCAGCCAGTTCTTCTGCATCAGAATAAATCTGGACAGCCAGTTCGCGGGTCGGAGCCATAATCAGCGCGCGTGGCTGATTGGTTTTATGATCCGCCGCAGCGGGGTGGCTGAGTAAATAATGAAAAGTAGACGTCAGAAATGCCAGCGTCTTACCCGTTCCTGTTTGTGCTTGCCCCGCAACATCCTGGCCTTCGACAGTAAAAGGCAATGTTAGCGCCTGTATTGGCGTACAGTTTGAAAAGCCCTTTTTATCAAGGGCTTCAATGACCTTGGGGTGCAATGCGAAGTCGGAAAACTTCTTTTCTGTCAAATGTGTTTTGCTCATAGTGTGGTAGAATATCAGCTAACTATTGCTTTAAGAAAGTGTATCCGCTGAAATAAAGACACCTTATGTTGGTTAATGTAGACTGATAACCTAAAAGATTTTACTTTGGAGTCCAATTAATGAGTGAAAAGATTGTGAGTGCTGGCGTTATTCATCTGGCAGACAGTGACTTTAATGAAGATAAACTGCAATCAGAAGGTATTGTTCTGGTTGATTTTTGGGCAGAGTGGTGTGGTCCTTGCAAAATGGTCGCTCCTATTCTGGATGAAATCGCGGCAGAATATGCAGGTAAGCTGACGGTTGCTAAACTGAATGTTGATGATCACACTGAAACCGCACCAAAATTTGGTATCCGTGGCATCCCAACACTGATTCTGTTTAAAGACGGTGAGAAAGTCGCAGTAAAAGTGGGAGCTTTGTCAAAAACTCAACTGAAAGAATTTTTGGAGCCATACCTCTAACTTAGAGTTTGCTCACAGTAATTAAGGACGTTTAGCGGATAAGGTGATTTATCTTACTGACAGCTAGACGTCCGCTACGAAGCATGGTAAGTTAGCGACCACGTGCTTATATGGAACATGCATAGAAAAATTTTCATCATCTGCATGAATAATTGACAACGGACATGTTACATACTAAACAATCTGTAGTGTCTGATAAATCTGTTATCTCTGACACCTTGAAATATCTGATGGCATATCGTATTTAGTACAGTATCTAAAAGCATATAGTATCTAAAAGCATATATAGTGAGTCATTCAGTATATAGCCTGATGCTGAAGACGTCTTTATGCTAACATCCCAATGATGTTTTCGTTCCAGCGTCTATGTTGAAGCCTTCTTTTACTGAACCTCTTTTGCTGAGATAATATTTGCTAAAACAGTATTTGTTGAAACGGTACTTACGCTGAGATAGCTTTTCACTGAGATAGTTTTTAGTTCTGAACTTAATCACATTTTGTTATTACCATCTCAGCCGTGCATTCACAGTTTGTTAGCCTTATTTTGAAATCAATTAGAGTACTTCAGACTATTACCTTGTAATATAAATTTATATGTTAAAAGGTTGTATTTGTTTTGGGTACAAATAAACAGGCACCGATAACGCTGCCATACCATTCACGTTCATAGTTCGAGATATACCCCGAGTTAAAGAACCCACCATTATGAATCTTACCGAATTAAAAAATACGCCGGTATCAGAGTTAATTACTCTCGGCGAAAATATGGGGCTGGAAAATCTGGCTCGTATGCGCAAGCAAGACATTATTTTCTCTATCCTCAAACAGCATGCGAAGAGCGGAGAGGATATTTTCGGAGATGGTGTGCTGGAGATATTGCAGGATGGATTCGGTTTCCTCCGCTCCGCAGACAGCTCCTACCTTGCAGGCCCCGATGATATCTACGTTTCTCCTAGTCAAATCCGCCGCTTTAACCTCCGTACCGGTGACACCATTTCAGGTAAAATCCGTCCACCGAAAGAAGGTGAACGTTATTTTGCCCTGTTAAAAGTTAATGAAGTTAACTTTGATAAACCAGAGAACGCCCGCAGCAAGATCCTGTTTGAAAACCTCACCCCACTTCATGCTAATAACCGTTTGCGCATGGAGCGTGGTAATGGTTCTACAGAAGACTTGACAGCCCGAGTTCTGGATTTGGCTGCACCTATCGGTCGTGGTCAGCGTGGTCTGATTGTTGCACCACCAAAAGCGGGTAAGACCATGTTGCTGCAAAACATTGCGGCGAACATTGCACATAACTATCCAGACTGCGTATTGATGGTATTGCTGATCGATGAGCGTCCGGAAGAAGTGACCGAAATGCAGCGTCTGGTAAAAGGTGAAGTTATCGCTTCCACTTTTGATGAGCCTGCTTCCCGCCACGTTCAAGTGGCTGAAATGGTCATCGAAAAAGCAAAACGTCTGGTTGAACATAAAAAAGACGTTATTATCCTGTTGGATTCCATAACCCGCCTTGCCCGTGCATATAACACCGTTGTTCCGGCTTCTGGTAAAGTGCTGACCGGTGGTGTGGATGCCAATGCTCTGCATCGTCCAAAACGTTTCTTTGGTGCAGCACGTAATGTTGAAGAAGGTGGTAGCCTGACCATCATCGCTACAGCGCTGGTTGATACCGGTTCTAAAATGGATGAGGTCATTTACGAAGAATTTAAAGGTACAGGTAATATGGAATTGCACCTGTCCCGTAAGATTGCAGAAAAACGTGTTTTCCCTGCGATTGATTACAACCGTTCTGGTACGCGTAAAGAAGAGTTGCTCACGACTCAGGATGAGCTACAGAAGATGTGGATATTGCGTAAAATTATTCACCCTATGGGTGAAATTGATGCAATGGAATTCCTTATCAATAAACTGGCTATGACAAAAACAAACGAAGAATTTTTCGACTTTATGAAACGTTCGTAGTCTGCAAATAACAATTGATAGTCCATAAACAAAAAGTAATTAAGCGATCATTTCTTCAAAAAAACGCCACTCTTCTGTGGCGTTTTTTATAGGTGTGTTAAATTATCCGTTGAAATGGTACATGTTTTGCATGTTTTTCGTTTGATTGAATGAGTGTTTCTTGGGCGGAAATTTTATAGAAGTTCTATAAATAACTATTAATCATTACTTGTAATCTGCATTATTTTTTTGATTTTCATTTATACATAGCAGGATGTCTTCTTGAACAGGGAACTTATGGGCAGGCTATTGAATCCATAAGTTAATGAATAATAGATGGCCATCATTATTATTTTTACAGAGAGTTGTTATTGTGAATATACCCAGCATGAGTGCCGAAGTTTTTTGCATCTTCATATTTTCATTCGTTTTTTTGTTCATGGCAAGGAAGGTAGCAAAAAAGGTTGGTCTTGTTGATAAGCCGAATTACCGTAAACGTCACCATGGTTTAATTCCTTTGGTGGGGGGGATATCTGTTTTTGTGAGTGTCTGTTTTGCTTTTGTTATAACAAAAGAGTTTATACCACATAAGTGGCTGTATTTGTTTTGTGCAGGGATACTGGTTTTTATTGGTGCTCTGGATGATCGGTTTGATATCAGTGTAAAAATTCGTGCAACAATTCAGGCTTTAGTCGGCATCAGTATGATGTATTTCGCTGACCTGAGACTTGAAAGCTTGGGTAATACTTTTGGTCCGTGGGAAATGACGCTGGGGCCATTCAGCTACGTCGTCACTCTGTTTGCTGTCTGGGCTGCCATTAATGCTTTTAATATGGTAGATGGTATTGATGGCCTGTTAGGTGGCCTGTCCTGTGTCTCTTTCGGGGCTTTGGGTATCCTGCTGTATGAGAGCGGCAATACAGCTTTAGCATTCTGGTGCTTTGCATTTATTGCCGGGATACTGCCTTATATTTTTCTTAATCTGGGGCTATTGGGTAAACGCTTTAAAGTCTTTATGGGAGATGCCGGAAGTACATTAATTGGTTTTACCATTATCTGGTTGCTGACTGAAGCGACTCAGGGTGGAAATCGTTCTATCAATCCTGTGACGGCTTTATGGATCATTGCCATTCCGTTGATGGATATGGTTGCGATTATGTACCGCCGACTGCGTAAGGGAATGAGCCCATTCTCACCGGATCGCCAGCATATTCATCACTTAATCATGCGCGCTGGTTTTACGTCCCGTCAGGCCTTTGTCCTAATCACAATGACAGCAGCATTATTAGCCGGGATTGGCATTATTGGCGAACGGCTGGATTTTGTTCCTCAATGGGTAATGTTGGCATTATTTTTGCTTGCATTTATGTTGTATGGTTATTGCATCAAAAGAGCATGGCGTGTAGCCCGTTTTATAAAACGGTGGAAACGCCGGATGCGTCGGGTTGCAAACCATCACTAAAAAAAACATCGGCTTATCAAAGAGGTTTTGCGCAGTGGAAAACTCAGAAACGAAATCTAATCAGGATCAAACGGTTACAGAGCATGAACTGGATATTCGTGCGCTATGTTGTGCTCTGTGGCGTGGAAAGATATGGATTATCGCACTGGCAATAATTTTCGCTGCTGTTGCTCTGGCTGCATCGTATCTGATGCAGCAAAAATGGAGCGCAACCGCTATTGTGGATTTACCGACAACTAATAATCTGGGGAGTTATTACTCACAACAGCAATTTTTGCGTAATCTGGATACGCATATTAATGCTTCACCGGAAGCCCAACTGCCGACCATTCCCGATGGAGCTTACAAAGAGTTCATGATACAGGCTGAAGCTTATGATACTCGTCGTGAATTCTGGCTGCACTCTAATTATTACAAACAGCGTCATAACGGTAAGAGCAAAGCTGATGCGGTGTTACTGGAAGAATTAATCAACAATATTCAGGTAACACGTCGCGGTGAAAAAAATGCCCAGAATGAAAGTATCAAACTGACGGCAGAAACAGCCGCTGATGCTAACCGGCTTTTGCGGGAGTACATTGCTTTTGCTAACCAGCGTGCGAGTACTCATCTGAATGACGAAATAAAAGGCGCATGGGCAACACGGACTCAGTCAATGAAAGCGCTGGTTAAGCGACAGGAACTCGTCGCTAAGGCCATGTATAACCGTGAGTTGAACGTATTGCAGCAATCATTAAAAGTTGCTGAAAAACAGGGTATTCAGCGTAACCAGACAAACATCCCCATCAGTGAATTACCTGAATCCAAAATGTTTATGCTGGGAGTCCCATTACTACAGGCTCAGCTTGAAACACTGGAGGCTACAGGCCCTAATTACAGTATCGATTATGATCAAAATATAGCGATGCTGTCGACACTCAGTGTCGGTCCCACTTTACAGAACACTTTTCAGACCTACCGTTATCTTAGAACGCCAGAAGAACCCGTTAATAGAGACAGCCCTCGCCGTGTATTTATGATGATTTTGTGGGGAGCTGTAGGTCTGTTGGTTGGTGCCGGAGTCGCATTAGCGAGGCGTTCACGCACATAATTTTATATTCCTTTGTGGAACTACCCAGCAATGATTAACAAAATAAGAGAGCCACTGTGAAAGTGTTGACTGTGTTTGGTACTCGCCCGGAAGCCATCAAAATGGCGCCGCTGGTACACGCTTTAGCCGAGGATAGTGATTTTGAGGCAAAAGTTTGTGTGACCGCACAGCATAGGGAAATGTTGGATCAGGTACTGAACTTATTTGGGATCAAGCCGGATTTTGATCTCAATATTATGAAGAAAGGGCAGGATCTGACGGATATTACCTGCCGGATACTCGAATCCATAAAGCCGGTATTAAATGAATTCAGGCCAGATGTAGTACTGGTACACGGTGATACCACTACCACAATGGCGACCAGTCTGGCCGCTTTTTATCAGAGAATACCGGTAGGGCATGTTGAGGCAGGGCTGAGAACAGGCGATCTTTATTCTCCATGGCCGGAAGAGGCCAACCGTAAAATTGCAGGTCATCTGGCAACGTATCATTTTGCTCCGACAGAAAACTCCCGCAGTAATCTCTTACAGGAATCTATTGCAGACAAGGCTATTTTCGTTACGGGAAATACCGTTATTGATGCTTTGCTCTGGGTGCGTGATCGCATTATGCATGATGACATATTAAGGGGGCAGCTTGCCGAGCTTTACCCTTTTATTGATCCTGCTAAAAAGATGATTTTGGTAACAGGTCATCGCCGAGAGAATTTTGGTGGTGGTTTTGAGCGAATCTGTGAAGCACTGGCGCAAATCGCCAGAATGCACCCAGATGTGCAGGTTGTTTATCCTGTACACCTGAATCCCAATGTATGCGAACCGGTAAAACGTATTTTGCATGGTATTGATAATATTATTCTTATCAGTCCACAGGATTATCTGCCCTTTGTTTATCTGATGGATCATGCCTATTTGATCCTGACTGATTCAGGCGGAATTCAGGAGGAAGCTCCCTCACTCGGTAAGCCCGTTTTGGTTATGCGTAATACTACAGAGCGGCCGGAAGCGGCTGATGCGGGTACTGTGCGGCTGGTAGGAACAAAAACCCAAACTATTGTTGATGAAGTCACGCGTTTATTGACGGATGACTCCGCTTATCAACAAATGAGCCGGGCCCATAATCCTTACGGGGATGGCAAGGCTTGCCAGAAAATTCTGGAAATATTGAAGAAAAATCAGGTGACATTATGAGTTTTGAAACAATTTCTGTGATCGGTCTTGGTTATATCGGTTTACCTACTGCGGCCGCATTTGCTTCCTGCCAGAAAACGGTTATTGGTGTTGATGTTAACCAGCATGCAGTGGAGACGATTAATCGTGGAGAGATTCACATTGTTGAGCCTGATTTGGATCAAGTTGTAAAAACAGCTGTTGAAGGTGGTTATCTGAGAGCGGTAACTTCACCTCAGCCAGCGGATGCATTTCTGATTGCAGTTCCTACGCCTTTTAAGGGCGATCATGAGCCTGATATGGCTTATGTTTATTCAGCAGCAGAATCCATAGCACCTGTTTTGAAAAAAGGCGATCTGATTATTCTGGAATCAACCTCGCCAGTCGGTGCAACGGAACAAATGGCCGAGAGGCTGGCAGAAGCACGACCGGATCTCTCCTTTCCGCAACAGGCAGGGGAAAATTCAGATATTGATATCGCTTATTGTCCTGAACGGGTATTACCGGGTCAGGTCATGGTGGAGCTAATCAAAAACGACCGTGTTGTAGGAGGAATGACCCCAAAATCGTCTTCCAGAGCAAGTGAGCTGTATAAAATTTTCCTTGAAGGTGAATGTGTTGTCACCAACGCCAGAACGGCAGAAATGTGTAAGCTGACTGAGAACAGCTTCCGGGATGTTAACATTGCCTTTGCCAATGAACTCTCGCTTATCTGTGCTGAACAGGAAATTAATGTCTGGGAATTAATTCGTCTGGCAAACCGACATCCTCGGGTTAATATCCTGCAACCGGGACCGGGAGTCGGCGGGCACTGCATTGCAGTCGATCCGTGGTTTATTGTGTCACAAAATCCTACACAGTCTCGCCTGATCCGTACCGCTCGCCTTGTTAACGACGACAAACCACTTTGGGTGGTTGATCAGGTGAAAGCCGCAGTTGCGGATTGTCTGGCCGAAAGCAACAAGCGAGCCAGTGAAATTAAAATTGCCTGCTTTGGTCTGGCATTTAAATCAAACATTGATGATTTACGTGAAAGTCCGGCCGTTCATATCACCAAAATGATTGCGCAGTGGCACGCTGGTTCTACTCTGGCTGTTGAACCGAATATTCACGAACTGCCTCATTCACTGGAAGGTGTGGTGGAGCTGGTCAGCCTACAACAGGCACTGGAAGAGGCTGATGTTGTATTGATGCTGGTGGATCACAGCCAGTTTAAGGCTATCAATGGCAGTCAGATAAAACAAAAATGGGTTGTAGATAGCAAAGGAGTCTGGCGTTGAAACGTATTCTAATTACTGGTGGAGCAGGGTTTATTGGTTCTGCGGTGGTTCGCCATATAATCAATCACACTGAAGACAGTGTCGTTGTGGTTGATAGCCTGACTTATGCCGGCAATCTTGAGTCACTGACACCGGTCGCTGATCATCCTCGTTATGCGTTTGAGCAGGCGGATATCTGTCATCGTGATGCTTTGGAACGTATTTTTCAGCAATATCAGCCTGATGCGGTGATGCATCTGGCGGCGGAAAGCCATGTTGATCGCTCCATTGATGGGCCTGCGGCATTCATTGAAACCAATATCATTGGTACTTACACCCTATTAGAAGCGGCTCGTGCGTTCTGGCAGCAGTTAGATCAGGAAAAACAGACAGCATTTCGTTTTCACCATATTTCAACGGATGAGGTCTATGGTGATCTGCATGGCGAAGAGGGATTTTTCACAGAAACGACACCTTATGCGCCGAGCAGCCCTTATTCAGCATCCAAGGCATCCAGCGATCATCTGGTCAGGGCATGGCGACGCACTTATGGTTTACCAACAGTGATCACGAACTGCTCGAATAATTATGGCCCTTACCATTTCCCGGAAAAGTTGATCCCTCTGGTGATCCTGAATGCACTGGCGGGTAAACCTTTGCCTGTTTACGGTAAGGGAGAACAGATCCGTGACTGGCTGTATGTGGAAGATCATGCACGGGCACTGCATCTGGTAGTGACTCAGGCTGTACCGGGTGAGACATATAATATTGGCGGCCATAACGAACGCCGTAATATTGATGTGGTCGAGACGATTTGCGAGTTGCTGGAAGAGTTTAAGCCGGAAAAACCAGCCGGTGTGGCGCATTACCGAGAGCTGATTACCTACGTTACAGATCGCCCGGGGCATGATATGCGTTATGCCATTGATGCCGCAAAAATTGAGCGTGAATTAGGCTGGAAACCACAGGAAACGTTTGAATCCGGTATTCGTAAGACAGTGCAGTGGTATCTGGCAAACGAAAACTGGTGGCGCAGGGTGCAGGATGGTTCTTATGCGGGAGAACGCCTTGGCTTGTCTGAACATGATGGACAGTTTGATCATTGCGGAAATAAATAAACCCATCAGGGGGATGACATGAAAGGAATTATACTGGCAGGTGGCTCCGGCACACGTCTGTACCCAATAACACGCGGCGTCTCAAAGCAGTTATTGCCTATTTATGACAAGCCAATGATCTACTATCCGTTGTCAGTCTTAATGCTGGCAGGGATACGCGATATCCTGATTATTTCCACGCAGGAAGACTTACCCGCCTTTAAACGGTTACTGGGTGATGGTGAACGTTTTGGTATTCATCTGAGCTATGCAGTACAGCCTTCGCCGGATGGTCTGGCGCAGGCATTCCTGATTGGTGAAGAGTTTATTGGGGATAATCCTTGTTGTCTGGTGCTGGGTGACAATATTTACTTTGGTCAGGCATTCAGTCCGAAGCTACAAAGTGTTGCGGCCCGTAGTCATGGCGCTACCGTATTCGGCTATCAGGTTATGGATCCTGAACGGTTCGGTGTTGTGGAGTTTGACGAACAGTATCGTGTTCTTTCTATTGAAGAGAAGCCAGTACAGCCAAAATCAAATTGGGCGGTGACCGGGCTTTACTTTTATGACAACAACGTTGTGGATTTCGCTAAGCGGGTAAAACCTTCTGTCCGTGGAGAGCTGGAAATTACCAGCATTAATCAGATGTATCTGGAACGTGGCGAGCTGAATGTTGAATTACTCGGGCGTGGTTTTGCCTGGCTGGACACCGGTACCCATGACAGCCTGATTGAAGCCAGTATGTTTGTGCAGACTGTCGAAAAACGGCAGGGCTTCAAAATTGCCTGTCTGGAAGAGATTGCATGGCGTAATGGCTGGATGAGCGATGAGCAGGTCAGGGCTTCTGCGGCAGAGTTAACTAAAACAGGCTATGGCCAATATTTGCTGGATTTACTCAATGTGTATTCACGCTGATATTGAACCTCTGGCATGGGACAGCCAATTTTTTGGTCTGTCCACTGCCCGTCTGAATATCATAACGGCCTCTTCACCGTCTGCTGTGCCAGTCACTGCGGCTAAACTGGATGAATATGCCTTAGTACAGGCAAAAGTGCCGGCTCAGCAGGTTTATCTGATTGATCAATTATCAGTGATGGGCTTTTCTCTGGTGGAAGGTGAAGCAGATTTACGGTTATCCATTAGCCCAGAAAAAGCAGGCAGGGATCAGGCATTAATAACCGCGACCTCACAGGATATTCCGTTACTTAAAGCGGCGGCAGCCAGCGTATTTTCAACCAGTCGCTTTCGTACACCCTGGTATCAGGTGAATGATAGTGGCCGTTTTTATGCTGAATGGGTTGAGAAGGCGGTTTTGGGCACCTTTGACCATGAGTGCCTGCTTGTTAATGATGAGTGTGGCAATCCGGCTGGTTTTGTCACCATGAGAAAGATAGGAAGTCATGAAGCACGGATAGGTTTGCTGGCGGCAATGCCGGGCAAATTGCAGCAGGGGATCGGAAAAAAATTAATGTCAGCGGCGCAACAATGGTGCCATAACCATGAGATACAATGCCTGAGAATTGCAACGCAAATCAGCAACATCATGGCTTTGCGCCTTTATACACGTAGTGGTGCAACAATCGAAAGCACTGCATATTGGTTATACAGAGGACGAAATGATTCCATTTAACAAACCCCCGGTTGTCGGCACTGAACTGGAATATATGCAACAGGCGATGGCCAGTGGGAAATTGTGTGGTGACGGTGGTTTTACCAAACGTTGTGAAGAGTGGATGGAGAAACGCTTTAGTTGTCCGGATGCTTTGCATAAAACAAAGGTGTTGTTAACGCCTTCCTGTACTGCTTCCTTAGAAATGGCGGCAATACTGTTGAATATCCAGCCGGGTGATGAAGTCATCATGCCGAGCTACACTTTTGTTTCGACTTCCAATGCTTTTGTTTTGCGTGGAGCAACCATTGTTTTCGTGGATATTCATCCGGATACGATGAACATTGATGAAACCAAAATTGAAGCCGCCATCACGGATAAAACCCGCGCCATTGTACCAGTGCATTATGCGGGGGTAGCTTGTGAAATGGATACCATTATGGCATTGGCAGAAAAATACAATCTGTATGTCGTCGAAGATGCTGCACAGGGTGTTATGTCAACCTATAAAGGGCGTGCGCTGGGGACGATTGGTCATATTGGTTGTTTCAGCTTTCATGAAACCAAAAATTACTCAGCCGGAGGCGAAGGTGGAGCGACCCTGATCAATGATCAATCCATGCTTGCCCGTGCCGAAGTTATCCGTGAAAAAGGGACTAACCGTGCTCAGTTTTTCCGGGGACAGGTAGACAAGTATACCTGGCGTGACATTGGTTCCAGCTATCTGCTTTCTGACTTACAGGCGGCATTCCTGTGGGCACAACTGGAAGTCGCGGATAAAATTAATCATCGCCGCCTGGCGCTATGGAATAACTATTATCAGGCGCTGAAACCATTGGCTGATAAAGGGCTGCTGACTTTGCCTGTTGTGCCAGAAAATCTGGGACACAATGCCCACATGTTTTATATCAAACTGAAAGATGTGGCAGAACGTAGTGAATTTAATCGTTTTATGAAAGAGGCGGATATCCTGACGGTATTCCATTACGTTGCACTGCATACCAGCCCGGCTGGTGAGAAATGTGGTCGCTTTCATGGCGAAGACCGCTTCACTACCCGTGAAAGTGAGCGCCTAGTGCGTTTACCGATGTTTTACAATATTACTGATGAAGAACAACAGGTTGTCATCAGTCGCATCAAGGAATTTTTTGCCTGATATGTCACTTGCCAAAGCCTCAGTCTGGACGGCTGGCTCCACACTAATCAAAATTGGTGTGGGGTTACTGGTCGTTAAACTTCTGGCCGTCTCCTTTGGCCCGGCAGGGGTGGGGCAGGCGGGGAATTTCCGCCAGCTCATTACTGTTCTGGGAGTACTGTCTGGTGCCGGGATTTTCAATGGTGTGACCAAATATGTAGCTGAGCACCACTCTCAGCCGGAAAAGCTTAAGGCTGTATTGGGAACGTCATCCTCAATTATTCTGGGGTTTTCTACCCTGCTGGCGGTAGTGTTCCTGTTATTCAGTGAAGCTATCAGTATTAGCCTGTTTGGTCACAATCATTACAAAACTGTTGTGCAGGTGCTCGCATTTATTCAAATGGGAATCGCTTATGCCAACTATTTTCTGGCTATTTTGAAAGGGTTCCGCGATGCTCAGGGAAATGCACTGGCGATTATACTCGGCAGCCTGATAGGGGTGATTGCTTATGGCCTGTGTTATTGGCTGGGGGGGTATGAAGGTGCACTGGCTGGTCTGGCTTTAGTGCCCGCTTTGGTGGTTTTGCCGGCAGGAATGATGTTACTGCAACGCAAGACGATAGCATTTTCAGCACTGAAACCTGCATGGGATCGCGCCATTGCCAGCCATTTGGGGAAGTTTACGCTGATGGCCTTGCTGACTTCCATTACACTGCCAGTCGCTTATATCATGATGCGGAACTTAATGGCTGAGCGTTATAGCTGGGAAGAAGTGGGAATTTGGCAGGGTGTAAGCAGTATTTCCGATGCTTATTTACAATTTATCACGGCCTCTTTCACCGTTTATTTGCTACCGACCCTTTCTCGACTGGAAAGTAAAAATAAGATCACCAGTGAGATCGTAAAGGCGTTAAAGTTTGTATTACCCGCAGTGGCTGCTGCCAGTTTTTCCGTCTGGTTATTGCGTGACTTTGTTATCTGGCTATTGTTTTCAGATAAATTTACCGCAATGCGGGATCTATTCGCATGGCAGCTGGTGGGAGATGTTCTGAAAGTTTGTGCCTATGTTTTTGGCTATCTGGTGATAGCAAAAGCCGCCTTACGCTTTTATATATTGGCGGAAGTCAGCCAGTTTCTGTTGCTGACAGGCTTTTCTCACTGGCTGATCCCGATAAATGGAGCGCTTGGGGCAGCACAATCTTATATGGCGACCTATATCGTTTATTTTAGCCTTTGTTGTAGCGTATTTATTATTTATTGCAGACGAGCATGACAACCTTAATCCACGTTTTGGGATCGGATATCCCGCATCACAATCAAACGTTACTGCGTTTTTTTAATGACGTACTGGCAGCGGAAACTAAGCCTTCAGCCAAGCCGTGTTTTATGGTGGTGGCTAAAGATGCTTCATGGCAAGACCCTTTATGGATAGCCGAAAATTATCCTGCTTTAACTATCACAACTTATGAAAACAAAGCAGTATTATCGCAGGCAGTCATCGCAATGGCACAGGAAGAGCGGGCTAACCGCTTCTTTTTTCATGGGCAGTTCAATGCAGGCTTGTGGCTGGCTTTATTAGCCGGAAAAATCAAAAGTCATCAATTCTGGTGGCATGTGTGGGGGGCTGATTTGTACGAGGATTCCCGCCAGCTTAAATTTCGTGTGTTCTATCTATTGCGCCGTTTGGCTCAGAAGCGGATTGGGCGAGTATTTGCGACACGGGGAGATCTTAACTATTTCGCGAAATCGCATCCGCGAGTACCGGCTTCACTGCTCTATTTCCCAACACGCATGACACCTTCGCTGACAGTGAAAGAAAAACTATTTTCACCTGAAGGGATCACCATTTTACTGGGAAATTCAGGTGATCAATCTAATCGGCATATTGAAGCACTACACAAAATTCATCGTCAGTTTGGTTCAGAAGCCCGGCTTATCCTGCCAATGGGTTATCCCGATAATAATCAGGCTTATATCCAGAATGTAGAACAGGCCGCATTATCGTTATTCCGGGCTGAAAATATCAGAATACTGAAAGAAAAAATGACATTTGATGATTATTTATCATTACTGTGTCAATGTGATTTGGGCTATTTTATTTTTCAGCGCCAGCAGGGAATAGGAACGCTTTGCCTGCTGATTCAACAGGGGATCCCTTTTGTTCTGAGCCGCCAGAATCCATTCTGGCAGGACTTAGCCGAACAGCAAATACCGGTTCTGTTTGATGGTGATGAACTGAATAAGCATTGGGTGCAGGAAGCGCAGCGTCAGATGCTGTCTCTCGATAAGAAGGCAATCGCTTTTTTTGATCCTAACTTTGTCAAAGGGTGGAAAATTGCCCTGCTGGAAGCATCTGGAGAGCTGCAATGACGTTGGTGCAATTTGGTGGGCTGTTTGTTGTTTATGCAATCTCGTTGATTTTTATTCTGACACTGACGTATCAAGAATTTCAGCGCGTTCGTTTTAATTTTAATATTTTTTTCTCACTGCTTTACCTGCTGACTTTTTATTTTGGTTTCCCACTGACAAGCATACTGGTTTTCCAGTTTGATGTGCAGGTTGTACCGGTGAGTTCACTGCTGTATGCAATATTGGCATCAACTTGTTTCTATGCCATTTATTATGTCAGTTATAAAGTACGTCTCAGGTACCGGATATCGGGGAAGGAATACGCAACGAGTGGTCTTGTTCCGCGTAAGCCATTGTTCACCATGAACCGAGTGGAGACTAATCTGGCGTGGTTTTTGTTAGCGGGTATAGCCATTTTCGCTGTTGGCTCTTTCTTCCTGCAAAATGGTTTTCTGTTATTTAAGCTACAGTCGTACAGCCAGATCTTTTCCAGTAAGGTTTCCGGGGTAGCGCTTAAACGCTTTTTCTACTTCTTTATCCCCGCCATGCTGGTGGTATTTTTCCTGAAACCGACCAAAACGCGTTGGCTGTTATTTTTAGTGGGAACCGTTGGGTTCGGCATTCTGACTTATGTGATTGTCGGAGGAACACGAGCCAATATCATTATTGCGTTTGCACTGTTTCTGTTCATCGGTATTGTCCGGGGCTGGATTACATTGTGGATGCTGCTTGTGGCCGGTGTTATTGGGATTGTCGGTATGTTCTGGCTGGCCCTGAAGCGTTATAGCCTTGATGTGAGCGGAGCAGAAGCGTTTTATACTTTCTTGTATTTGACCCGTGATACTTTTTCTCCGTGGGAAAATCTGGCTTTGCTGCTGGATAACTACAGCAAAATTGACTTTCAGGGATTAGCCCCGATTATCCGGGATTTCTATGTTTTTATTCCGGGCTGGGTCTGGCCGGACAGGCCGAATCTGGTCTGGAACACAGCTAATTATTTTACCTGGGATGTGTTGAATAACCACTCTGGTTTAGCAATTTCCCCGACGCTGATAGGCTCGCTGGTCGTTATGGGTGGCGTGTTTTTTATCCCGCTTGGTGCAGTTGTTGTTGGCATGATTATCAAGTGGTTTGACTGGATTTATGAAGCAGGGAAACAGGAAGCAAACCGTTATAAAGCAGCTATTTTACAGGCATTCTGCTTTGGCGCGATTTTTAACATGATAGTCCTTGCCCGTGAAGGTATGGATTCTTTTGTTTCTCGTGTTGTGTTCTTTGGTGCTGTCTTTGGTCTGTGCCTGATAGTAGCAAAATTGCTGTACTGGCTGTTCGATAGTGCAGGGCTTGTTCGGAAGTTTGTCATCACCAATATGTCTGTATCACCAGAAACACCTGCTCGGGTGGATGTAAGGAGCAAAAATGGCGCTGAATGATATTCGTAAATATCGTATCCGTGGTCTGGAGTTGTGGGGATTTCAGGGAATGTCACATTTCCTCGATCATCTTTTTCAGGATGGGCAGGTCAAAACGGGAACACTGGTCGCTATCAATGCAGAGAAAGTGCTTACTGCTGAGAAAGACAATGCACTGAGTATGCTGCTGGATGAAACGGAATATCTTTATGCAGATGGCATCAGTATTGTGCGTGCCATTCGGCGTAAATATCCGGATGCACAGGTGTCACGCATTGCGGGCGCAGATTTATGGGAAGCCCTGATGGAGCGCGCAGGACGTGAAGGTACTCCGGTCTTTTTGGTGGGAGGAAAACCGGAAATTCTGGCGCAGACAGTAAACAAACTTCGTAAACAGTGGGACGTCAATATTGTAGGCAGTCAGGATGGTTATTTTACCGCTGATGAGCGCGATGCGGTATTTGAACGTATCCGTGCCAGCGGTGCAAAGATTGTTACGGTTGCAATGGGCTCGCCAAGGCAGGAAATTTTTATGCGTGACTGCCGAAAAGTGCATTCTGGCTCACTGTATATGGGGGTCGGAGGAACGTATGATGTTTTCACTGGGTATGTGAAGCGTGCGCCAAAAGTCTGGCAGAACTTAGGTCTGGAATGGCTTTATCGTCTGTTGTCGCAGCCTAGCCGTATCCGCCGGCAAATTAAACTGTTGAGGTTTTTGGGGTATTACTACAGCGGCAAGCTGTAGGTGATATTTTAATTGCTGTTAACCCACTGTGTCCGTCTTAACGTTACGTATGGCGCAGTGGGCGGCCTTACCTTAGTCCACTTCATTTAACTATCTCCGTTGACTCGATTTTACAATTTTTTATTTCACTGATAAGCAAAACGTGCTTTGATCCCTGCCTTTTTACAACTATCTTCACAACCATTGATTATTAATTCCTGTATTTTTTCTGTTTGCAAATAAATATAGACACCATAAAAATGGATAGGGAGTTTTATGAGTGATTCGAAACAAGATCTGCCCGAGCAGGGGCTGCAAAGAGGACTTGAAGCGCGACATATTGAGCTAATTGCGTTAGGTGGCACAATCGGTGTCGGGCTGTTCATGGGCTCTGCCAGCACCCTGAAATGGGCTGGCCCCTCAGTTTTACTGGCTTACATTATCGCCGGTCTTTTTGTCTTTTTCATTATGCGGTCAATGGGCGAAATGTTATTTCTTGAGCCTGTTACCGGTTCATTTGCTGCTTTTGGTCATAAATACCTCAGCCCCTACTGGGGATGCCTGACCGCTTGGGGTTACTGGTTCATGTGGGTTTCTGTCGGGATTTCAGAAATTACCGCTGTGGGAGTCTATGCTGAGTTCTGGTTCCCCGATTTACCACAATGGGTAGCGGCTTTGGTGGCGGTTAGTCTGGTGGCACTGGCTAATCTGGCGGCAGTGCGGCTGTATGGGGAGCTGGAATTCTGGTTTGCAATGATCAAAGTCACCACGATTATTGTGATGATTTTAGTCGGTATCGGGCTGATATTTTTTGGATTAGGAAATGACTGGCAAGCCATCGGTCTTGATAATCTGACGGCTCATGGTGGTTTCTTTGCCGGTGGTTGGAAAGGATTTTTGTTTGCATTGTGTATTGTGGTTGCATCCTATCAGGGCGTCGAGTTGGTTGGTATCACCGCTGGTGAAGCCAAGAACCCACAGGTTACCCTGAAAAAAGCAATCAACAATATTTTGTGGCGTATTCTGATTTTCTATGTCGGGGCGATTTTCATTGTTGTAACCCTGTTTCCATGGACTGAGATAGGCAGCCATGGCAGCCCGTTCGTCATGACTTTTGCTAAAGTTGGTATTGCTTCAGCAGCGGCAGTGATCAACTTTGTAGTACTGACTGCGGCCCTTTCGGGATGTAACAGCGGCATGTACAGCGGAGGCAGGATGTTGTATGCGCTGGCTGAAAATCGTCAGTTGCCGGCTTCATTGCGTAAGCTATCGAAAAATGGTGTACCTGTCAGATGTGTTGCAATCACGATTGGTTGCCTGATTGCCGGTTCCAGCCTGAATTATTTGATCCCAAATCCACAGTCTGTTTTTGTGTATGTCTATAGCGCCAGTGTTCTGCCGGGAATGGTACCGTGGTTTGTGATTCTGGTGAGCCAGCTACGTTTCCGTCAGCATCATCAGGAAGCCCTGAAACAGCACCCGTTTAAATCGATACTTTTCCCTTATATCAATTACCTGACACTGATTTTCTTGTCTTGTGTATTGATTGGGATGGCGATTAATCCGGATACGCGTTTTTCACTCATGGTTGGTGGTGCCTTCTTGCTGATTGTGTCACTGATTTATTGGGTAATAAAATTTATCCGGGAACAAAAACAGATAGAAAATGTAGGGTAAATTTTCATCTGAAAAACAATTTGCGGTGGGAAAGTGCTGTCTTTATCAACGAAATGAATAAAGCATAATCAAACGCACTATTTCTTTAAAAAAAGCACTGGACAGTTGGAGATTAAATCCGTACTATCCTCCACCGCAACGGCGTTAAGCGCCCGTAGCTCAGCTGGATAGAGCGCTGCCCTCCGGAGGCAGAGGTCTCAGGTTCGAATCCTGTCGGGCGCGCCATTTAAAGCGTGCAAGAGCAGTGACAATGGGTTATCGTGGTACGGCGTTGTAAGCAGTAATAAAAGATATGTTATGGTGGCTATAGCTCAGTTGGTAGAGCCCTGGATTGTGATTCCAGTCGTCGCGAGTTCGAGTCTCGTTAGCCACCCCATCTTTTTTATGACATTGCGAGGGTGGCGGAATTGGTAGACGCGCTAGCTTCAGGTGTTAGTGTCCTAACGGACGTGGGGGTTCAAGTCCCCCCCTTCGCACCATAAAAAAGAAAATGAGTATCTTAGCTTTAAAAAAATATTTCGGCGAGTAGCGCAGCTTGGTAGCGCAACTGGTTTGGGACCAGTGGGTCGGAGGTTCGAATCCTCTCTCGCCGACCAGATTCTTAAGAAAAGCCCTGCTATAAGCAGGGCTTTTCTTATTGTATTTAAAGAAAATAAAAAATATTTCCCTTTCCCTAAATCTCCTTTGCTTTTCTGATACTCGATTCTTTTGAAATAGATTGTTTTTATTAGTTTGCAATTTTATTAACTTTTTGTTTTTAAAATTGTTTTAATCTCAGTGTTGTATTTCAACGACAAACGATACCCTTTGCTGTCTCTAATTGGAGACGTTTAACTTGTTGATTATATTTGAGTGTAATTTAGATGCTGAATTGTTGTCTCAAATGAGAGACGGTATTTGGCGTATTTTGTAGAAAGCCAACCTATTCATTTTATCTCTTATGCTGTTTTTTCATCGAGTAGACTTTAGATTTAGACCATAGAGTTATTTATGCGCCTAGAATTGGGTGAGGAGAAAATTTGGCATGAAAAATGCATTAGTAAAATCGTAGATGCTCATCCCACTCCTTATGACAGCATAGCTTCATAAACCTCGGGATGATGTAGAGCTGATGCTGGTGCCTATGGTCCATGTTATAGATGAGTAAGCAATTTTCTTTTCATCACGAACCGGACATAACGTTGAGTGAGGCACTATCCGTCTGTAGACCTGATTGTATTTATGCACCTGTCTTTTATCGTGACAGGTGTTTTTTTTTGCCTGTTATTTTCTTTTCTGCATATTGTTCAGCATTTTTGCCATGATTAACGGTGATATCCCTGTCTTAATTGTTAATCATGACAAATTTCTAAAGGTTACGCTTCTTCCGGGGTACTTTCTCGTTTCAGTGTCAGCATAAAGCCTTTAGTACGTATTTGAGCGGCTTCTTCACGTTTATGCAGCCTATCCAGCGCATCAGCAAGCCAGGCGTAATCATGGGCATCAGGACGCTGTGCAAGGGCTGCCTTAAATGCTGTTTCTGCTTTTGCCCACTCGCCGTGACGTAATGCGACTTGCCCCAATGTACTGTTAAGCAGAGGTGTTTCACCATGTTGCTTCAGTAAATGTGACAGTGATTTTTGCACGACCTCGGAATTACCCGCTTTTAAGTGAGGAAGCAGCAGCAACAGCCGGTCATCATATTGTTGCTTTAATCCGTCGAGAATAATTCGCTGTGCAGTTTCATGATCATTACACTCGATCAGATGTTCAGCCATCGCAACCTGTAGCGCTGTTTCATTGCGGATCTTGCGGTGTTGATCTTTCCACCATGCTTTTAATCCGGCACTGCCTTTTTCTGCCATGACCTGATTCATCAGCCCGATATACGCTTGCTGATGCAATTGAGTCATTTGCTCTTCGTCATGCAGGCCCACTTTCTTGATCGCAGGTAAAATATCAATCAGCGACTGGTAGGCACCTGAGCGCATATACGCTTGTTCAGCTAGTCGTAACACTTCCGGATGTCTCGGTGCTGTATCCAGTAACTTATCTACACTGTTACGGGCTGCATGGGTTTCCCCTTGTGCTAACTGGATACGTGTGCGGGTAATATCGACAGGCAGTTGGTCTTTATCCGCAACTTCGGCGGCGCGCTCGATATATTGATTGGTGCGGAAATAATCCCCTCGTTGCTGAGCCGCTTCCGCAGCAAGCAGGTAGTTAACGACAGGGTCTTCCGCATGGTCAGCATTACGTGTCATTAAATGTTCAACCTGTTTGAAGTCCCCCTCAGCCAGCTTGAGTAATGCTTGTCTGGTTTGTAAACGGGCACGCTTACGCTTATAGCCGCCAAAAATCCAGCTATGGGTAAAAGTGCTGGTGCGTTTTAATCTGCGGTAGCACCAGCCGATAAAAATCAGCAGGAATTGCAGCAGAAGGAACATGATCACTAAACCGGTCACGCTGGTAGTGATATCGTAATTGTCGGTCTGGATAAGAACGTATCCCTGATGCCCTGACAGGAAAGGGCCAAGAACAACACCGATAATAAGGATGACAAACAATAATAATATTTTCAGCATCTTCAACCCTCCTGAACAGGTGTTTCCGCCTGAGCTGGGGTATTTTCAGACTTTGGCTGATGCTCGGGTTCCGGCAGAGGTTGAGAAGCCGGCTGATAGATACGCTTACGTACTAAATCGGCCAGAATGGGCTGGCTGCTTAATTGTTCAGGCATTTCAATGGAAAGAGGCTGTTTTTCCAGCGCTTTCACTTCTTCCAGAAAGGTAATTGTGTCGGGCAATGAGGTATCAAAATAAGCGTTCACCCAGGTTGAAACAGATTCTAGTGAGTCGCGATAAGTATCAATTTGTCGGCGGGGAACCGCCTGAGCTGCAATTAACAGTTTAGAGCGAATATTCTCTCGCAGGTAAATTTCCTGCTTTGGTGCTAATAAAGGCTCTTTGGAGCCATCACGCGGTCTGATAGTGATGAAGTTATCCATAAAACTGTGCCAGCTTTTGCTCAGGTTCTGACGCCAGTCAGAGAGTGAAGCACTGATCTCTTTACCGTCTTCATCCATAGGCTTTCCCTGTTCTACTTTATCAACCAGCGGTAAGTTATCTACCTGATTTGATAAGTTATTCAGGGTCAGAATGATGCCATCCAGATCGACTTGTTTAATTTTGGACAGCGTATCCATATCTGCCTTAATCGCTGAACGGGCTGGCATTAAGCTGGAGTCATTCATATCCGCAAGACTGTTATCAGCATCTTTTAGCAGTGCAATGGCGGTGGCGATATCCTGATCCCCCCATATCTTGCGGCTGGCCATTTTCACCAGAAAATTTGCTTGTGCCAGACGCCAGTTCTCAACGTCAGAATTCGTAACGGCAGAAACTCGATCCTGAAGTTCTGCCATGCGGCTGTCTACTTGCTGGATTTGTTGCTGGTTTTTCGTTCCTTCTTTCTGCAAGCCCTGTTTTAACTGTTCAATTTTGCTATCAGCATCCTGCTTATCGACAGATTGCTGTTGTATGAGGGAAGCAACCTGAGTTTGCAGATTGAGGTTTGCAGTTCTTAATGCCTCGTTCTGTTGTTTATTGTGATAATAAAGATAAAGCCCACCGGCGCCTACTGCCAAGGCGATGGCAATTGAGAGAGTACTGCCCACCCATCCATAACTTCTGGATTTGCGAGGAGCCTTTTCAGGCTGCTGAGGGTGTTGTGTCTCAACCGCATCAGTGGATTTCTTTTGTTCCGTCATAATGGACATCCCATATTGGTTTATTCCAGCGCCTGCATTAAGGCGTCATTATCTGCACTCTTGGCTACTTTTATTACTTGCCAGCCCAGTGTCCGGGCGATACTGGCGAGGCGGTCACTGACCACAATCAGTCGGCAATTTAATAACCACGCTTTGCTATTACTACTATCATTAGCGTTACCTTCAGCGCCATCACCTTCAATAAC
This sequence comes from Xenorhabdus sp. KK7.4, assembly GCF_963876465.1. Taxonomy (NCBI): domain Bacteria; kingdom Pseudomonadati; phylum Pseudomonadota; class Gammaproteobacteria; order Enterobacterales; family Morganellaceae; genus Xenorhabdus; species Xenorhabdus sp. KK7.4. Next base: position 159,319 of record NZ_CAWNQF010000001.1, read on the forward strand.
TAAGTTATATAACAGTCGTAACATTTCGCCACTGGTAACAACGATGGTTTTTATACCACACTGCTGCCAGTAACGACTGAACTCAGCTGAATGATATTTGACAGCTCGACGTGCATAGCATTCACAGTAGTCGACTTCTGCTCCTCTTGCCCGCAGGGTTGAAGCAATCATTTCACGGCCACCATTACCCCGGAGTAATAAAACTTTTTTATTCTCCACCTGCTGCAAGGAGGGGAGTTGCAGTAAATCTTCACTTGTTTCTCCCTGCTCTGGCCAGAGAATGCTTTTCCCTGTTTTTTGATGAAAAAACAGGGAAGTTGATTTACCGATACCATAATAAGATAGTCTGTCAGACCATGACAGGCTATCTTGTACAAGCTGCTCACAGGCATAATGAACGGCATTTTTAGATAGCAGAAAAACAAAATCACCTGCCGTTAGCCTTTGCAGTTTATAAGACAGCACTGGCAAATCCGCCCCCGGATGAATTGAAATAAGTGGCGCACTGAATGCCGTTTTACCAGCCGCTTTTAACCGATTAACCAATTCTTCTCCTGCGGGGGCAGGGCGGGTGATTAAGATACTCATGCAGGTAGATCTCTCTGATAAACGTCAGCCAGAATCTGGCCGGCACCTTTCTCCAATAATTCTTCGGCCAGTGAAATACCCGCCTGACAAGCTTCTTCGGATGATATTGCTTTATCACTGCTGATAGTGCTTTTACTACAGCTCGTTCTTTCACTACAGTTCGTTCTTTCACTATAAATAGTTCTTTCGCCCCGGATGATGTTACTACCATCAGGTGCGCCAACAAGCGCTCGTAGCCAGATATTATCGCCCTGCCAGATGGCATAACTACCAATAGGAACCTGACATCCCCCTTCCAGACGGGTATTCATGGCTCGTTCAGCGAGGACACAAATTTCCGTGTTTTTATGATTTAAAGGCGCAAGTAACTCACGGGTCTGCATGTCATCCAGACGGCACTCGATACCAACGGCACCTTGCCCGACAGCAGGAAGCAGTAATTCCGGCGCGAGTGGCATCCGGATGCGATCTTCCAGCCCTAATCTCTTCAGCCCGGCAGCCGCAAGGATAATGGCATCATAATCGCCCTTGTCCAGTTTGCTTAAACGGGTACCAACGTTGCCACGTAAGTCTCGGATCACTAGGTCAGGACGAAGCTGGCGCAGCTGACACTGCCGGCGCAAACTGGATGTTCCGACGATACTGCCGGTTGGGAGGTCATCGAGCGAGGCGTATTCTACTGAAACAAAAGCATCTCGTGGATCTTCCCTTTCACAGATTGTGACCAATCCCAAACCATCAGGAAATTCGACTGGGACATCTTTCATGGAATGAACGGCAATATCAGCGCGATTTTCAAGCATTGCCAGTTCCAGCTCTTTTACAAATAACCCTTTGCCACCAACCTTGGCGAGAGGGGTATCAAGAATGATATCTCCACGGGTGGTCATAGGAATTAATTCAACCTGCAAATCAGGATGAAAATGTTTTAGTTGTTTTTGAACATATCGAGCTTGCCACATAGCCAGAGGGCTTTGGCGAGTCGCAATGCGAATGGTTTTCATTGTCATGGATAATAGTATTGGATAATTGTATTAATTAACGGCAATTGGAGGTTTTTAACCTCAGAAGTGAAAAATAGAACAGTAAAAATAGATCTCTTTTAACACTTCGATAATGTTTTTTCCAGTTAAGAAAAACTCGAATAGTATATAAATATACAGTCTTAATTGGTAAAAATAATTTTAAATATTAAAATAATATTTTAACTAAATAGAGAAAATAAACAAAAAGATTGATTTAAAATCAAATTCCTATTTGTCATTTATCTTTTGTGAAAAAATATAAAGATGTTTATCAATTAAAATTAATCAAATAGTTATCTAAAATTCACTGTTTACAATATGTTATCTGGGCAATATAGAAATTAGATGAATATAAAATCTATTTCAAAAAACATATTTTAGTCTCAAATTTGTGATTAACTTAATATTTTACAAAGAGTTAATTGATTATTTGGGGTTGTAGGACAGGCGAAAAAGTGGTATTGCGGGCTTTACGCTTTAGCTGCAAGGTGTTAAATTGATCACGTTTCCGACAAATAAGTTAGTAAAGAAATCTAAAAATAATTTTTGTAAATTGCACGTTAACAGGAATAAAGCGTTAGCGGGCGCTGGGCCTTAGTGGAAACTGGCGATTGTAAGCACTGAAACTGAAGCAGGCAAAACACTTGTATCTTTATATTGAAACGCTGAAGCAGCGGCTGGATGCAATTAATCAGCTTAGGTTAGAGCGTGCGACTGACTCGATGAGTGCCACGTTTAAGCAGGTTTATAATTTAATTCCAGTATTATTACATTATCATCACCCAATGATGCCGGGTTATATCGAAAACGACGTTCCTCATGGCGTTTGTTTTTTTAAACCTGATGAAACCCAGCTATTTTGGATTAACGATATGGAATACCAGCCAGCTGGTGTTTTATCTCATTCCTCTAATGGTGAATTGCCAATTGCGGGTATTTACTCGATGGGCAGCACCTCTTCTATCGGGCAAAGCTGCTCTTCTGACTTAGATATTTGGGTTTGCCATCAATCATGGCTGGATAATAGTGAAAAAGATTCATTGGAACAGAAATGCAGTTTAATACAACAGTGGGCTGCCTCACTGGGTATTGAGGTTACATTTTTTCTGATCGATGAGAATCGTTTTCGCCATAATACCAGCGGTAGCCTGAATGGTGAAGATTGTGGTTCAACGCAGTATATCCTTCTGCTGGATGAATTTTATCGCACTGCGGTTCGGATGGCGGGTAAACGCCTGCTGTGGGCGATGGTTCCTGTGGAAGAAGAAGCAAATTACGATGATTATGTCACCTCTTTATATGCTCAGGGGGTTTTAACACCTAATGAGTGGCTGGATCTTGGAGGGTTGGCGGAGTTATCGGCAGAAGAATATTTTGGTGCCAGTTTATGGCAACTTTATAAAAGTGTCGATTCTCCTTATAAAGCCGTATTGAAAAGCCTGTTGCTGGAAGCCTATTCCTGGGAATATCCCAATAGTAAATTGCTGGCGACAGAAATGAAGCAACATTTCCATGAAGGCTTAATTGTCTCTTATGGTCTTGATGCTTATTGCATGATGCTTGACCGTGTTACCCATTACCTGACGGCGACTAACGATATGACGCGTCTGGATTTAGCCCGGCGCTGCTTTTATCTGAAAGTTTGTGAAAAAACTGAGAGTAGTGATGCTGCTCAGGGATGTACTGGATGGCGGCGGCAGGTTATTGCTCAGTTAGTACAGGAATGGGGATGGGATACTGAGAAACTGGCGATACTGAATAACCGCAATTCATGGAAAATTGAGCAGGTACGTACAGCGCATAATGAGTTGCTGGATACCATGATGCAGAGTTATCGCAACCTTATCCGTTTTGCCCGGCGTAACAATTTAAGTGTGAGTGCTAGCCCGCAGGACATCGGCGTATTGACTCGTAAGTTGTATGCTGCGTTTGAAGCACTGCCTGGCAAAATCACATTAGTTAACCCACAAATTTCACCGGATCTGTCAGAACAGGATCTGACATTTATTTATGTTCCCCCGGGGCGGGCAAATCGCAGTGGCTGGTATCTTTACAACCGTGCCCCGACAATAGAATCTATCATTGGTCACCAGCCGCTGGAATATAATCGTTATTTAAATAAGCTGGTGTCATGGACCTATTTCAACGGATTGCTGACGGAAAAAACCCGCCTTCATATTCGCAATGGTGATTCTCAGGCAGACAAAAAGAATTTGGCCGATTTAGTCAACGATATTTCCACTCATTTCCCGATTCGTTTGCCTGCACCGACACCAAAAGCACTATATAGTCCCTGTGAGATCCGCCATCTGGCAATTATTGTTAATTTAGAAACTGATCCAACTACCCGGTTTTCCGATCAGATTGTGCATTTTGATTTCAGAAAATTAGATATCCTGAGTTTTGGTGAATCACAGCAGTGTATGGTGAGCAGCATTGATCTGCTTTACCGTAATTCATGGAATGAAGTGAGAACGCTGCATTTTAATGGTGAACAATCCATGCTGGAAGCGCTGAAAACCATTCTGGGCAAAATGCATCGTGACGCTGAGCCTCCAGCTAGCGTTGAAGTTTTTTGTTACAGTCGGCACTTGCGTGGATTGATTTGTACCCGTGTTAGGCAATTGGTTTCAGAGTGTATCGAATTACGCCTTTCCAGTAATCGTCAGGATCTTGATCGCTGCAAGGTATTACGTATTTCCGGTCAAACCTGGGGGCTGTTTTTTGAACGGTTGAATGTTTCAGTACAGAAACTGGAAAATGCGGTTGAGTTTTACAATGCAATTTCAAATACCAAGCTGCATGGTTTACCGATTAGAGTTGATAACAAAGACAAACAGCTGCCTTCTATTATTGACGGATTTGCCTGCGAGGGAATAATTCAGTTTTTCTTTGAGAATATTGAGGGTACTCAGGGTTTCAACATTTATATACTTGATGAATCAAACAAGGTAGAGATTTACCCTCATTGCGAAGGAAGTAAAGAAGAGCTGGTACGTGATGTCAGCCGTTTTTATTCTTCATCCCATGATCGATTCACTTATGGTTCCAGCTTTATCAATTTTAACCTGCCACAGTTCTATCAGATCATAAAGAAGGGTGAACGCACTCATGTAGCTCCATTTATGGATGGGCAGTCACTGCTGGATCATGAGACAGATAGTGTTACCGTGCTGGAGACGGGTGAAGCAATGAGGGCGAATAGTCAGTACCATTCTTGCCACTATTGAATTTAGTGAGCCATCGCTGGAATAGCCGGGCGTTTTTCACACATATTTGTCATAAAAGTGCCGTATTTTCGATACGGCACAAATGCCGATAATTGCAGCTCTATATAAAAGCTAGCTAAATAGCAACGAGCTAAAACAGGAAAGGCTCGCCGCTCTGCTCGGTGATTGCTTGTCCCAACATAGAAAGGAAGTAGTTGCCACTACGGTCGCAAACCCATTGGTTATCGCGATAATCGAAGTGATAACCTCCATTTTTAGTTGCCAGCCAGATTTGATGAAAAGGTTCCTGTCGATTGATAATGATTTTGCTACCATTATCAAAACTCAGCGTCATGACACCGCCATTGGTTTCACAGTCAATATCTGCATCACCTTCATAATTATCCAATTGTTCTTCAATGTGTGACATCAATTGATCGGCCAATTGATGAAATTCGCTATCGTTCATATTCATTTCCTATTTGCTTTTCAGGGCCTAACTGCGATTATAGAGAGTATTGGCGTATGAATCACAGGCATTAATTATGATGAACAAACAATTCCGTTGGTCACTTGCTATCATAACATTACTCTCTGTTACAGGTTGTGGCCTGAAAGGTCCTCTTTACTTCCCTCCGGCAGAGCCAGCGGCACCTCAGGTTTCAGGTAATAAAACACAGCCTGCGGGTCATGTTTCTCAGGACAGCACGTCTAATAAAAACGATACTTCTAAAAACAATATCTCAGCGAGTGCCCAATAAGCGTGAGCTGGTGATGGGCTTTCATTGGAGTGGTATATGCAATTCTCCAAAATGCATGGTCTTGGCAATGATTTCATGGTTGTTGATGCAGTAACCCAGAATGTTTATTTTTCACCGGAATTAATCTGCCGGTTGTCAGATAGACATACTGGCGTAGGATTTGATCAACTGTTGGTTGTTGAAGCACCCTATGATCCTGATTTAGATTTTCATTATCGTATTTTTAACGCGGATGGCAGTGAAGTATCTCAATGTGGCAATGGAGCACGTTGTTTTGCCCGTTTTGTTCGTTTACGGGGATTGACGAATAAGCGTGATATTAAAGTCAGTACACAGGCAGGCCAAATGGTACTGAGCATCAATCATGATGATCAGGTCTGTGTCAATATGGGGGAACCTGTCTTTGAACCCCAGTCTGTTCCCTTTCGCGCGAATAAAGCCGAGAAAACTTATATCATCCGGGTTATGGAGCGCACTGTGCTCTGTGGTGTCGTATCAATGGGGAATCCCCACTGTGTTATTCAGGTTGATAACGTGGACACGGCAGATGTTGAGGTACTCGGTCCTGTTCTGGAACGTCATGAACGTTTTCCTGAGAGAGTAAACGTTGGTTTTATGCAGGTCGTAAGTCGTAACCATATCCGTTTACGTGTATTTGAACGGGGTGCCGGAGAAACTCGGGCATGCGGCAGTGGTGCGTGTGCGGCTGTTGCGATTGGTATTCAGCAAGGTCTGCTGGATAAACAGGTTCGTGTTGATTTGCCCGGTGGTTCTTTGCAAATTCGTTGGGATGGGCCGGGGCAGCCACTTTATAAGACCGGGCCTGCAACTCACGTTTATGACGGTACAATTCACTTGTAATTGTGAAATATAAGGCATTGGAAAATGGGTAAAGAAAACGAACCATTACATACTGAAAGCATGTTGGATGATCAGATGGTGGTGGATTATCTGTTGGATAACCCCAATTTTTTTATCCGTAATGCTAATGCAGTTGACAGGATACAGGTTCCTCATCCGGTACGTGAATGTGTTTCTCTGATGGAATGGCATATGAACCGCCAGAGAAAACGGATCGGTTATCTGGAAGACGATCTGGTACATCTGGTGGAGCAGGCAAAACAGAATGAGATCCTGTTTAACCGCCTGCTGCAATTGCTTGCTGAACTTTCTGCTGCCGAAAGTTTGCAGGGTTTTCTTTCCCGTTTGAGTGCCTGGGCTAAAACACTGGGTCTGAGTAACTGCTATATCCGGCTGTTTTCTGATAAGTGGTTGCTTGGCGCTCCTCTGAATGCGCCGGATTTGTCGATATCCCGTAATGCTTTTGAATCTGTCCGTATTCAGCGATTCGGCGATAGTAACCATTATCTTGGGCGGTTACATGGCCCGGAAATTTTATTGTTGATGCCTCAGGCCCGTCATGTCGGTTCTGTCGCAGTGTCTCTTTTAGGAATGCGGGGAGAGCTGGGCATGGTGATCTTCAATAGTCATGATAAACAACATTATTACGCGGGCATGGGAACGGATCTGCTGGATCAGTTAGCGAAACTATTACCGGGGTTACTGTCCCGTTGGGTCGAGCGAGCATGAGCCAGCCAATTGATTCACTCCTTGAGTCAGTAGAGGCTTTCCTGCATTACCTGCGGGTTGAGCGCCGTTTAAGCCCGATGACAATAATCAATTATCGCCGACATTTGACGGTGCTGGCCGAAATGTCACTGGAAATGGGCATAACTGAGTGGCAGGCACTTGATGTCACCAAAGTCAGAATGTTCGCTACCCGTAGTCGTCGGGCTGGATTACAGTCTGCCAGCCTTGCCCTGCGTCTTTCTTCCCTGCGAAGTTTCCTTGACTGGATGGTCACGCAGGAAAAAATGGAAGCTAATCCGGCGAAAGTTGTTAGCACGCCACGTAAAAAACAGCATCTACCTAAGAACATGGATGTCGATGAGGTAAATCAGCTCCTCAATATTGATCTGAATGATCCGTTGTCCGTGCGTGACAGAACAATGATGGAAGTCATGTATGGTGCGGGCTTACGTTTGTCAGAGCTGGTTGGGCTGGATTGTCGGCATCTGGATTTGGAAAGCGGTGAAGTCTGGGTATATGGTAAGGGCAGTAAGGAGCGTAAAGTCCCTGTCGGCAGAATTGCACTGGAATGGTTGCAACGCTGGCTGGTCATGCGGGAATTGTTTGAACCGGAAGATAATGCTGTTTTCATTTCGACCCAAAGTGGTAAACGGATGTCTACACGTAATGTGCAAAAGCGATTTGAACAATGGGGAATTCGTCAGGGAGTAAACAGCCATATTCACCCCCATAAACTGCGTCATTCGTTTGCGACACATATTCTGGAATCCAGTGGTGATCTTCGGGCAGTGCAGGAGCTGTTGGGCCATGCGAATTTATCGACGACCCAAATATACACCCATCTGGATTTTCAACACTTAGCCAAAGTTTATGATGTGGCTCACCCCAGAGCAAAAAGAGGGAAATCATAATGCGTTTTTATCGGCCTCTCACGCCGTTAGCGGCGATGACATTCGATCTGGATGATACACTTTACGATAATCATCCCGTTATCGACAGAACCGAAAAAGAAGTATTGTGTTTTATCAGGCAGTACGATAGCAAATTCAGCCATTTTGGCCGTGAAGATCTGTATGTATACCGTCAGGCGGTGCTTGAGATGGAGCCTGAAATATACCACGATGTAACATTATGGCGGCGGCAATCCGCAGAGCTGATGTTCAGCTATCACGGTTTTAACCGTGATGAGGCGATACGTGGTGCGGATGAGATTATGTCCTGTTTCACTTATTGGCGTAATCAGATTACAGTACCGGAATCCACGCATAACACCTTATCGGTACTGGCAGAGAAAATACCGCTGGTGGCGATCACCAATGGTAATGCAGAACCCGCTGAATGTGGTCTTGCCCCTTATTTCAAATTTGTACTCAAAGCCGGCGTGGACGGGCGTTCCAAACCTTATCCGGATATGTACCATCTGGCGGCTGAACGGCTGGCATTGCCGGCAAATCAAATCCTGCATGTTGGTGATAATTTACAGACAGATGTTGAAGGCGCAATTCTCAGCGGTATGCAGGCTTGCTGGATCAATATTGAAAATAAAAATCTCATGCAGGAACCGGAAGGGCGACTGGTTCCACATGTTGAGATTTCTGACTTGGATTCTCTGATCGCACTGATATAATTTCAGACTGTAAATCTGTATAAAAAAACAGTGACAGCGGTCATTGCTAACAACTGATGGTAATTATGGACGTCTCTTATCTGCTCGAAAGCCTGAATGATAAACAACGTGAAGCCGTTGCAGCACCCCGTACCAATATGCTGGTACTGGCTGGAGCCGGTAGTGGTAAAACCCGCGTATTGGTGCACCGGATCGCCTGGTTACTGTCAGTTGAACATGCCTCACCTTTTTCCATTATGGCGGTGACATTTACCAATAAAGCCGCAGCGGAAATGCGCCATCGTATTGAGCACTTGATCGGCACCAGTCAGGGCGGCATGTGGATTGGAACATTCCATAGTCTGGCTCATCGTTTACTGCGGGCCCATCATTTAGATGCCAATCTGCCTCAGGACTTTCAGATTCTTGACAGTGATGATCAGCTGCGTCTGATCAAGCGGATCATTAAGGCGATGAATCTGGATGACAAACAGTGGCCTGTACGTCAGGGGATGTGGTACATCAACGGTAAAAAAGATGAAGGTTTGCGCCCTCGCCATATTGAAAGCTACGGCAATCCGGTAGAAGTTACATGGCTGAAAATCTATCAGGCTTATCAGGAAGCCTGCGATCGGGCCGGACTGGTGGATTTCGCTGAGCTGTTGTTACGTGCTCATGAGCTGTGGCTGAATAAACCGCAAATATTGCAACATTATCGCGATCGTTTTACTAATATTCTGGTAGACGAATTTCAGGATACCAACAGTATTCAATACGCATGGATCCGTCTGTTAGCAGGGGATTCAGGCAGAGTTATGATTGTGGGTGATGATGATCAGTCTATTTATGGCTGGAGAGGGGCGCAGGTAGAAAACATCCAGCGTTTCCTGAAGGATTTCCCCGCAGCAGAAACTATTCGTCTGGAACAAAATTACCGTTCTACCAGTAACATACTTAAAGCCGCCAATGCCCTGATTGCACATAACAGTGATCGTCTGGGTAAAAATCTGTGGACAGAAGGCAGTGAAGGAGAACCTATCTCACTTTACTCGGCTTTTAATGAGCTAGATGAGGCGCGTTATGTGGTCAGTCGCCTGAAGAACTGGCTGGATAACGGAGGCGCTTTGAAAGAGTGCGCGATCCTGTATCGCAGCAATGCCCAGTCCCGTGTATTGGAAGAAGCATTATTACAGGCTTCCATGCCTTACCGGATCTATGGTGGCCAGCGCTTCTTCGAACGGCAGGAAATCAAAGATGCGTTGTCTTATCTGCGCTTAGTGGCAAACCGTAATGATGACGCGGCTTTTGAGAGAGTAGTGAATACACCGACCCGGGGAATTGGGGACAGAACTCTTGATGTTGTGCGCCAGATGGCGCGTGATCAGCAGAAGACACTCTGGGAAAGCAGCCAGTTGTTGATTCAGGAAAAGGTACTGGCAGGTCGGGCAGCATCAGCTTTACAACGTTTTATCGAATTAATTAACGCGCTGGAAACGGAAACACAGGAAATGTCGCTGCATGTGCAGACTGATCGGGTTATCCGGGATTCTGGCCTGTGGGCGATGTACCAACAGGAAAAAGGTGAGAAAGCACAGGCGCGTATCGAAAACCTTGAGGAGCTGGTTACTGCGACCCGTCAGTTCAGCTATCAGGATGAAGACGAAGATATGATGCCGTTGCAGGCTTTTCTGTCTCATGCTGCGCTTGAAGCTGGGGAAGGGCAGGCAGATGCCTATCAGGATTCTGTCCAGCTGATGACCCTGCATTCGGCAAAAGGGCTGGAATTCAGGCAGGTCTTTATTGTTGGCATGGAAGAGGGGATGTTTCCAAGCCAAATGTCCATTGATGAAGGAGGGCGTCTGGAAGAAGAGCGCCGTCTGGCTTATGTCGGTGTGACAAGGGCAATGGAAAAACTGACGCTGACTTATGCTGAAAGTCGCCGTTTATATGGTAAAGAGGTGTACCATCGCCCATCGCGTTTTGTTGGTGAGTTACCGACAGAATGTGTCACTGAAGTTCGTCTGAGGGCAACAGTATCCAGACCGGTGAGCCATAAGCGGCTGGGAACCCCGATCAGCGCCAATGATAGTGGCTACGCTTTAGGGCAACGAGTTCGTCATCCTAAATTCGGTGAAGGAACGATTGTTAATATTGAAGGCAGTGGAGAGCATTGCCGTTTGCAGATCGCGTTTCAGGGTGAAGGCATCAAGTGGCTGGTCGCCGCTTATGCCAGACTTGAAACCGGCCAATAATAATCCGGTCGAATGTTGACAGGCTTTTTCTTCTAGACCCTATGGATTTCAAAAAAGAGGCAGTTTGAAATACGACGGGTATAAGCGTAACATTCGCGCCTTACGATCAACGTAGGGAGTATAAGGAGACTTATGGTACATGCTGAACGCATTTAAATTAGAGAATAATCGCCTGCTCCGTCTTGAACTTGAAGAAGGTGATACATTATCCGACTCCATGTGGGTAGATTTGGTTGGGCTGGGAGATGATGATCGACTCCGGGTTCAGAACGAATTAGGACAAATTCTGGCGACCCGCACTGAGCTGGATGATATCGAGGCTTCGGCGCGTTTTTTTGAAGATGAAGATGGCCTGCACGTCCACTCATTCTTCTATTTTGAAGACGCCGAAGACCATGCTGGCAACTCGACAGTCGCATTTACCATTCGTGACGGTCGTCTCTACACATTGCGAGAGCGTGAACTCCCTGCATTCCGATTATACCGAATGCGCGCCCGCAACCAGACTATGGTTGACGGGAATGCTTATGAGCTACTGCTGGACTTATTCGAAACCAAGATCGAACAGCTGGCAGATGTCATTGAAAATATCTACAGTGTGCTGGAATCCCTGAGCCGGGTCATTATGAACGGTAAACAAGGGGATGAATTTGATTCAGCCCTGTCCAATCTTGCTGAGCAGGAAGACATTGGCTGGAAAGTGCGCCTTTGTCTGATGGATAGCCAGCGCGCGCTGAACTTCCTTGTGCGTCGTGCCCGTTTGCCTGCTAACCAGTTAGAACAGGCGCGTGAAATCCTGCGGGATATCGAATCCCTGTTGCCACATAATGAGTCCCTGTTCCAGAAAGTTAACTTCCTGATGCAGGCGGCGATGGGCTTTATTAACATCGAACAGAGCCGGATTATCAAGATATTCTCCGTTGTTTCTGTTGTGTTCCTGCCCCCGACGCTGGTGGCTTCCAGCTACGGTATGAACTTCGAATTTATGCCGGAGTTACACTGGACATTTGGTTATCCGGCAGCTATTGGAGTGATGATTGCTGCGGGACTGGCACCTTACCTCTACTTTAAGCGGAAAAACTGGCTGTAACCTTTCCGGCTTCCACTCTTTAAGTCGCCGCTCTTTTGGCGGCTTCTACGGCCTCCAGTTACATAGTCAGTTATGTTTCTGGGGGCGTTTATCTTTATACTATGACGCGAAGTATCTGCTATAGGTTGTTAATGATAAATCACAAACGGCGATTATTCCTATTTCTCTGTACTGAATATACTCTACTAATCACATGGCGAAATTTAGACCCGTTTGCCCTGCCTCCCTTGGTGCTAGGAAGAAGAGAGTTATCATTACACAATACGGATCACGACTGTAGTACTAGCTCCAAAAGATACACTTTCTTCAGTTTTCAATTAATGTGAGCCAAAAGATAAATACCCAAATACAGCACGTTCAACCCTTTCCGTAAGCCCTGATTTGGCAGATTCCCCGTATTCACCTGCAGTATCAACCATGCCTTTGATTATTGCCATCACATCTCGCGTAGCAGCCTGGATATCGACCTGAAGAGGAATATCAGGGGTTATCAGCAGTTCAGTGATAATGCTACGCAATTGTGTATTTGCCCACTGTACATTCCTATCAAAAGGCAAACGAGCCTCTTCAAAATCAAGCAACCGAGCCAAAGCAGGACGGTGTAGTTGGTGGTCGACACAGGACTTAATAAAGGCAGAAATCCCGGCACGTCCATTCGTCTTTGTTACCGCTTTTTGCGCTTCAGCGATAAGCCGTGTTGACTCACGTACAATTAAAGCTCCCATCAGCGCATCTTTGCATGGGAAGTATTGATACAGGGAACCGATACTTACGCCAGCCAGTTCTGCAACGGCATTTGTTGAAAAACCCTCGTGACTATGCTGCTCCAAAATGCGAGCAGTTGCCTCAATAATAGCTTCAACCATCGCGAGGGAACGCGCTTGTTTCGGCTGTTTTCGTAACTTTGGTCGTTCTTGATTTGATAACGTTTTCATGGGGGAATGCGAGTTGTGAATATAAGCAATAGCTCGCATTATAGAGGCCTCAACAACGAATTCAAGGAACAATAATCATGTCTCAATCACAACATTTTACCCCCACTTTAACTGTATTTATGATGGTTAAAACAACGCCTGAATGGCTGGGTTTCTCTATCGACCAACGCTTCAAACACTTTGCTGAAATCTTTACTCCCATTATCAAAAAACATGCCGCTGGTGTTTCGCTACGTTTTTATGACGTCGAGTTTTATTCAACACGAGTCACAGATATCTGGGTATGGGATGCAAGAGATCATGAAAGCTATCAACTGCTTGTTGAAGAGTTACGTGAAACGCCGTTATGGGATCGGTACTTTGATATCGTTGAAATACTTACAGGCGTCGAAAATGCTTACGCTAAAAACTATAGGCGCGATGTCATCACCGCTTAACAATGAAAGTGCATGTAAATTCGCCAATATAGGCTACAAGTAGCCTATATTTCATATTATTGACAAAGTGCTGGTTTTTTATCCGGCACTTTGATTTAATCAAATTCCGTTCACCCGACGGATCTTGCCGCCATTGATTTCGAGTTTATTCGTGCTTTGTTTATTCGTGCTTTAGTGACCCTTTGCACAATAATGCCGGTTTACTTCCGCAAGCGCCGTTGGGTATAAAGCGCATCCAGCGTAAAGACAATCAAAGCAGCCCAGATAAAACCAAATGTGATCAAACGATCTGAGCCAATCTTCTCACCGTAAACCAGTGTTGCCAGCAGGAACATCAATGTTGGTGCGATATACTGGAAAAAGCCCAGCGTGGATAAGCGCAGATGAGCAGCCGCAGCGGTGAAAAACAGCAATGGGATTGTCGTAATGATCCCTGCAGCAACCAACAATAGATTCAGGGAAATCGTGTTATTCAGCATATTACTGGTTGGGGTATGAGTGAAAAACAGCAGATAAGTCAGTGCAACCGGGAATACCCAAATAGTTTCAATCAACATGCCGGTTTGTGCATCCACGCCCAGCTTTTTACGGATCAGGCCATACAGGGCAAATGTTGTTGCCAGATACAGGCCAATCACAGGCACAGAGCCAAATTGCCATAGCTGAATAAAGACACCGGTGAATGCCAGCCCTACCGCAATCCACTGCATACGACGGAAACGCTCACCGAGGAATATCATTGCAAACAATACACTGACCAGTGGATTGATAAAATAACCAAGACTTGCTTCCAGCATGTGATTATTGTTGACTGCCCAGATATAAACCAGCCAGTTACTGGCAATAGTAAAGGCGGTGATACCTAATATCAGCAGATTCTTTGGTTGCTTTATTACAGTCAAAACCTGACGCCAGTGACGGGTTATTGTCAGCATCAGTACCATAAAGAAAACCGACCAGATAACACGATGCGATACGATTTCATCGGGTGGCACGTACTGTATTTCTTTGAAATAGATGGGAGCCAACCCCCAAATCAAATAAGCACCTAAGGCATATAAAATACCTTTGGCTGTCTGTGGTTCGTTCATAATATCCTTGAATGTTCAGAGAGTGTTCAGAAAAAAATGAGAAGAGCTTATTAGATGTTAGCCCATAGAGCCATACAATGTGTCACTGGGTTAAGCAATTTACAAGAGGTTAATAGCATGAATGATAAATAAAAAATTACACTCTGTGTAATTAGTGTTTAACTCTGATTTTATTTAATTATTTAGGATGATAATCCAGTGAAGTGTAATTAATTGACTTTTTAAATCAATCTCTAGCATTGTGAATAGAATATAAGAATTAGCAGGGTGGTCATTAAAGTTTACATCTTTACACTATCAAATTACCTGAACCCTGTTATTGTTCTAATCGGCAAGCCAAATTTATCAGGGCAGTCTAACCCTCGCACTTTGACAGCAAAATCATTATTTCTTAACTGATTACATAACTGTGCAATATCTTTCGGGGTCCAGTAGATATTTTTTCCGTATCCTATTTGCTGAATTTTTGTTAATAAACTGTCTACATCTCCCGCTTTTAATATTCTGGCGACCATTACAGCACAATTTTTGTTAACAGGATTGTAGCTGTGGCTGATTTGATGATTACCATATGTTTTTCCATTATAAATTTCATTTTTTTTAGCCTGCATTTTTTCTACATGACGATTTATTGAAGATAATTACTCAATTTTCATCGGATAAAACGTGGCAGAGCAGGAAGCAGAATAAATATAAATAGTTGTTTATGCATAATAATTCAGTTTTCATAAAATTCAGAGGCTTCTAAGCAAATTATCCTGAAAAAAGGAATGTATTCCTTATTACATTCCTTTATTTAAGAATATTAAACATCATCCAACCAAATAAGTCCCTGTTGCACTTGCAATATGCACTTGTTTTTCATTGTGTAATTCTATTCTGGCAACAGAGACTTTATTACCGGCACGGATAATATTACTGCTGGCCGTAAATATTTCTCCACGTCCGGGACGCAGGTAGTCAACACGCAGATCTATCGTACCTAAAGTGGGCAGACGCTTTTTTATTTCCTCAAGCGTGATTGTTTTCATCATGTTCAGCGCACCGCCGGCACAGACTAAACCACCTGCAACATCAAGGATTGAAGCTATGGCTCCGCCATGTAGGATCTTTTGAGCCATATTGCCCAATAGCTTATTCTGATTGAAAAATTGAAGCTCTGCGTAATCCTGCTCAAAACGAATCAATTCAAGCCCTAAAAGTTGGTTGAATGGCATCTGATAAATAAAAACTTCACCTATAATTTTACGCGCTTCTTCTTGTGTTAAAGGTTGAGTTGGGTGCTGTATCGTTTCCATGTTGAACTTCCTGATAATTAGAAAAATAAATTTAATATCATTAGAGAGTTATCTTTGGTTAATAACTTGTTAATTTTATGCTTTTATTTATCATCTTGCCAGTCTAAGAAGCGCTTCGAAAAAATAATTTATTGAGGAAAAAGTTACTATAAAAAATCCCCGTTTCGAGTTTAGAATATCCCAGTGATTTATTGCTCTTAATATTCTTATCTTCTTACTTCTTTATCTTTGAACTATCACGATTAGGAAAACCAGAAATGCAATTGCGGTGGAAAATACTGGTTATTACCTGTTTATTATCAACATTAGCTTATGGCTCAGATAAACAGGCTGACGCAGTTAGAGGCAGTGTAATTTCGGCAATGCTGCAAGAATATGATTCGCCTTTTATGCTCTATCCTTATGATACAAATTATATTATTTACACTTATAGCTCCCGGGTAAATAAACAGGCAATTAGCAGTTATGATTGGGTTGATCATGCCCGTAAGGATGAAGTTCACTTTCAGGTCAGTTTTGGTTTTCCAATATGGCGAGGTATTGTTGGTGAAAATTCATTGCTGGGGGCTTCTTATACACAGCGTTCATGGTGGCAGCTCAGTAATAAAAGAGAGTCTTCTCCATTTCGTGAGACTAATTATGAACCGCAGTTATTTCTGGCATGGCTGACTGATTATGAACTTGCCGGCTGGCACCTGCGGGAAATTGAAGCGGGTATTAATCACCAGTCTAATGGTCGTCCGGAATCCACTTCCCGTAGCTGGAACCGGGTTTATGCACGGCTGATGGCACAAAAAGGAAACTGGCAGGTAGATTTGAAACCGTGGTATCGCCTGACTGAAAGTAACAGCCGGGATGATAACCCGGATATGAACCGTTATATGGGGTATTATCGCCTGAAAGTCGGCTATCACTATGGTGAAAATGTATTTACCATGCAGGGGCGTTATAACTGGAACACTGGTTATAGTGGCGGAGAGCTGGGCTGGAGTTATCCTCTATCTAAACATGTCCGTTTTTACGCACAACTCTTCAGCGGATATGGCGAATCAATGATTGATTACAATTTCAGACAGACCCGATTCGGTATCGGTGTTATGCTGAATGATATGCTGTAATTAATTAAATATCCGTTGTTTTTCAAGTTGCCTCTTTGTTGGCTGTGTTCACTCGCTCAGAGCACCGTTTTTATAAACAGATGGTTATCTAAGTTCCCGGGGGCGATCCCTTGTCGCTGCGATGCAACTTGAAATTCACTGGATATAATCATTTTATAAAACCAGCTCTAAACATTGAGGAAAGGCGTGTCTACCGCAGAAGTCATCAGCACGGCATCGCTGGCTGAACAAGTATTACGAAAAACATTCGGATATCAGCAATTTCGCGCCGGACAGCAACAGGTCATCAATGCTGTTCTTGATGATCGAGACTGTCTGGTTATCATGCCGACAGGTGGCGGTAAATCAGTTTGTTATCAAATCCCCGCTCTGATGAAAGAGGGGCTGACATTGGTGGTTTCTCCACTGATCTCATTAATGAAAGATCAGGTGGATCAACTCAGAGCGAATGGTATAGAAGCAGAGTGCTTAAACTCCACTCAGGATCGTGAACAACAGAGTGATATTATCCGTCGCTGTCGTCAGGGAAGCATTAAATTGCTTTACATTGCTCCTGAGCGGCTGGTGACTGATAACTTTCTCGAACAGTTATCTCATTGGCGTCCTGCTCTGCTGGCTGTTGATGAAGCGCACTGTATTTCTCAGTGGGGGCATGATTTCCGGCCAGAATACCGGGCACTTGGGCAATTACGCAGGCGTTTTCCTGATCTCCCCGTTATCGCGTTGACAGCCACCGCAGATAAGACCACCCGGCAGGATATTGTCCGCCTGTTGGAACTGCGTGATCCTATCATTCACCTCAGTAGTTTTGATCGTCCTAACATTCGCTACACATTGGTTGAGAAATATAAGCCCCTTGACCAGCTTTGGGCATTCATTCGAAGCCAGCAGGGAAAAAGCGGGATTATCTACTGTAACAGCCGGAATAAAGTAGAAGAAACGGCCGAACGGTTGCAAAAGCGCGGATTGAGCGTTGCACCTTACCATGCGGGGCTGGAAAACAATCAGCGAGCATGGGTACAGGATGCATTCCAGCGCGATGATTTACAGGTAGTGGTGGCAACGGTTGCGTTTGGTATGGGGATTAACAAACCGAACGTGCGATTCGTTGTGCATTTTGATATTCCCCGCAATATCGAATCCTATTATCAGGAAACGGGGCGTGCCGGGCGTGATGGCCTGCCTGCTGAAGCTGTGCTGTTTTATGATCCGGCGGATATGGCGTGGCTGCGCCGTTGTCTCGAAGAAAAACCTGCCGGTGAACAACAGGATATTGAACGGCATAAACTCAATGCGATGGGCGCATTTGCTGAAGCGCAAACCTGCCGCCGCTTGGTCTTGCTCAACTATTTTGGTGAAAGCAAGCAAACAACCTGTGGTAACTGCGACATCTGCCTCGATCCACCGAAACGTTATGATGGTCTGGTGGATGCGCAAAAAGCCCTGTCCTGTATTTACCGCGTTGGGCAGCGTTTTGGGATTGGCTATATTGTGGAAATGTTACGTGGCGCTAATAACCAGCGTATCAGGGAGTCAGGGCATGACAGGTTACCTGTTTACGGCATCGGTAAAGAGCATAGTCAGGAACATTGGATGAGTGTCCTGCGCCAGCTAATCCATCTGGGGCTTATCAACCAAAATATTGCCAATTATTCTGCACTACAACTGACGGAAGCCGCGCGGCCTATTTTGCGTGGTGAAATGCCCCTGCAACTTGCAGTTCCCCGAATTCAAAGCCTGAAAAGCAGAAATCAACAAAACAAGTCATACAGTGGAAACTATGATCGTAAATTATTCGCTAAGTTGCGTAAATTACGGAAATCCATTGCTGACGAAAATAATATTCCGCCGTTTGTCGTTTTCAATGATGTAACACTGATTGAGATGGCGGAACAGTGCCCAATAACACCCGATGAGCTTCTGCTGATTAATGGTGTCGGGCAGCGTAAACTCGAACGTTTTGGTGATGCCTTTATGACAGTTATCCGTGAACATTTCGAAGGATTCGAATAAACGTAGCAGTAGTAATTTTGTAATCTGCAACCGGAAAGACCGCGGGTATAGAGGATGATGATGGTATCTGAAAGATTGAAAGCAAGCTGGTTAAACCGTGAGCCTCAGTTTTCTGCTTTTACAAATGGATTATTGCTGGATTTTTGGAATATCAGAGATGAACGTGAATTCATGGGTGTTGATAATATCCCTATCCGTTATGTCTCTTTCAGTTCACCTCACCATGATAAAACACTGGTAATATCTCCGGGTCGTAGCGAAAGCTATGTGAAATATCCGGAGGTAGCCTATGATTTTTACCATTTGGGTTACAACATTCTTATTATTGATCATCGCGGTCAGGGGCGTTCAGGCAGAATGCTGACAGATCCCCAGAAAGGGCATGTTGAGTCGTTTGATCACTATGTAGATGATCTGGCAAAACTCATTGAACTGGAAATTTCTTCACTTAAGTCGCATCGCTGTTATGCACTTGCTCATTCAATGGGAGGGGCTATCCTGAGCTCTTTGCTGTTACGTCATGAGTCGGTATTCCGTGCTGCGGCTTTATGTGCTCCTATGTTTGGTATTAATTTGCCAATGCCTCGCTGGGTGGCAAACTTTTTGGTCAATCAGGCTGAACCTTATCCTGGAAGGCGTAACAGATATGCGGTCTTAACCGGGCAATGGCGTCCATTACCCTATTTGATCAACCTGCTAACTCACAGTTATGCCCGTTACCAGCGATACTTACGCTATTATGTAGATTATCCTGAATTGCGCCTGGGTGGCCCGACTTATCGCTGGATGCGTGAAAGTATGCGGGCTGGAGATAGCCTCATTGAGAAGGCTGGCGAAATTCAGACACCACTCATCGTCTTAAAAGCAAGCGAAGATAAAGTAGTTAGTAATCGGGAGTTGTTGGCTTTTTGTGCATCTCGCCAAAAAGCCGGAGCAGGAAAAGAAGAATATAATCCTCTGGTTATCCAAGGGGCACGCCATGAAATCCTGTTCGAAAAAGACGCATTGAGAGCACAGGCTCTTAATGCGATTTGTGATTTTTTTGACCAAAATTAATTTAGCTTAGGAATTTGAACCATGTACCATGTTGTTGCTTCAGATTTAGATGGCACACTGTTATCTCCCGATCACGTATTAACACCATATACAAAGAAAATATTGAATCTGCTGACGGATAAAGGAATCCACTTTATCTTTGCAACAGGGCGTCACCACATTGATGTAGGACAGATCCGGGACGGGCTGGGCATTGATGCTTACATGATCACATCAAATGGGGCGAGGGTACACAACTCACAAGGAGATTTGGTCTTCAGCCATAACCTTGCACCGGAAATTGCCCGTGATTTATGTTTGCTGGAGTTTGATAACCCGGATGTTCTGACTAACTATTACAATAACGATGAGTGGTGGGTTAATCGCGCAAGCGAGGAACAAACCGAATTCTTTAAAGTATCGGATTTCCATTACCAGATTTTCCAGCGCGACAATTTCCCGGTTAATGGGGTATGCAAGGTTTACTATACCAGTGACGACCATGATTATTTGGTTCAGCTGGAAGAAAGGATTGAAGCGCGCTGGGGAGACAAAGTCAATGTCAGCTTTTCACTGAGAAACTGTCTGGAAGTCATGTCAGGCGGTGTATCCAAGGGAGAAGCACTGGCACAGGTCTGCCAGTCCATCGGTTATGAGTTAAGTGATTGCATAGCGTTTGGAGATGGCATGAATGATCGTGAAATGCTGAGCGTGGCTGGCAAAGGCTGCATTATGCAGGGTGCACATCAGCGCCTGAAAGACACTCTACCGGACATGGAAATCATAGGCTCTAATGCTGATGATGCGGTGTCGTGTTATTTGCAGAAAATGTATCAGGTTTAAGGGTGTTGGTTTCACCCATCAAAATATAAAAACAGCATCCGATTGGATGCTGTTTTTATATTTAAAAGACAAAATTAGCAATACTATTTTTAAATATGATAATTTTATTATTTATTATCACAAATATTATCATTTGGTTTTATGGTTATATTATTACTGTGGATTTGTTTTTAATTTTTTATATTTCAAGTTGCTATGTGATTTTTATCTTAATAATGAATCGTAATGAAAGTGTACTGTGTAGATATAGGGGTTTTTTAATCATCATGTTTCAAAATTTATTAATTACAATCAATGAATTTTCTATGATAGTTGTTGCTGAAGTTCAATAATTAAATTCCTGTATTTTTACAGTCTACGCGAGTAGATATTCTGGTGTGTGAAAATAATCGATGAATAAAAATAATATTGTCAGACATATTATGTTGGAGTTAAAAATTCACTGTTCCAACATTCAGGGAATACATTGTTATGCCGTATGAAAATACGGAGCCAGTTATCACTGAGTTAAGACATGCTTCTGAAGCGTGTCTGGCTACACCGGAAGGGCGAAAAGGGTTTCGGCGAGCGATTTTTTCCTGTTGGTTCGGTACGACGATGGAATATGCCGATTTCGCACTTTACGGTTTAGCTGCTGGTATCATTTTTGCTGATATTTTCTTTCCGGAAGTGACTCCGACAATGGCGTTATTAGCCAGTTTTGCCACTTATTCTGTCGGGTTTATTGCCCGTCCTATTGGAGCGCTTGTATTCGGCTGGATGGGTGATCGGAAAGGTCGTAAATTCGTCATGGTTATGACTGTCATGCTGATGGGAGTTTCCACGACATTAATTGGCTTAATTCCCAGTTATGCACATATTGGTGTTTGGGCCCCGATTTTTTTGGTGATTTTACGATTTATACAGGGATTAGGAGCAGGTGCAGCATTATCTGGCGGTACTGTCATTCTGGGGGAATTTGCTCCACCTAAGCAGCGAGGTTTAGTTTCATCCATTATTGCTCTTGGCTCTAATGGTGGAACGTTACTGGCATCACTAGTCTGGTTGCTGGTTTTGACGATGGATAAAAAGAGTTTATTGGATTGGGGATGGCGTATTCCATTCCTGTGTAGCTTTTTGATTGCACTAGCCGCATTATTCATACGCCGCTATATGAGTGAAACGCCGGTTTTTGAACGCTATAAAGCAATGCTGACAGAAGAACGAGGTCGGGTATTAACTGAAAAAGAGCAAGATAAAATATCTGGGCGTGAGCGCTGTTTTTGGCAGAGAACCCGGGCATTCTGGCTAATGGTAGGGTTGCGCATTGGCGAAAATGGGCCGTCATATCTGGCTCAGGGGTTTATCATTGGTTATGTTGCAAATGTACTGGCGATGGATAAATTTATTCCCACAATTTCTGTACTTATAGCGTCAGTTCTGGGGTTTATCATTATTCCTCTGGCAGGTTATTTTTCTGATCGCTTTGGGCGCCGTATTACTTATCGCTGGTTTTGTCTATTACTGATTTTTTATGCATTTCCTGCTTTTTACCTGATGGAAAGTCGTGAACCTATCGTCGTTATTCTGACTATTGTTGTAGGAATGGGATTGGCTTCACTCGGTATTTTTGGTGTACAGGCTGCGTGGGGAGTTGAACTATTTGGTGTCACCAATCGTTACTCCAAAATGGCATTTGCGAAAGAATTAGGCGCGATATTATCTGGTGGTACAGCACCACTGATTGCAGCCGCTTTATTCTCTTTTAGTGGTCATTGGTGGCCCATTGCATGTTATTTTTCAGTGATGGCAGGGATCGGGTTTATTACGACATTTTTTGCACCTGAAACACGTGGCAGAGATTTGAATTTACTTGAAGATGCAATTTAATACCCTGCAATCCAATATGATGGAACTAGTATAGTTATATGAATGCCCGCTTGAAAAAAGTCACACGCAGCGATGTTGCGAAAGAAGCCGGAACCTCGGTAGCTGTTGTCAGCTATGTTATTAACAATGGCCCACGCCCCGTAGCAGAAGCAACTCGTCAGCGTGTATTGGCTGCGATAAAAAAAACAGGTTATCGCCCGAATAATATTGCCAAGGCGCTAGTTTCTGGCTCAACTCATGCCTATGGCCTGATTTTGCCGGATATATCCAATCCTTTCCTTTCTTCGGTAGCTCATGCCTTGCAGTTGGAGGCTTTTAAACATGGTCAGGTACTGCTGCCGGGAGATTCAGGTGATAATCGAATCCGGGAGAAGGAGCTGATTAATAATCTACTGAATCGTCAAATTGATGGTTTACTGTACACTAGCGTGGATCGTCATCCTTATATTGATTTGATTCAGGCCAGTGGAACTCCCTGCGTGATGCTCGATTGGGTTTATGCTGATTCAAATGTCAGTGCAATCCGGGTCAATGAACGGATTGCCGCATTTAAAGTGACTCAACATTTGACTGAGCATGGTTATCGGGATATTGCCATTATTTGTGGGCCTCTTAGTATGCTAAACACACAAGATCGCCTTTCCGGCTGGCGAGATGCGTTAGAACAGGCCAATCTGGCGATAAAGAAAGAATGGATTTTCTCTACAGATTATACCCGGCTGGGAGGCTATGAAGCGACGCTACGAATGTTGAAAGGGAAGTTGCCTCAGGCTTTGTTTGCTTCCAATGAGTTGCAGGCGTTCGGTTGTTTACGGGCACTGGCCGAACATAAAATAAAAGTGCCAGCCGATATTGCGTTAGTTTGTTTCAATGCGACTCAGCAATCTTTATATAATGTGCCTTCTTTGACTGCTGTTCGCCAGCCGGTTGATCAGATGGCACAAACAGCTATCAACATATTGAGAACATGGAATGGCCGGGCACAGGAGTGTGAATTCGAGTTTGAATTACAAATTGGTGAATCCTGTGGCTGCCAGCCTGAGCGATAAACTCACTTATTATCGTGCTTCACTGGGTTCTACCTGATCTAAATATCGCCTGACCAACAACACGACTGGTGCAATAAGGCTGATAGCAAAGACATAATTCCATACTAATTTGTAATCACTAACAAAAATTAGTGGAACAAGCCCTGTCGCAATGATCCTGCCGCACAGTGCGAAAAATTGCCCATATGAAAATGCCCGGCCAATTACCTCAGAATCAACTTCCTGTAGAATAAGGTTGTTGCTTGATATCCGTGATGCTGAATTACTGAATCCGAGGAAAAAACCACATATCAGAATCACTTCAAGAGTTGGAAACAGAGCGATTATACCGAGCGCTATCGTAAAAGTGAGAGTGAACATTAGCACCAGATTGCGTTGAGGATAACGATTGGATATTTTTCCCATAATAAAACCAACCAGAATGGCACCACAGCCATAGATAATCCCGTAAGTAGCATAAGAGCTGATAGGTTGCTGAAGCACACTATCCATAAATGGGGGTTGTATGATATTGATGGTCATGATGCAAATGAAGGGAATTGCGCCCATTGATATATAGCAAAATAAGTCAGTTTTTAAAAATGACAAAGGAAGCGTAGATTGCTGAGATTCAGGTGCTCTTCCAGGTTTGATATTTCTGGCGGTATAAGGGATTACTGCGAGTATAATAAGGGAAATAAACGCCATGCATGCCAGTAGCATAAAAATATCAATGTTGGCTGAACCAGAAAAGGTAACGACTAATAATGCTGCAATGAGTGTCGAAGACTGGGCTTCTATTTCAAGAATGGCATTAATACGATACAGCTCACTGGCCTGAAAAACATCTTTAATAAATCCCTGCCGGGTTGAATAGAAAACAGCGAAATAAATCTGAATGCAGATATAGGCACAGATTAGGGCATATAATTGGTTGGAAAATGTACTACCTGAGAGAGAAAGAAACAGAAAAAGTATCAGAACCGCAATGGTGATAAACATCAGAATTGATTTTCGGTTGAAAGAATCGATTATTCTGCCAATAAAAGGCGTCAGACAAAGTACTAAAACAGCAGAAAACATGGCAGTTGTTGCCAGAGAAGAAGGATCCCCGGCATTATTGCTGATATACCACGGAATAAGATACATTCCTATTGCAACGGCAATTGAAGAGAAAAGATTTGCTATCAGGAAAAAAGTTATTAGTAGCCATGGCCTGTCGGATAAGGTTTTCATATTATCTCGAACGATAAGAATATGTTTATTATTTAAGCTGACATAATAGGGTTTTGTTAAATTTATGTAAATGGCGTGACTGGTGTAACCGCATTTTTTGCCTTTGTGCGATGATTAATAACTGATTAGAGTATTTTTCAGAGGCACCATTCCTTTTTTTGATGATTTAATTAATTATAAGCATGCTATGAAAATATTATTTTATGGTCGGTTAATGCTGCATTAATTAGCTTTTTTTTTCTGATCAATTGATGGCTAACTTTGATATGAAGTAGACGAATATATATTGAAATTACGTTTTATTTTATATTGGGCAGATTTTATTGATTAAATATCTGAGAATTACATGGTTTGTTTAATATTATTCCTTTAAGGGCGATGTGTGGACTTTAAAATATAATTGAGTATAAAATCTCGCATCCTTTATAGTTTGTCTCCTTTTGTTTTATTAAATTTTCTTTTAAAGAAGTAATATTATGAATTGGTATGTTCAGGTTTTAAAAAATTACGCTGATTTCTCCGGGCGTGCACGTCGTAAAGAATATTGGATGTTTTATTTTCTCAATATGCTGGCATTTTTGGCCGTTTGCATATTAGGTGCAATTCTCGGTGAGACCATCGGACTTATATTAGTTGTCCTCTATGCGTTAATCACTTTTATTCCGTCACTGGCAGTAACGGTACGTCGCCTGCATGATACTGATCGCTCTGGCTGGTGGTTCTTACTGGTTTTTGTCCCGATTGGCGGTATTGTTGTATTTATCTTTACTCTTCTGGAAGGTACAGAAGGTAGTAATGAATACGGCGCTGACCCAAAGGGACTGCGTTAATATAGTAATATCTCTTTGATCTTTTTCTTTAGTTTGCCAAAACTATCAAAACGCTGCTTATGATTTTATAACAGCGTTTTCTTATCAATAAAAAATCATCTTATTCTGTCATCGTTACCTGATTTTTAATTTTCCCTTCTTCCTCGCAGAAGCAAGTAAACTAATATTCCGCTTAATACTATTACCGCCATAATAATAGGTGTTTGTTGGGCGATGCTGGATTCCAGCACAGCACCGAAAGAGATATACCCGACAGGAACGTTAATAAATCGGGTAGAGGTAAACAGGGTCATTATTCTGCCAAACAGATTTTCAGGTACTTTGCGTTGAATCAACGTAATTTCTACTGGCGCAGCAAAACCAATGCCACAGCCGATGGTAAAAAGCTGGATAAACAAAACATACTGCCCACTGAATAGAGATAAAGACAGGAAGCATAACCCAAGCAGGCTGTAGCCGGAGAGAAGGATCCGGTGGCTGGAAAAGTATTTTCCATAGATACCGTACAGCAAAGAGGAAAGAGCAGTGCCTATACCAAAGCATGTCATTGAAACCCCAAGACTGATAACGGAATTAAATTCGGTTTTATTGACGTAAGGCAGGTAAACGGTCAGGAATGGGGTGATAACAAAATTGATAATTGAACTTAGGATGAGTACAGAAAACAGTTCCTTCTCTGATTTAATGTAGCGCAAGGCTTCAAGGAAATAATGATGTGGCAGAGAAGGGGCTTCCGTTATCTGGTTTATATCAGCGGAAAAATGTTTTTTCAGAATAATAATACCAAGGGCAACAACTAAAAAACTGACCGCATCAAAGTATAATGCGTTGATTGTACCAAGCATGGCGATAATGAGTGAGCCAACAGCAGGGCCAACAAGATCACAAATATTTTCAATGGTGCTATTTATGCCATTGATTAATTCATTCTCTCTTTTATGCAGTTTTATTTCCTTTGCTAGCATAATATCTTTTGCCAGACGCCCTGGTGCATCCAGAATAGTTGAAAATATTAATAAAATAGCTAGAAGATAAAAGTGAAGAATATCCATTGTATAGAATACAGGGATTAATAACACACTCAGGAAATTAACTAAATCCGATAATACTGAGATCCGAAATGCGCCGTATCTATCAACTAACTGTGCACTGAAAAAAACAGATAATATTAATGGCAGCATTTTGGCTGACATCACAGCAGCAACCAGTAATGGACTGCCTGATATTTCCAGAATTAACCAAGGAATAGCGATTTCTGTGATGGTGTTTCCCAGAATAGAAACACCATTTAATGCCAGTAAGCCACTTATCTGAACAGGGATGCGCCTTACCATATTTTTGTTCTCTTTTTCCCTAAATTAAATTATAGATCTCCCGGTTTACGTGGAAGATTGCGACCTGATGTATTGGTTGTAGCACTGCGGATCTCCTGTCCGAAAATATCAACACGAGCCTGAAATGGAGGGAATGGCAGGGTGATATTGTGGTTATGGAATTCCTGCAAAATATACTGATGTACTTCATGACGAGCAGGCATACGATGCCCCATTTCTGCGGCATAAGCTCGCAGTTCATAAATCTGAATCCCTTGTTGCAGGTCAACCAGATAGGCTTCAGGCATCGGATTATCGATAATTAACGGGCATCGTCTTGCTGCGGTCAGTAATATCTCTGTTGCTTTCGCAGATTCTGTCTCTACGGGAACAGGGATCGTCAGGACAATACGGGTGATGGTATCAGACAATGACCAGTTTATAAATTGTTCAGTAATAAATGCTCTATTGGGAACGATGATCTCTTTTCTATCCCAGTCAGTCAGAGTAGTTGCCCGTGTATTAATTTTTGTGATGCTACCGGTCAGCCCGCGAATAGTGACGGTATCGCCAATACGGATTGGTTTTTCGAACAGGATCATCAGCCCGGAAATAATATTGGCAAAAATTTCCTGTAACCCAAAACCAAGCCCAACCCCCATTGCTGCAACTAACCATTGCAGTTTTGACCATTCAATACCCACTAATGAGAAACCGACGATACTGCCGATCAGCGTAATACCGTATTTGGTTAATGTGGTGATGGCGTAGCCTGTACCGGGCGTCAGTTCCAGATGTTGTAACAGTGCCAGTTCCAGTAATGCAGGGAGATTACGGACAAGCTGAGTCGTAATAATAATGACCAGAATGGCAATCAGGATAGAACCCAGAGTGATTGACTGGATAGTATCAATACCGTTGATGCTTGTGGTGACATCCCATAACCGGATATTTTCAAGGAAAGAGAACGCAGAATGTAGTTCTGACCATAACAGGATAAGTGAAACCAGTGCCAGCATCGTCAGGATGGAGCGTACCAGACCTAAAGACTGGGCACTGATTGCATCCAGATCGATAACTGGCTCTTCAACTTCAATCACCCCTTCAACACTACTGTTAATATTGCTGGAATCTTCTTCACTTTTAGCGCGTTGAGCAAGGATATCGGCCCGGCGTTGTTTTGCCCTTTCGAACGCAATTTTACGACGCTGGATTAACATCCATCGGCGGGTTATGTGATAGATGACCAGCAGGGAGAACCAGATGGCAACGGAGGTTTCCAACCGCGCTAACAGGGCCTGCGAAGTTTGCAGATAACCCAGTACAGAAGCCAGCGCGGCCAGAATTGGTGCAGAGAGCAGTATCCACCATAAAACAGAGTTGATAACGTTTTCACCTGACCCATGTTTATCCATGTACAGTGGAATACCAGCCCGTTTCAGGCTGGTTGTGACCAGACTTAGCGAGACGCAGAGCATTAGAAAACATAATCTGCCGAGGGTTGCACCAAACTCACGATCACTGTAATTGTTAAAGGTAATTAGCGCCATCATCAATGGCACAATCAGGAAAATTGATACCCGATAAAAGCGCATTGCCCGTTTGACGCGTTCTTCCGGCCAGCGGAAATGAGCAATAAACAGACCATTCGGATGGGCAAACGCTGCACTGAGCATGAAAATCCATAGGATAGGCGTTGTTTCACTGACACCATTACCGATAGCGGTTGCCATTGGGTACTGCCAGGCGTTTTTCAGGCCGTAGCCAATCGCTGACCAGAGCATTGGCAGAGGCAAAGCCGCTACAACAGACCAGAACACGGTTCTTATGGTCAGGGAGAAGTGATCTTGTGTCACCTTTCCGATACGGTTGCTGGAGCGTTCAAGGAAAGCGTGATACTGGCGGTGTGAACTGATGCTGAATATCACCAGCAACAACGTACCCAGCAGATAAAGCAAGGTATCCTGCGTTGTCAGCATCACATGGATTGCAATTCCTAATTGGGAAATTGTATCCAGAGAGAGTAATCGGGTTAAATCTCGTACAACCAACAGAGGATAATTCAGTGAAATGGGATTGACATCTGCTACCCAGAACAGATAGCGGTGTGTGGCATCCTTAACTTCTTTCAATGCCTCATTTAACTGGCTGGTAGAAACTTTGAGTTTTGTTAATTCCAATATTTCGCTGTCATAACCGGAAAGCAGGGAATTAAGTAACTCTTTTCTGGTACGGATAAGGGAATCATAAACCTGTTTTTGGGTTGGCGTCAGGCTGCTATTTGTAATAGGAGTATGTTCGCTTTCCCGCTGAGAGTGTTCCAGCATTTCTTCATATTTTAGCCTTTCAACCCGTAATTCAACTATATTTCGGTCTAGCTGCTGAGATTTCGGGACATCCGGGATGCGGGTTAACTGTGCCCTTAACGCGGCTCCTAATGTTGTTGAATCACCCAGCCACTGCGCCTGTTCGCGGATGGTATTAAGGGTCTGACGTACCCGCAGAATATCATCGGCAGCTTTGCGTTGCTGAGAGCCAATGGAATCCATGCGTTGAGTTTGCTGATTGAGCATTTGTGAAAGGTGGCGGTTTTGCTGAAGTTCATCCAGTAGAAACTGAGGGAGTTTTCCACCATTCTGTTCTGCCAGCATTTCAGTATGCTCAAGAGCTGACTCTGCTTTTTGCTGCCGCTTGGCGTTTAACTGGCTACGAAGTTGCTGGAGCTGAATATCCAGATTTTGATAGCGTTTTTTAAATAATTCTGCTCGTAAGCGGGCAATCTCCTGCCGATTATTGGCAGAAAGTTGTGCCATCTCCAGTTCACTGGTCGCAGTTTTGCGGGCATTCACTTCTGCCTGAGCAAGCGTTAACTGTGCTTCACTCAGTCCCGGTGAAGGTGTATTTAATGACTGAAGCCGGGAAGTTGCCTCAGCTAACAAGCGCCTTGCTTCTGTTTGCTGTTGAGGCATGAGATTTACGGATTCACTAATCTCCCGGATTTTCTCCTGTTCTTGTTGTAACTGCCGTTCCTGCTCCAGTAATTGACTGTTCAGCTGGATAATCTGCTGTTCCAGGCTGCTGATGGCCTGATTAGCCTGAATAGCAGGAGGTGGTTCACTGGTTGCCAGTATTTTCTGACGTAATTCTTTGATTAATTTTGGGAAGTCATCAATTGACTGTTGATATTTTGCAATCCGTTCCTTGGAGGATTTTGTGTCACTAATCCAAGTGATAGCCCCTTGCAGTGCTTGCGCAATTTCAGCGTCCTGCGGATTTTTACTGCCTTCAACCTGTTTCAGCTCCTGTTTAAGCTGGTTTTCATCCAGCTGTGTTGTGGAGGCGAAAGCCAGATTCGCAATAAGCAGGCTAAGAAATAAACTGATAATCAGGCGCACAATAAGGGGCTCCTTGGTAATAAATTAACTGGCGCTATTTTGATTCACGGAAACATCGTCAGTTGTGTGCTCAGTATGCTCTTCATCGTTTGAGATAGTTTGTGCCAGCAGGCCACCCATCAGGGTTTGTGAACCACTGTATAAGTTATTGGCAAACTGAATCTGATTAGGGGCAAACAGATTGATTACGGTTGAACCCAGTTTGAAACGGCCCATTTCTTCTCCTTTCTTGAGAGTAACAGCCCCTTCTTCGCCTTCTGCCGGATAGACCCAGCGTTTGATAATCCCTTCGCGTGGTGGGGTAACACAGCCACTCCAGACAGTTTC
This sequence comes from Xenorhabdus sp. KK7.4, assembly GCF_963876465.1. Taxonomy (NCBI): domain Bacteria; kingdom Pseudomonadati; phylum Pseudomonadota; class Gammaproteobacteria; order Enterobacterales; family Morganellaceae; genus Xenorhabdus; species Xenorhabdus sp. KK7.4. The sequence continues at coordinate 190,208 of NZ_CAWNQF010000001.1, forward strand.
TATACTACCCACAATTGTGGCACCAACCAGAATTTGTGCCATTGGGCCAAAGGCTGTATCAAACATACAGATAACACGTTCATTACGTGCAAACAAATTCGGTACATTGGCGGCAGTCAGCGGGTTGACTGAAAACAGATCGCCGGGAACATAAATCATCTCTTTCAATACGCCGTCACATGGCATATGAACACGGTGATAATCTTTCGGTGATAAGTAAATCGTCACAAACTGGCCATTACGGAACTGCTCAGCAAGTTGGTGCTGGCCGGCCAACAGTGCTTCTACCGTATAATAGTGACCTTTAGCCTGAATAATCTGCTCTTCCCGGATGGCACCCAATTGGCTGACGGCTCCATCTGCGGGCAGTGCCAACAGGTGTGTTTCATTGACGACGGGACGAATGTCCTCTTTTAATGGCCGGACAAAGAATTCGTTAAAGGTTGAATAAGCCTGAAAAGATGGATTCTGGGCTTCATTCATATCAACTTTATAAACTTTGGCAAAAGCCTTAATGACAAGCTGTGTCAACCAGCCTGCTTTTTTATTGGCGAACCAGCCTGCTAAGTGAGTAATACATTGCTTTGGCAGTAAATATTGTAGTCTGATTTTAATATTATCCAGCACGTCAACCTCTTGAAGTGTTTTATCGGCCAATGTCTTATAGGAAAATTGGGCAAAAGTCCGCTATTCTACCTGCCCTTATCTTGAATGTCAGGGCAACGTATTGCTAATTATTGCCTTATTTTTGACCTTCAGTGAAATTTTTGCGTGGTTTAACCTGAGCCATGCTTTCCAGGATCCTGTGGTAGTTTTCAAAGCGCTCTTCTGCAATAACCCCTCGTTCCAGTGCATCGCGTAACGCGCAACCGGGATCATCAAGATGTTTGCAATCGCGGAATTTACAGCTTCCAAGGTAATCCCGAAATTCAATAAACCCTTGTACCACCTGTTCTGGCGTCAAATGCCATAAGCCGAATTCCCGGACACCGGGAGAATCAATGACATCTCCTCCCTGTGGGAAATGGTAGAGGCGTGCTGTTGTCGTCGTATGCTGACCAAGGCCAGAGTTATCTGAGACTTCATTAACCAGAATGGTGTTTTCGTTGTCCGGAAGCAGGGTGTTCAGCAGGCTGGATTTTCCGACCCCTGATTGACCGGCGAATATACTAATTTTATCAGCCAGTAATTGGACTAGTTCAGGAATGCCTTCTCCGGTGTGACTGGAAACTTCCAGCACCCGATACCCGATATGGCGGTAAATATCCATGACACCGTTGACCCATTCACGACTTTCTTCATCCAGAAGATCGATTTTATTAAGCACTATCAAGGGTTCAATATTGAGTGTTTCACATGCTACCAGATAGCGATCGATAATATTCAGTGAGAGTTCAGGCAGGATAGCGGAAACAATCACAATTTGGTTGATATTAGCGGCAATCGGTTTGATACCATCATAATAATCAGGACGAGTGAGCACGGAAGTACGTTCATGAACCGCTTCTACGATCCCATTGACCTTAACATCTGACTGGAGCTGTAAGGCAGGACGCCATACGACACGATCACCGGTAACCAGTGAACGAATAGTCCTGCGGATATTACAGCGTTGTATGGAGGCGTCTGCGGCCTCAATATCTGCATGTTGCCCGAATCGGCTGATAACCAGCCCTTCTTGTGGCTCACCAAACTGGCTGTCGTCCAGTTCTGGTTTTTGGGCGTCATTCCTGCTGAGCGGCTGTTTTAGCCTGCGCTGGTGATTGGCCTGCACACGGCGTTGCTGCCCTTTGGAGAGTTTACTTTTAGCCACCGAACCTCACTTATTTCATCTATCTTGCTGGTTATCGCTGTGGGTGATCAAAAACGCTATGATACACCTCTGATACAGATTACCTGTTTTAAAGGAACCTAGGATATATCATGTCAAAAAGTGAGAACAATCTTATCTGGATAGATTTAGAGATGACGGGTCTGGATCCCGAGCGCGATCGCATAATTGAAATTGCAACAATAGTGACTGATTCAGAGCTGAATATTCTTGCAGAAGGACCGGTTATTGCGGTACACCAGCCAGCTGAGCAACTGGCCCTGATGGATGAGTGGAACGTCAGGACTCACACTGGCAGTGGTTTGGTGGAGCGTGTAAAACAGAGTTCGTTTAGTGAGGCTGAAGCTGAAAAAGCGACGATTGCCTTTCTGGAACAGTGGGTTCCGGCAGGAAAATCCCCTATCTGCGGTAACAGCATTGGTCAGGATCGTCGTTTTCTGTTCCGTTATATGCCTGAACTGGAAAGATATTTTCACTATCGCTATCTGGATGTCAGCACACTTAAGGAATTGGCCCGTCGCTGGAAGCCAGAAATGCTGGCTGGCTTAAGCAAGAAAAATACTCATCAGGCACTGGATGATATCCGGGAGTCAATTGCGGAACTGGTTTACTACCGCGAGCATTTTATTCAGAAATAAATGGCGGTATTTTGCTGACATGAGTTGATTAAGTGGGTCTGAAACCCCACTTAATCAACGTTTATCGCTAGCAATTTAAAATAGATCTGAGTGCTTTTCATCTATAGCTGTGATCACAAATTACGTATGATTTGTTGGTTTAATAATCAATTAAGGGAAAAATTCGTTTTTTTTTCGTCTTGGTACTTGCCAGAAGGTGAATTATTTGTATAATGCGCTCCCCGTACCGATGAATAATTTCGAAAGTACAGCACACCAAAATTAAGCGGGAATAGCTCAGTTGGTAGAGCACAACCTTGCCAAGGTTGGGGTCGCGAGTTCGAGTCTCGTTTCCCGCTCCAAATCTTTTTTATCAGAGTCAACCCTAAATTTCTTACCATTCTCCGAATTCTGACAATACTCCTGATACACACTGCTTTTAAATAAATTTTTTGTTCAGGGCAATGTCATTGCAGTTCTGACACTACGCGGCGTAAGCGAAAGTAAAGCAACAATAGCCAGAGTTAAGCCAATCCAAAGTGGTGATATTAATCCATATCCGGCAGCAATGCTTAATCCCCCGGCCCATGAGATAAAGGCAGAACCACTATTAATGAAAGAGACATGGACGCTGTTAACCAAAGGGCCTGCATTTGCCACGCGCATAACCCGTGTAATCAGTGCCGGGCTCATAGAGACACCTACAATGCCAATAATTAGAAAAGCGATCACACTGATATAGCGGTTTTCCGGGAAAAGCGCGAATATCAGCAGCGATATTGTCAGTATACTTATCCCGATTGTCAGTACCGCAAAGGTGTGTCGATCAGCAAAACGACCTGTGATCGAAGTACCGATGACATTCGCAACGCCGTAAAAGCCAAGAACAATAGGAATGATAGCGGGTAATAATCCTGTGATTTCAGTCAGGATAACAGAGATATAACTGAAAGCAGCGTAAGATGCGCCAATAATCAGAGCGCTTGATGCATAAGCTGCCCAGAGTTTCCCATTTCTGAATGAGGCAAGTTGCTCGCTGATACGGATATTGGCAGCATTGCGTGAAAGTGGCACCATTGCCCATAAAATCAAGGTACAAATAATGGTGAAGATAACGATTAGCCAAAAACTGAAACGCCAGCCGAAATACTGATCGATCATGATTGCTGCGGGGACACCCAGAACATTTGCCAGCATCATGCCTGTGAATACAATCGATGAGGCTCTTCCTCTTATTTCTGTTTTAACAACTTCACCACAGATTGCCAAAGCGATGCCGATGCAGGCAGATCCTGCAAAACCGGTAATAACACGGGCGATAGCCATAACATAATAACTTCCGGCAATTGCAGCTATGACCCCTCCGATACTATAGAGCGTTAATATCCAAAGCAGCGCTTGCTTGTTGGGAATTCGAAGTACACCAAATACTGTTGTCAATATCGGTCCGCCGATAAGCATTCCTACTCCGTAGAGTGAAAGCAGGTAGCCGATATCTGTGACTGTAACGGCAAACGCATCCATTAACGATGGCATCATGCCCACAACCATAAACGCGGAAGTATTCAGGATGAATATCGTCAATCCGAGCAAATAGATGGAGAGAGGTATATCACGATGTTTTTTATCTGATATTTCTGGTGAGGCTTTTGTATTTATTTTCTCTGATGCCATGTTATTCACGGTGGATTTCCTCAATATAGCTGTACTTTGTTTGTTCGGTATGAAAGTTTGTGTTTGATAAAGAGCAGTGTGGGATATAAACAAAAATCATTCAATTTAATAATTGAATATTAGATTAATGTGATGTCAAATTTTAGTCAAGAGGCTACACAATTCATGTCTTTTTGCTTTTGATTAAAGAGAAAATGCGCAGGTGTTGAGTGCTGATTAAGGCATTAGTGGTGTTTACTAGCGTCTGATAGCATGTATTTTGAGCACTTGATGTTTTATGGCTTGTAAAATACTTGCCATCTTTACTAAAGAAGTTCATAATGGCGCCCATCTTGATGCCGTTAAAGACAAAACATTAACCTAATCAATGGGTTGAGTGTCTTTATTTTTAAAATAGCGGATCAGCTATGCGGGAATAGCTCAGTTGGTAGAGCACAACCTTGCCAAGGTTGGGGTCGCGAGTTCGAGTCTCGTTTCCCGCTCCAAATTCAGGACGGCAGATTTTAATAATCTGCAAGTCATAGAAAAAAGCGCCTTTCGGCGCTTTTTTTGTTTTTATTACGCAAATCCACTCTTGTGAACTGTAGAGTATTTGTTTTACTCCACAAAATCCTGATTACCTACCGATTTTAGCTCTTGTGATTACCCAATCTATTACTGAATATTTGACAAACAGCTTTTGATTGATTTATTTGGTAACGGGTGGTCAAATAGCGCAACGGATATAAATATTTTTCAGATATATGCTGCCCCTTTCGATACTATTAGATACATTACAACCAGTTATATCTAAAAGTATCATTCATATAGTTAAACTTTCTAATTTAAAGCAAAGTGATTACCTATCTAATTTATATCGATTTTTAGAAAATAGATTTGATTGGCATCAGGAAATAAATGAGGAATAATTATGAATGAAATTAATAAAAGTGACAGTTATGAATTCGATAATTATATTTTTAAATTAAAGACTAATCTCACTGAAGATAATTTAATCATAGAAGAAAATAAAAGTAATAAAATTATCTTCTCAGGTTATTTCAATGAAATAGATGATGTTTTGTTACTTGGAAAAAAAATATACATTAATTTAATTGATAAAAATAGACCCGTTGTCATTAAATTTTCTGCTTTTTCTAATAAACTTGGAGTGTTTAAAGCATATCAAAAGCTAGAACGTAGTTTTCATGAGATTAAATTAAGAAAAAAATTTAATGATTCATATGGGAAATACAAGGAAGAAGCAGAGGAAGTTTATAAAAAATACATTAAAGTATGTGGTCGGTTTAAGAAAAGCATGCGAGAAGCCGGGAGTATATATGTCAAGCTGAAAAAGGAAAATGAGGAATTAACTAACAAACTGAATTCTTTGTTAGACCAGCAAAAAGATGAAAATATTAGTCATAAACCAGCTAAAAAAAGTATAAAAACATCAAAAGGTAAGAGTTTTAATGGCGTACATTATAGCAATAATTTGTTAGAAGATGTTTCAGGGCAAGATTGTGAGAATTATATTAATAAATTCGGGACTTGATATAATCCATTCCCTGAAAATAATAAAATAGATGGATATCACCGTAGCCAGTGATATCCATCTGTTTTGAATATGTATTTCAATAAGTGCTTTCAGTAAGTTCTTTTAGCAGTATTTCTCTGCGTTCCTGCATGTTTTTTATCGTTTTTTGCTTCACATGCCCAAAACCACGGATTTGATCGGGTAAAACAGCGAGCTTCTGACAAATCTCCATGTTATGACTATTTAATTTTTCTATGAGTAAATCAATTAATTGTTCATATTCGGAGAGTAAATCCCTCTCTTGTTTCCGCTCTTCCTGATAACCAAAGATATCAAAAATAGTACCGCGCAATGGCTTACAGGCAGCGAGAAAACGAAAAACAGGAATTATCCAGGAGCCATACTCCCGTTTTCCTCTTTCACCGGTTCTGGGATCTTTACGATTAAAAAACGGTGCACTGAGGTGAAAGCGAATCTTATCCGTCTTATCAAACTGTGAACGGAGCTTATCCAAGAACCCGGTTTTGACGTAAAGGCGGGCAACTTCATACTCGTCTTTATAGGCCATCAGTTTGAATAAGTTTTCTGCGATAGATTTCGTTAGTTCTTCGGCATTAATTTGCTGTGTAACTTGTTGGACTTGAGCAATACGGCTGAGATAACGCAGTGCATATCTTTCATTCTGATACTCAACCAGAAGCTGGTATCGGTGTAAAATCAGGTCATCCAGTGTCTTGATGGTTTGTTTCGGTTCAACATGTAGAGAATTATTCAGGATATCTGGTTGTACGGCCGCAATTCTACCGATATGTAAAGCGCGTCGCGCATTCTCTATGACATGATTTTTTATGCCACTTTTCTGGATGGCCTGCTCGATAGAGCGTAGACTGATTGGGATTTTACCAAGCTGCCAAGCATAGCCGATTAAAACAATGTTAGTTTGATTTCTGTCTCCAACCAATTCGGCAGCAATCTGCTCGGCATCAATGGATTGTAATGTCCGGCAGTGCTGGCGGAGAGTATCCTGTATTCTGCTTTGATCTAAATTGAGTGTCGGATTTCTCAGCATGGCACCGATTTGCGTCTCATGGGTATTCAGTACACAACTGGTTTTTGATTTTGACATTACTTCCAGTGAGTTTTGCCCTGTGACAGTGACTAAATCAGCCGCAATAGCAAGATCTGCACGTCCTCGATCAATTCTGACCTGATGCAATTGTTCGGCATTCTGACTCAATCGAATATGGGTCATTGCTTCACCCCCTTTTTGAGCGAAGCCTGTAAAATCAAGCAGATTAACAGCATATTTTTCTATTTCGGCAGCAAGACCAAGCATATGACCAGTAGTAATGATGCCGTTTCCTCCGACCCCCGCTAATAAAATTTCAAAGGGAGCTTCTGCCATTTTTATCGTTGGTTCAGGTAGTTTAATCAGCAAGTTATCAATTTCTTCCTGCGACATTATTGTACCGGGATCCTGAACTGGATTGGCGTTTTCGATAGTAATAAAACTGGGGCAGAAGCCTTTCAGGCAGGATAGATCTGAATTACAGACATGGTGATCTATCGCACGTTTAGTGCCCAGCGGTGTTTCAATCGGAACAACAGCAAGACAATTGGATTGAATTTGGCAATCACCGCAACCTTCACAAACGGCTTCATTAATCACCGCCCGCCTTTTTGCCTGTGGGATTAATCCTCTTTTTCTTTTACGACGTAACTCTGTTGCACAGACCTGCTCATAGATGATGACCGTCACGCCTTTGATATCTCGCAGACGTTTCTGTACATCTTCGAGATAATCCGACTGATAAATTTTGACTTCGGCAGGGAGGCTATTCTGGCCTTTATATTTATCCGGGTCATCGGTGACGACTACAACTTCTTTCGCCCCTTCAGCCAGTATTAAAGAGGCAATTTGCTGGATCGTTATATTGCCATCAAGTGCCTGTCCGCCTGTCATTGCAACGGCGTCATTAAATAACAGTTTATAGGTGATGTTGCTGTCAGCAGCGATGGACTGACGAATGGCTAAATGCCCTGAATGGAAGTAAGTTCCGTCTCCCAGATTCTGAAATACATGGGAGCGATTGATAAAAGCGGAATGGCCTATCCAGTCAACTCCTTCTGACCCCATCGCGGTCAGGCCATAACCCGTACTACGATCCATCCATGCTGCCATTACATGGCATCCGATACCGATTTGTGCCTGACTACCTTCAGGCAGACGGGTTGAAGTGCTGTGGGGGCAGCCAGCGCAGAAATAAGGTGTCCGTTTGGGAAGCGTGATATCGTGTAATGTCGTCTGGACAGTCCATTCCAAAGGGACAGAAAGAAATAAGTCGAATTTTTTTAGCCAATCTGCCAGAAGAGGAGCAAGCAGGGAAGGGCGTAACTCCATATCTGTAGAGACTAGCTTGTTGCCGAGATGATCGTGTTTCCCAATCAGATTAATTTGTCGTGGCAAATTAATGAGATGCTGCGCGAGATGCAGTTCAACAACAGCGTTTTTTTCTTCAATGACAAAAATATCAGAAACCTGTGATGCCATCTCGCTGAGAAGTGGTGATAAAGGATAAACCAGTCGAATATGGAGAAGCGCAACGCCGTTTTTTGCCAGCTCAGCAGGTGACAGGCCTCCGATGCGCAGCGCTTCCAGAACATCCTGATGAGCTTTACCAACGGTAACTAATAAGGCTCGCGGATGTTGGCATGGTGCGATGAGCTGGTCTATCGGATTGAGTCTGGCGAAGTCCTGAACAGCTTTCAGTTTATAGACCAGCCGTTGTTCTATCAAAGGGCTGGGAAGGTCCGGCCAGCGCCAGTGTAACCCGTTCGGCCCGGGATCTATTTCCGGTATCTTATACTCAGGAAGAGTTTTCTCTCCCCTGATAGCACTGCTTTCCACGACTTCACTGATTGCTTTGAACCCAACCCATGTTCCGCTGACACGGGAGGCTGCCCAGCCCCATAACCCCACATCATGGTAGTCAGACACCGAAGCGGGATGTAAGACCGGCATACCCCATGATATCAGCGAGAGATCAGATTGGTGTGACATAGAAGAAGATACGCATCCGTGATCATCGCCCAAAATAACCAGTACTCCACCATTGGGTGAAGTACCATAGGCATTGCCATGCTTGAGCGTATCTCCGGCGCGATCAACCCCCGGCCCTTTGCCGTACCACATACTAAAAACACCGGTAACATTGCGGTCGGGGTCAGATTCAACTTTTTGAGTACCATAAATCGCAGTCGCTGCAAGATCTTCATTGATTGCAGGGTGAAAACGTATATTAGCCTGAGCCAGTTTTTTCCCACTTTGCCATAATGCCTGATCCAAGCGGGCTAATGGTGAACCTCGATACCCTGAAACAAATCCTGCTGTATTGAGATTATGGCTTTTATCCAGTTCCGCCTGAGCGAGAAGAAGATCGACAAGCGCGTCATTGCCAGTAACAAATTTAGGTGGAGAGTATAGAGTCATATAATTCGGCCTTTACTTAAGAGCATTACCGTTTGAGATACGACTAAAAATGGATCTAATCTATTTCCAGCAAATTATTCCGACAAGTACAAATCTTATTAGAGGTTAATTGTATATATTATGTTAATTTTTAGATAACGTAATGTACCATATTGCAATGGCAGCGTTCTATAAACATATGCAAAGTATGCGGTATATACAGATTTGAATGTCTTTTGAGCGGTTAGTGTTGATGTCTGGGTAAATGGCTTGCCATCTTTATCTGAGGCGTTCATAATAGCGCGCGTTCCTGAGATGCAGGAAGTTGATAGTTACGGGTGTTTACCGTAATTTCAGACTCAAATTAAAGCATTTCTGGTTCACCATCAATAATGCGGGAATAGCTCAGTTGGTAGAGCACAACCTTGCCAAGGTTGGGGTCGCGAGTTCGAGTCTCGTTTCCCGCTCCAAATCAAATTTCCATTCTGTAAACTAGTCAATCGATCAATTAGTCGAATCTCAAACCTAATACAATAGGTAATGTAATTACTGCAAGCATTGTTTGCAACGTGATAATCGCTGACATTAACTGACTGTCTCCATTTAACTGGCGGGTTAAAATATAAGCTGTCGGTGCAGTGGGTATGGCGAAAAAGAGAATCAGTAAGTTGATTTCCAACACATTGAGCTGAAATAAACAGCCAATAATGCCGGCCACCAAAGGCATCAGTAATAATCTGGACAGGCTGTTAATGATAATTGGTTTTTTCTCTGTTCTTAGCATTGATGGCTGCAACGATGCGCCGATGCAAATTAACCCCAGAGGAAGACTCGCCCCTGCCAGAATTTTTAAAAATTGCCCTGAGCCGTAAGGCAAGCCAATATTAGTCAGATTGAGGGTTATCCCAATGAAACAGGCTAATATCAGAGGGTTTTTAGTAATTATCATGACAAACTGCTTAACTGATAACGTCTTGATATCTGGTGTTAGTGCAAACACAGAAATTGCATTGCAAAGAGGAACCAAGATAGCGAGGATCAGCGACGCTACAGCGATCCCATGAGAGCCGAAAATATCTACCGTGATGGCTAATCCGAGATAAGTATTGAAACGCAATAACCCCTGTACATAAACACCAAAACGTTGCGCTGGCCATTTGAGTAAAAGCTTAATGACTATTAATGCCATTAAACCGGTGCTAATTACAGCGAGAATGGCCCAAAATAGCTGTGGTAACTGAGGATTATCTAAAGACGCAGTTGCCAGGCTATTGATTAATAAAGCAGGAAAAAGCAGAAAATAATTAAGTTTCTCTGCTCCTTGCCAGAATAAAGGATTAAACGAGGTATCACGCTTTAGAATAAAGCCTAATAGTATCAGTGCAAATAATGGCCATAAGATGGTAATAATCTGATTCATATATTATCTTAAATTTTGCTATCTACTGTCTTCTGAACCGCTTCTTTGCTGGTTGTATCGAAATTCGTTGGTATATATCCCAATATGGTTTTTTAGCCGTATATTATTTTGTTATCTTTTTATTAGTCATAAAAATTCCTGCAATAATGAAAATGCCACCAATACATATAGATACAGTAAACGTTTCCTGTAAAAAGAGTACTCCGCCCAATATCGCTGTCAGTGGATTTAATGCAATAAAAACACCTGCTCTTGTGGCGCCAATCTTACCAATGCCATCATAGTATAAAACATACGCAATAGCTGATCCGATGACGCCTAAATATGTCAGGCTTATCAAATCGCTCATGGATAAAGAAACTAATGCAGTAGAGTTAATATCACCCGTCACGAACGCTGTTATTGTTAACATTATTGCACCCGCAATGACGGAGTAAGCGACAGTATATAATGCACCAATTTCATTGATTGTTTTCCTGCCGAAAACACTATAAATCACCCAGCTGATGACACATCCTAAAATAGAGATGTCACCAATTATATTACCTTTATTACTCAATAATGATGATAAATTGTTTCCGACAATAACGATCCCGGCACCAAACAAACAGAATGAAATCCCGATAGTTTTTATGGTGGACATTTTTTCCTTAAACAAAAAATACGAGACTGTTGCTATCACTGCGGGATTTATTGCGACAATCAGAGAAGCTCTGGATGCATCGATATATTTCAGGCCATAAAAAAAACAAAGGTTATAGACATAAATACCAAAGAAACCCAGCATGACAATATTTGCCATTTGTGACTTATTGATTTTGATAAATCCTTTTTTAGAAAAAGCGATAATCATCATTAGCACAAATGCTGCAAAGATAAACCTAACTGTAGCTGATAATAACGAACTGGTATCAGAGGAGATAAACCTTCCTGCTATGAACGTTCCGCCCCATATAATGGAAACAATAGTTAACTTAATGTAGCTTGAGTAATCATCTGGTTTTGTTGTCATACTTATTATCGCCTTGTGATGTTTTCTCACTTAATATTTTCGTTAAGAAATGATAATAATGAACTATGTTCTTGTCTGATTTTATATCAATTACATTATATTATTGACGTTAGTCAACTCAGCATAGCAATATCATCATAAAAAACAAAGAGGAAAGACTATCTCTGATGAGGATTATTAGGCGTTAATGTAATTTAATGATAAGTAATCTATCTTTTTAACGTTTAATATTATTTGACTGGTCAGATAAATTAACTTAGCCATATAATTAACTATATGGCCAAGGTTTGTTTAGTAAATGCCGTAATCACATAAAGAAATATAATTATATTTCAGAAGGCAATAAGATATTTCGAAGTTTATTTTTTATTCCCAGCTTTAATTTCGCATCATTAAATATCTCATTGATAATAATTCGTTGAATTCGGCTCCCTCCCATGAATTGATAGTTCATAGGTTCTTGCAGAAGTAAGACTACATTTTTATAATTTTCCTGACTATAATTTTTTATCGATTCAAGGATATTTATTTTTGTATTATAGTAGCCTATCGGGTTACTTTTCTCTGTTTTTTCAATCAAGAAATCTATCATATCGAATCGCTTATTAATGCCAAAGACTAACGCTGCATGGAAATCATTGAAGAAATAAAAACCAAGTTCATCTTTATTATTCCATGACTCAAAAAGTAAATCTGCATGTTTTTGTATATATTGATCGTCCCTTCCGTGCGTGAATTTCATTTTAAATAATAAAGAAGTGGCGTCTAAATCTTCAAGTCCATACTTGTCATTTTTATGACGAATCTGATGGTATATATCTAATGCCTGATCAATTTCGTTAATTTCCATGAGAAACATTGCGTAATGCCAGAACAGGTGGATTCTCATGCCATAGTTGTTATGCCAAATGTCCTTCATTTCATCCATCCACTCCTTTCCCTCATGAAATAATTTCTTATCATAAAAATAGTGGCAGATAGCATGAATAGCATAAATATCGAAACTATTTATTTTCAGTGAACTGGCTGCACTGTCATAAGACTCATCATGATACCCGTTTTCATTCAGGATAAAGGCTTTAATACCTTTGAAATAGCTATAAAACTCATCGCTAATCTCCCAGTGCTTGTTAACAAGACTGAGCGTTTCAAGCATGGTTCCGGTCATACCATTGTTGAACTCAATCATATGACATGTATAAAAACTGAATATATCTTTAGGGTTTTTTAGTAAGCATTTATAGAAATAATTTCTGGCCTGATAATAATTTTCATTAATTAAAGAAATTATCCCGGAGTTTATTAAATCAGCGCGTTTATCCGATTCTTTTTCGCTTATTTTTTCTAGTATTTCGATGAGTGATTTAGCCTTTTTATACTTACTTTTCTCCATTGAGAGAAGTAAGTCAACTATATGTATTTGTAATATTGAAAGAGGGATATCACTTGAGTGAAACCAATTTATATTTGTGAGTTTTTCGTTTCTTTTCATTCCCAGTATGCAATGATAACATTCGTGTATGAGTGATAAATCATCAATTGTATTAACAACCTGAGATACATTTGACTTATCATTAATAATCATAGGTAACAACCTCATTTAGAGTTGATTGATATGTTATTTTTATATAAGTTTATATTTAATTATTCTATGGTGAATATATAATAAAAAGGAATGAAAATTAATACGTTCTTTTAAAAGTAACAGTCTATTAGTATAGGGTGTCTATCGAATATTATTATATATTATCGACCTGCTTCCAGCATTCCGTTATCCAGTCACTTAATATTAATATCCGGTTGAGAACATAGCTATTTTGTACTCTTAAAAGATGAACCGGTAGTGAAGGGAGAGTCCAGTCAGGTAATAATTGGATTAATATTCCATCTTTGATAGCACTATTGAATAACCACTTTGGTCCTGCATGGATACCGGCTCCATCACATACAGCCTGATAAATTGCTCCTACATTGTTAAGGTAAAAACTACCGAATAACTCTACTCGTTCGATTAATTCATTGCGGGATAATTGAAGATTGGTTGGATGGATATTTTGATGTAGTGAGTAAATAATCGACTTATGTTTCGTTAAATCCTGTGGATACATTGGTGTTCCATACTTTTCCAGATATTTAGGGCTGGCGCATAATACTCCAGAAATATTTCCCAATTTTTTAGCGATTAGGGTTGAGTCAGGTAATTCGCCAATTCGGATCGCGAGATCAATCCCCTCCTGCCGGAGGTCCAGGCAACTATCTGAAAGTACTATGTCAAATATAATGTCTGGGTTTTTATGTTGAAATACGGTTAACCATTGTGTGACGTAGTGTTCTCCCAAACTCACCGGAGCAGTAATCTTAATTATTCCAGATAATGCATTACCGCTGATATCACTCAATGTATTATCTATTTCATTAAGCAAAGGTAACATCCGGAAATAAGCTAACTCACCTGCTTCTGTCAGGCTTAATTTTCTGGTTGAACGATTAATTAATTGAACCTTTAGCTGTTGTTCAAGAGCAGCTAAACGTCGGCTAGCAACAGAGGGATCTAATCGTAAGTCTTTTGCTGCTTTTATCAGGCTTCCTTTTTCGACAATTCGAAAAAAAAGATGCCAGAGTGCCAGATCATGATTCATGCTATTTCCACAATTTTCATTTGAACATATAGCAATATTATTATGATGGTATAGAAGTAAAATAAAGCTATTAAAAACTTTTGTGGAGGCATAGATCGCAAATGGCGAAAAAGTCATGGCGTCGGTATTGGGTATTGGCTGCTGTTTGTATTGCCGGGCTGATTTTACCTCTTGAATATACGGGACCAGCTGTAGCTTTACCTGCGATTCAATCTGAGTTGAGAGGGAGTGCAATTGCATTATCTTGGGTTATTAATGCATTCGCATTAAGTTTTGGTAGTGCTGTAATGGCAGCAGGAGCGTTAGCTGATCAATATGGACGCAAGAAAATGTTTGTGAGCGGTATAACGGGTTTCACACTATTCTCTCTTCTTGTTACTGTTGCCAATAGTGTTGTTTATCTTGATTTATTACGTGGAATACAAGGTTTTTTCGCAGCACTGACTATGGCGGGGGGGAATGCCGCTTTAGCACAGGAATTTGATGGAAGAGCAAGAACAAAGGCTTTTGGTTTGTTAGGGACTGCTTTTGGTGTGGGTTTAGCATTTGGGCCGGTGATATCAGGTGCTTTGATAGAGATATTTGGTTGGAGATCTGTATTTTTACTGGGGGCTTGGTTTGGAGGAATTGCATTGGTAATTGGTTGTATCCAAATGCGTGAGTCACGGGATCCTAATGCAGCAAAACTCGATATTAAAGGGGTAATTAGTTTCACTGCATTTTTAGTGTTATTAACATTTGGTATTATGCAAATTCCACAAAGTGGTCTTGGAAGCGTTTCTGTTATTTTACTATTTGCTGCTTCCGTCATGATGTTGTGTATTTTTATTATTTGCGAATTAACGCATACTCGCCCAATGCTGGATTTGTCTCTTTTCCGTTTTAAAAAGTTTGTTGGGGTACAGCTTTTGCCACTGGCAACTGCGATTTGTTTTATTGTTTTGCTGATTTTGTTTCCAATTCGATTAATTGGTATTGAGGGCTACAGTGCAATTGAAGCTGGCGAAATAATGCTTGCATTGTCAGCACCCATGCTTATTGTTCCTTTTTTCTCGGCTTTGTTAACGCGCTGGTTTTCATCGCCGGTACTTTCATGTTTGGGTTTGTTATGTGCAGTAGCAGGATTAGCATGGTTAGCAAAAATACCTGTTGGTACACAACCGACAGAGTTAATATTGCCATTGATGTTGATAGGTGTTGGTGCAGGTTTTCCGTGGGGATTGATGGATGATCTTGCTATTAGGGTAGTGCCTATAGAACGGGCAGGAATGGCAACAGGGATTTTCACAACTATGCGAGCTTGTGGTGAGGCCATATGCGTTGCGGGAGCATTAGCAATGCTGAATTTTTTACTACAAATAAGTTTACAGCAAGTTTCACAACAGCCCACCAAAGTGATTTCTACGGCGGCAAGTAATTTGACAACAGGTAATTTTGACAATGCCAGAAGTCTGATTATTCATTTTTCTGATCAGGAGATTCTGACTATTTATAATGACGCTTTCAATACATTGATATATATATTAATGGGAATGACAATATTGGCTTCTATTATTTGTTTTATAACATTAAAAAATGAAAGGAGAGTTATTTAACATTAAGTTAATATGGTTGTTTTTTGCATGAAAATCCTCCCAGTATATTACTTATCACGAAGGTGATGTAATTTGATATGGCTTTTCTGGTTAATTCGAATAATTATATTCTATTTCTTTTAATGTGTATTTTTTCCAGGAAAAGTAATCACAGTCTGTATTAGTGTAGTTTATAGGTCGTTGTTCTCTGGCGTATTTTAATGAGGGATATTGTAATTATACAATTTCCAATTGTGGACAGTTTTCTTTTTATATTAGATATCCAGTGCTGACTGAAAAGATTTCTCTGCTTGACCTTTAAAATTATCATTATCGATAGGAGCATGGAAAGTATGATAAGAACCGGAAAGCAATATATAGAAAATTTGCGTGATGGGCGCACCATTTTTATTAATGGAGAAAAAGTTACAGATCATGTGGATCATCCTGCATTCAGGAATGCGATTAGATCTGTAGCAAGCCTGTATGATTATAAAATCCAACATGCAGATACAATGACTTTCAGGACAGAAACTGACGAGCAGATGAGTCTGTACTGGCAGTTACCTTCCACCCCTGAGAAGCTGATTGCACGTGGTCAGGCTGCATATGAGTGGGCGAAGCAGACTGTCGGCTGGCTTGGCAGAAGCCCGGATAATGCAGCAGCTGTGCTTACCGGAATGGTCACGCATATTGAGTTATTCGAATCTTATTCTCAGGAACGCGCTGATGCTTTACGGAATTATTTTGCCTATGTGAGTGAGAATGATCTTTATCTGGCCTATGCGCTGATTAACCCACAGGGCGATCGCTCAAAAACACCGGGTGCGCATGAAAAGAATATTTATCATACCCTTGGGGTTGTGGAAAAAAATGCTAAAGGTATTGTGGTTCGGGGAGCAAAAATGGTTGCTACCGGCGCAGCATTAGCAGATGAAATATTAGTTGGTTCGCATAAGCCGATGAAAAAAGGCGTTGATGAACGCTATGCGCTCTCTTTTGCTATGCCGATCAATACCAAGGGCATAAAAATTATATCCAGACGCTCTTATGAACTGGGAGCTAACCCCGCTGATTATCCGCTATCATCCCGTTTTGATGAGAACGATTCCACCATCTATTTCGATGATGTTTTGGTTCCCTGGGAAAGGGTATTCGTCTGCGAAGATATCGAGATGTGTTTTAAGCAGGTGGATTCAACCGCAACGGAACTCCTGATGGATATTCAGAGTATTGCCCGTTACGCGGTAAAATTACATTTTCTGGCTGGTATGGCGCAGGAAATGGCTGAAAATAATGGTGTCAGCGAATATCCACCCGTAAAAGAATCACTGGCACAGCTTGCTTCTTATGCCATGAATATTGAAGGATTATTTAAAAGTGTGCTCCATTGTCCAAGAATTGATAATGGATTTTATCTACCTGACAAAACGTTGCTTTATACATATCGAGTCATCGGGCAGTCCACATATCCAAGTGTACTGGAGACGATCAGAAAGTTGGCGGGCGGCGGAATTTTGATGGTGCCATCAAGTCAGTCTGATTTAGAAAATTCTGAAATTTTGAGTATTATTGAGAAAACACAATATTCATCTATCGTTTCCCCTGCTGAGAAGGTCAAGTTCATGAAACTGGTCTGGGATGCTATTGGCTCTGAATTTGCCTCAAGACATCACCAATATGAACTGTTTTACGCCGGAGCGCCTCATCAGACACTGGGACGGCTTTATAATCAATATGACTGGGGATTATCAAGAGAATTAGTGGAAAAGATAAAAGCCCTTTAACTCACGTTTTATTGCCATACTTGCCCCGTTGTGACTACGCTGTGGGGCAATAGTTGCAACTATTTGCTATCTTATTCCCATCAAAAATAATTTGCTGAAAGCGCTTGCCATCCTGCTTTAACAGGTCCATAATGCCGCCTCATTTTTGGATAGGCAGAGGAAAATTTCTCCACTAGTGTCTAGAATGGATGAAGAGTTTCCATTTTTACTGCTGATCCCTGATGCTTTCCAGTGAAGTGCAATTTCTATTTTTTATCCACAGAATTTAACATAACAACCATTTTGAGTTGCCCAGTATTGATTTGCTTGTTACACAGAGTTATCCACAGGCGATATGATCGCGTCTAACTTTTTTAATTTATTATCTTAAATAAGATATATCAATTAACTAATTGATAAGTTTGAATAATTGACTTTTATTTAAAGTATCTTAATTGATATTTATCTTTCCTTTGCACTTTTAGTAGAAAAGCATTTTTATTTTATTCACAAGGAAACAGAAGCTTTTTTTAAGCA
This sequence comes from Xenorhabdus sp. KK7.4, assembly GCF_963876465.1. NCBI lineage: Bacteria > Pseudomonadati > Pseudomonadota > Gammaproteobacteria > Enterobacterales > Morganellaceae > Xenorhabdus > Xenorhabdus sp. KK7.4. Next base: position 208,263 of record NZ_CAWNQF010000001.1, read on the forward strand.
AAAATCAGGCTGATTGTATATTAAGCATCTCGGGGCAACCCTTTGGTAATTGCCCGTATTAACCGTTTTTGTTGTGATGTTTGAACGTTAATTGCATCAATACTTCGGCGGGATAGTTGTTGGTCAATAGCCCAGTGGATATGTTCATCTAACACCTCACTTAGCCCAATTCTTTTTTCTAAAACCAGTACGATTTCATCACGGTATGGGGCATTACCCAATGCAACTGAAATATTACGCAGCCAGCGTAAATAGCCAATACGACGTATTGCTGAACCTTCTGTTATACGCAGAAACTTTTCTTCGCTCCAATTGAACAAATCGAGTAGTTCAGGAGTATGTAGTGCTGCGCGAGGGCTAAAATCGGCTTCGTCTGTTAATTGTGAAAAACGATTCCAAGGGCAGATAAGCTGACAGTCGTCACAACCATAAATCCGGTTGCCCATTAATGGGCGAAACTCTTCCGGGATCACACCATCAAGTTCAATTGTCAGATATGAAATGCAACGACGGGCATCAATGGTATAAGGCTCAACAATGGCGCCTGTCGGACACGTGGTCATGCAGGCAACACAACGCCCGCATTGCTCTTCCTGGGGGGAGTCAACAGGGAGGGGAAGGTTAACCAGTAATTCGCCGAGAAAGAACCAAGAGCCTGACTCTCTGTTTAATATAAGTGAGTGTTTACCAACCCAGCCAATTCCGGCTTTAGCGGCAAGCGGGCGTTCCATAATCGGAGCGGAATCAACGAAAGGCCGGAAATTCAGTATTCCCTGATATTCATGGGCGGAGCAATATTCCTGAATTTGCTCACCCAGCTTTTTAAGCCGCTGGCGTAGCAGTTTATGATAATCTCTGCCCAGTGCATAACGACTAACATACCCCTGCTCAGGATTATTCAGGGTGCTGGCAAAAGCGGCTTTGGCCGGCAGGTAATTCATGCGCACGCTGATAACCCGCAAAGTACCGGGTAGCAATTCATGAGGACGTGCTCTCATCATGCCGTGGCGTGCCATCCAGTCCATTTCTCCCTGATATTGCTTATCGAGCCACTCCTGTAGTCTCGGTTCTTCTGTGGATAAATCGGTATCACAGATACCAACTTGCTGAAAACCGAGAGAAAGGCCCCATTGTTTGATGTTTGCTGCCAGAAGGTTCAGGTCGAGAGGGATTGCCATTGGATATTAAGTGCTGCTGTAAAGGGCGGATAGGTTAACACAGGTTTTACCCGTCGTCTTTCAAGTTGCTTTGTTTCCGGGTAGAAGATAGTAAATGATAATAGCTGAGTTATGTTATGGTTATTGGTTAAACTATCTAACTAATATGTCTTTCATATATCCTATGGGTTTCAGACGATGGTCTGGGAAACGATGGGTATATTCCAATAGGCTTTAATTCAATAAAACAATAGATAATTTTCTATGAAAGAACTTGTTTTATCACTTCCGAATGAAAATGCCACTGTTGCATTGGGCAATTCAGTGGCAGCAGTCTGCGAACGCGGCTATGTTATTTATCTATATGGCGACCTTGGTGCCGGAAAAACAACGTTTAGCCGTGGTTTTCTACAGGCGCTGGGTCATCAGGGGCATGTGAAAAGTCCGACTTATACACTGGTTGAACCTTATGCTCTACAGCCACGCCCTGTTTATCATTTTGATTTGTATCGTCTGGCAGATCCTGAAGAACTGGAATTTATGGGGATCCGCGATTATTTTCATCAGGATGCCATTTGTCTGGTGGAATGGCCGCAACAAGGAACAGGGTTTTTACCTAACGCTGATATTGAGTTGCATCTAGCCTATAACAATGAAGGGCGGCAGGCTCATTTTGTGGCGTTATCTGAATATGGTGAAAGTTTACTGGATAATCTGAAATCCTTATGAAGGAATCCCTGACCATGATGAATGCCTTCTGCGTGAAGACGATAAAAAAATGGCAATCCCATTGTCTGATGTTTTTTATGCTGTTTATTGTTCTGAACCTATTGGTTATGACAACGGCGGTCGCATCGACACTAACAAATGTACATGTGAGTAACAGTTCATCTGAAGCCACTGTTACGTTGGGGTTCACTGGCGGGCATCCCGAGTATCGCTTTTTTCCTCTTCATAACCCTGAAAGGCTGGTTGTGGATATTCGTCAGTCAGCCGGTATTACAGGATTGCCGATGCGTTTATCTGGTCAGAATCTGGTGAAGATAGTCCGAACGAGCCAGCCGCCTGATGCGCAACATAAGCGGGTTGTACTGGAACTGGCTCAGAAGGCAACGGCGACTTCCGTTGTAAAGAAATCAGGGAATCAATATCAGATTATTTTCACTTTGAAGGCCGAGGGGGCTGCAAACAGCCCTTCAATATTCAAAGAGAACACCGCATCTAGTGAGGTTTCAACTCCACATAAGAGTAAGCAGTCACTAACAAATAAGGCGGCTGAAGTTACTTCTGTCATTCAGGAAACAAAACCTGTGTCCGCGCATAATGCCCCGGTTGTGAAAAAGCAGATAAATAAAACTGCTCAGGGGAAATATCCGATTGTGATTGCTATCGATGCCGGGCATGGAGGACAGGATCCGGGAGCCATCGGGCCGCGAGGATTACGGGAAAAAAATATAACCATCAGTGTGGCGCGCAGGCTGGAAGAACTTTTACGTAATGACCCGATGTTTAAACCCGTTCTGACACGCAACGGAGACTATTTTATCTCGGTAGCTGGACGTTCTGAGGTGGCCCGTAAGCACAAAGCAAATATGCTGGTTTCTATTCATGCGGATGCTGCACCTAATCGCAGTGCCAGAGGGGCTTCTGTCTGGGTATTGTCTAATCGTCGTGCAAACAGCGAGCTGGGAAACTGGCTGGAGCAACATGAGAAACAGTCTGAATTATTGGGGGGCGCGGGAGATGCTCTGGCTAATGGTACAGATCCGTTTTTGAGTCAGGCAGTGCTAGATTTACAATTCGGGCATTCACAGCGGGTAGGTTATGACGTTGCGGTTAAGGTGCTACAACAGTTATCTCAGGTTGGTTCTCTGCATAAGCGCACGCCGGAACATGCCAGCTTAGGGGTTTTGCGCTCACCGGATATTCCTTCCATTCTGGTGGAGACAGGATTTATCAGTAACACATCAGAAGAAGAGCTGTTAGGCTCCAATCAGTATCAGGAAAAGCTGGCGCAGGCGATTCATCTTGGATTGCGTCACTATTTTCAGGCTAATCCGTTGCAGACAGCACCAAAATAATTTTAAACGGTACGTAAGAAACCCGGTGATTTAAGAAAAATCGCAAATTACCAAGAAAAAGTAGGTAAGGTCGAATATGGTTATCAGGATATTACCCCCACAATTAGCAAACCAGATTGCTGCTGGTGAAGTGGTTGAACGCCCGGCATCGGTAGTGAAAGAGCTGGTGGAAAATAGCCTTGATGCCGGTACTACCCGTATTGATATCGATATTGAACGTGGTGGCGCAAAATTAATCCGCATACGTGATAATGGCTGTGGAATTAGCCGACAGGATCTCACATTAGCGCTGGCCCGTCATGCGACCAGTAAAATAGCCTCTCTGGATGATTTGGAAGCCATTGTCAGTATGGGGTTTCGTGGTGAAGCGCTGGCCAGTATCAGTTCTGTTTCACGGCTGACCCTGACTTCCCGGCCTGAGGGACAGGCAGAAGCATGGCAGGCTTATGCCGAAGGCCGTGATATGGAAGTGACGGTAAAACCTGCTGCCCACCCTGTCGGAACAACGGTTGAGGTTTTGGACCTGTTTTATAACACCCCTGCCCGACGTAAGTTCCTGAGAACAGAAAAAACTGAGTTCGGTCATATTGATGAGATCGTGCGCAGAATCGCCCTTGCTCGTCTGGATGTGGCGATTAACCTGAATCACAATGGAAAGCTCGTGCGTCAGTATCGTCCGGCTAAAGAAGAATCCCAGCATGAACGGAGGCTGGCAGCGATTTGTGGTACGGCATTTATGCAGCAGGCGCTGGCACTATCATGGCAGCACGATATGTTGTCTATTAAGGGCTGGGTTGTTGATCCCAAAAGTTCTCATACCGCGTCAGATATTCAGTATTGCTATGTGAATGGGCGCATGATGCGGGATCGGCTGATTAATCATGCTATCCGTCAGGCTTATCAGGATTTGCTGCAAGGCGAACAGCAACCGGCTTATGTCCTGTATTTAGAGATAGACCCACATCAGGTTGATGTGAATGTGCACCCAGCTAAACATGAAGTACGTTTTCATCAGGCGCGTCTGGTACATGATTTTATTTATCAGGGCGTTGCTGCGGTGCTGAAACAGCGTAGTAACGGCACTGAGTTGGGGCTAGATTGTCAGGAAGAGACAACAGACTGGATACCCGAAAACCGGCCTTCTGCGGGGGAAAACCATTTTCTCCGACAAAAACAAACAGCTTCGGCCGGGTCAACGCAAAAAACGTCATCCTCTCCCAGTACCGCCTCTGAAACACCATCTTCAGGTCATCAGGCAGGACATAGTGGTATCAGACAGCCTTATCAGGGGGAAAGTTACCAGAAAAAACAAGGCGAGTTGTATCAAAAATTGATGCAGTTTGCGCCAGAAGAAAAGCAGTCCCTTTTTCCTGAACGGTCAGAAGCAGAAAGAAAAACTTCCGAAAAGTCGGCTTCTGTCACAGAAAAAGCACCATTAATGTCTGCTCGTTCAACTCCTGTACAGGGAAAAAATAGTAGTTATAGTTTCGGTAAAGTATTGAGTATCTATGCTCCCCACTATGCATTGCTTGAATCGGCCTCGGGTATTGGATTATTGTCACTGCCTGTTGCTGAACGCTGGTTGCGGCAGGCTCAATTAACGCCGGGGGAGCAGGGGCTTAAACCACAGCCACTTCTTATCCCACTGAAGTTGTCTCTCAGTGAGACAGAGGTCAATGTTTTGCGACAGAATAGTGAGCTATTGAAGACTTTTGGTATTGAATCGACTGTCGCACATGGAAAAGTGACCATTCATGCGGTATCGTTGCCTCTGCGCCAACAAAACCTGCCAAAACTTTTTCCGGCGTTGTTGGGTTATCTGATGGAACAGTCATCAGTTTCAGCACGATCAGTTTCAGTACAGCAGGTGGCAATCTGGCTTGCCCGCCATGTGGGCAGTGAACATGAAACGTGGAATATTGCACAGGCTGTTCAGCTTTTAGCTGATGTTGAGCGTCTTTGCCCTCAATTAGTGGGATCTCCGCCAGAGGGTTTATTACAATTAATTGATTTACAAGCAGTGGTGGCACTTTTTAATCATGAGTGATTTAAAAACTCAACATTTGCCCACAGCCATTTTTATTATGGGGCCGACAGCCTCAGGAAAAACGGCATTATCAATCGCTTTGCGTCAGCATCTTCCGGTTGAACTGATTAGCGTTGATTCTGCACTGGTTTATCGTGGCATGGATATTGGTACTGCGAAACCGTCCGCAGAAGAGCAGGCTCAGGCTCCGCACCGTTTGATTGATATTCTGGATCCTGCCGACGTGTATTCTGCTGCTGATTTCCGTCGCGATGCGCTGGAACAAATGGCAGAAATTACGGCAGCAGGGAGAATTCCGCTCCTGGTCGGCGGAACCATGCTATATTTCAAAGCATTACTGGAAGGGTTATCACCACTACCTTCAGCAGACCCTGAAGTCAGGGCGGTCATTGAGCAGGAGGCAGAGGAACACGGGTGGGAGTCATTGCATCAGCAATTGCAGGAGATTGATCCGGTTGCAGCAGCAAGAATCCATCCAAATGATCCACAACGTCTTACTCGTGCACTGGAAGTTTTTCGAATTTCGGGTAACACTCTAACTACATTGACAGAAACGTCTGGGGAAGTATTGCCTTATCGTGTTCATCAGTTCGCTATTGCGCCTGCAAGCCGTGAAATTTTGCATCAGCGCATTGCAGCCCGATTTGAACAGATGATCAAATCAGGGTTTGAAGATGAAGTTAAAGCGCTTTATGCTCGTAGCGATTTGCATACGGATTTACCCTCCATTCGTTGTGTTGGCTATCGTCAAATGTGGTCTTACCTCGCAGGCGAGATTTCTCATGATGAGATGGTTTATCGTGGTATCTGCGCAACTCGCCAGCTGGCGAAGCGTCAGATAACCTGGCTCAGGGGGTGGGACGATGTGGCCTGGTTGGACAGCGACCAGCCTGAGCAGGCCCTGAAAACAGTCATGCAGGTTATTGGTACATAAATTCGTTGATTGTGTACAATTATCAGTACAAAGCGTCATTTTTGAGTAGTTACTTTTTCGAACCAACGGGTTCTTAGTTAAAAACAACAAAATAAGGAAAATATAGAATGGCTAAGGGGCAATCTTTGCAAGATCCATTCCTGAACGCATTACGTCGTGAAAGGGTCCCGGTTTCTATTTATTTAGTCAACGGCATCAAATTGCAGGGTCAGATTGAGTCTTTTGACCAGTTTGTCATTTTGCTGAAAAACACGGTTAGCCAGATGGTTTATAAACACGCCATCTCTACTGTTGTGCCTTCCCGTCCGGTATCTCACCACGGTAGCAATGCTAATATGGCATCCAGCGTGGGAAATTATCAGGCTGGTAACAGTCCGGCAGCACAACAGGAAAATGATATCGCTGAATAAATCAGTGATAATGCCTGACATAAATAAAAACATAGGTAGGGAGACTTTACCTATGTTTTTCCTATGGAATTTTATACCCAATGGATTTCGAGTTGCATCTCGGTAGCTTGAAAGACGAAGGGGATACTCAGCCTGAGGGTTGCACCATTGTTTGATCGTTACGAAGGCGGAGAACTAGCCGTTCTGGTGCATGTTTTTTTCTCACAGGAAAAAGACACGGAAAATCTCAGTGAATTTGAATCATTGGTGACTTCCGCAGGTGTTTCTCCTGTGCAGATTGTGACAGGAAGCCGTAAGGCTCCGCATCCGAAATATTTTGTCGGGGAAGGCAAGGCAGAAGAAATTGCTGAAGCAGTCAAAAACAGTGGTGCAGATGTGGTGCTGTTTGATCACGCACTTTCTCCTGCTCAGGAACGTAATCTGGAACGCTTGTGCCAATGTCGTGTTGTTGATCGTACTGGTGTAATACTGGATATTTTTGCCCAGCGGGCGAGAACTCATGAAGGTAAGTTGCAGGTAGAACTTGCACAGTTACGCCATTTATCTACTCGCTTAGTCCGAGGCTGGACCCATCTTGAACGCCAGAAAGGCGGAATTGGTTTACGTGGCCCCGGGGAAACCCAGCTGGAATCAGATCGCCGTATGTTGCGCGATAAAATTAAACAGATTCTGGGGCGTCTTGGTAAAGTAGAAAGACAGCGTGAACAGGGGCGTCAGGCGCGCAACAAAGCAGATATTCCCACCGTTTCTCTTGTTGGTTACACCAATGCCGGAAAATCAAGTTTATTCAATAGAATAACCTCGGCTGAGGTATATGCTGCTGATCAGCTTTTTGCTACTCTCGACCCGACATTGCGTCGGATCGCTGTAAATGATGTCGGCCCGGTTGTTCTGGCTGACACCGTTGGTTTCATTCGTCACTTACCCCATGATTTGGTGGCAGCGTTTAAGGCCACTTTGCAGGAAACAAGGCAGGCAAGGTTATTGCTTCATGTTGTTGATGCGGCTGATAACCGGCTGGATGAGAACATTCTTGCAGTGGACAGTGTTCTGGAAGAGATTGAAGCACATGAAATCCCTTCTTTGCTGGTGATGAATAAAATCGACATGCTGGACGATTTTGAACCCCGGATTGACCGTGATGAAGAAAATCGTCCGGTGCGAGTCTGGCTTTCAGCCCAGAGCGGGGAAGGTATACCCCTGCTATTGCAGGCACTGACTGAACTTCTTTCCGGTGAGATTGCACATTATGAATTGCATTTGCCTCCGGAAGCCGGGCGTCTGCGTAGCCGTTTTTACCAGCTTCAGGCCATTGAGCGTGAATGGATGGAAGAAAGCGGTCAGCTGGGGCTAGAAGTCAGGATGCCGATGATCGACTGGCGTCGTCTGTGTAAGCAGGAGCCAAATTTACCAGACTATGTTGTCTGATTGATTGGCGCAGGGCGACAAACAAGGTATTATTTTGGCCGCCATTTCAGGGTACTTAGCGTTATGGAGTAACGTGATGAAATGGCGGTGATGAAATGATTGTGCCAGAATTGCAGTGACAAAATCAGCACTGTCATCAGCACTGTCAAAAGGTATCACCCAAAAATATTGGTTGCTTATGAAACGGTGAAGTTTATCGTTTTTGCCCATGGAGGTTGTGTCTGATATATCAGTAACAGCGGCCTGTGAAGTGGGAAGCCTCACCCGTGTGGGTGGAAGAGCAGTCACCTCTGAAAAACCAGTGAAAAACTAAAAAGTGGAGCTAAAACATGGCGTGGAATCAGCCCGGTAATAACGGACAGGACCGCGACCCGTGGGGAAGCAGCAAGAATAATGGCGGCAACTCCGGCGGCAACAATAAAGGTGGTCGAAACCGTGGGGCAACTGATCTCGACGATCTGTTCCGTAAACTGAGCCAAAAACTCGGCGGCCTCGGTGGAAACAAAGGTGGAAATGGTTCTGGGCAGAACCCTAAATTTGGTGGACGTCTTATTGGTCTCGCCATTGCTGTTGTAGTTGTTGTTTGGGTTGTCAGTGGTTTCTATACAATCAAGGAAACAGAACGTGGTGTTGTTACCCGTTTGGGTAAATTCAGCCATATCGTACAGCCCGGTCTGAACTGGAAGATGACATTTATCGACCGCGTTCGTGCTGTTAACGTTGAATCTGTTCGCGAACTGGCAACAACGGGTGTCATGCTGACATCGGATGAAAACGTAGTGCGTGCTGAAATGAACGTTCAGTATCGTGTTACTGATCCTGAAGCCTACCTTTTCAATGTCACCAATCCAGATAACAGCCTTCGTCAGGCGACTGACAGTGCTGTGCGCGGGGTTGTCGGCAAATACACAATGGAAAAAATCCTGACAGCGGATCGTACTATTGTGCGTAATGATACCCAAAAGGTACTGGAAGAAACCATTCGTCCATACCACATGGGGATCACCCTGCTGGATGTTAACTTCCAGACTGCGCGTCCACCTGAAGAGGTGAAAGCGGCATTTGATGACGTTATCGCAGCCCGTGAAGAAGAACAAAAAACCATTCGTGAAGCAGAAGCCTATAAAAACTCTGTCTTACCAATTGCCAAGGGTAATGCTCAGCGTATTATCGAAGAAGCCAAAGCTTATAAGGTCAGTGCGGTATTGAATGCACGGGGTGAAGTAGCAAGTTTTGCCAAAATCCTGCCTGAATATAAAGCGGCACCGGAAATTACCCGTGAGCGTCTTTATATCGAGACAATGGAACGAGTTCTGAGTAATACCCGCAAAGTGATTGCCAATGAAAAGAGCAATAATATGCTGGTATTGCCACTGGATCAGGTTCTTCGTAGTCAGGCTGAAGCAGCAAAGGCTAAATCACCAGAAGTGAAAGTAACACCAGAGCATCGCAGCACGACACATTCTACACCAGCACACGGGCAATCAGGTTATGGCAGTTCTGGCTATGGTGATTCAAGCGACCTGCGTGGTGATACGACAAGACAAGGGAGACCATAATAATGCGTAAGTCGTTCGTCTTTGTTATTGCCGCCATATTGGTTGTGCTCTACTCATCAATCTTTATCGTATATGAAGGCCAGCGTGGGATCGTACTGCGTTTTGGTAAAGTAGTACGTGATGCTGAAAATAAGCCAGTGGTTTATCAGCCGGGCCCACATTTTAAGATCCCATTTATTGAAACTGTCAAAACGCTTGATGCCCGTATCCAGACAATGGATATCAAGGCAGACCGTTTCCTGACCAGTGAAAATAAAGACTTGATTGTTGACTCTTATCTGAAATGGCGCATTAAAGATTTCAGCAGCTATTATCTGGCTACCGGTAATGGTTCAATTTCTCAGGCTGAAGTTCTGTTAAAACGTAAATTCAGTGACCGTCTGCGTTCTGAAATCGGTCGTCTGGATGTTCGTGGTATCGTAACCGACTCCCGTGGTCGTCTGACGACGGATGTACGTAATGCTCTGAACCTGGGAACGAGTGATGAAGACTCTTCCGCAGACGATGCAATCGCTTCTGCTGCAGCCCGTGTGAAGAAAGAAACCAAAGGTGCACAGCCTGCTTTCAATCCGAACAGTATGGCTGCACTGGGGATTGAGGTTGTGGATGTCCGTATCAAGCAGATCAACCTGCCGGATGAAGTTTCAGGAGCAATCTACCAGCGTATGCGTGCAGAACGTGAAGCGGTAGCGCGTCGTCACCGTTCACAGGGGCTGGAAGAAGCTGAGAAGGTTCGTGCAGCGGCTGATAAGTCGGCGACTGAAATCAAAGCAGCCGCATATAGTGAGGCTCTGATTTTACGCGGTGAAGGTGATGCGGAAGCAACAAAACTGTTTGCCGATGCTTTCAATAAAGATCCTGATTTTTATGCCTTTATCCGTAGCCTGCGTGCGTACGAGAATAGCTTCAGGAATGAAGGGAATATCATGGTTCTCAGCCCTGATACAGACTTCTTCCGCTATATGAAAGATCCATCTAAACAGCGCACTCATAGTCGTGCTAATGACTGATAGTTTCTGATAGGTAAATTGATTGCAGATAAATGGTCTGATATTTGCCTGAATTAGCAGAAATAAACGTCATTTCTGAGCCACTGTAAGAAAACTTACAGTGGCTTTTTACGTCATTTTTTATACCCACGGTCTTTCAAATTGCTTCTTTTGTAGCTCTTATGAGTTATTCCGTCATTACCAATGCTTACTTATCAGCCCGTTAATATGACGAAACGAAATAACAGAAGTGAGAAAAAATACTGAAAGGTGCTAAATGAGATGGTAGAATCCATTTTTAAGCAACCGAGTGAACTTTTGAAATGGGTAAGAACGTTGTCGTATTGGGCACCCAATGGGGTGACGAGGGCAAGGGTAAAATCGTCGACTTGCTGACTGAACGGGCTAAATATGTTGTCCGTTATCAGGGGGGCCATAATGCGGGCCATACATTAGTCATTAACGGTGAAAAAACCGTTCTCCACTTAATCCCATCTGGGATCCTGCGTGAAAATGTCATTAGCATTATCGCTAATGGGGTCGTTTTAGCACCAGATGCTTTGATGAAAGAAATGAACCAGCTTGAATCACGTGGGATTCCTGTACGTGAGCGCTTGCTTATTTCTGAAGCTTGTCCATTGATCCTGCCTTATCATGTTGCATTGGACAATGCTCGTGAAAAAGCGCGTGGTGCGAAGGCAATCGGTACAACCGGTCGTGGTATCGGTCCTGCATACGAAGATAAAGTGGCTCGCCGTGGTCTGCGTGTGGGTGATTTGTTCGATAAAGAAACTTTCGCAGCTAAACTGAAAGAAATCATCGATTATCATAACTTCCAGCTGGTTAACTATTACAACGAACCTGCCGTTGATTTCCAGAAAACTCTGGATGATATTCTGGCGATTGCGGATATCCTGACTGGCATGGTAGTTGACGTTTCTGACCTGCTTTACAAAGCAACTCAGAAAGGTGAGCTGGTAATGTTTGAAGGTGCTCAGGGTACATTACTGGACATCGACCACGGTACTTATCCTTATGTAACCTCCTCTAATACCACCGCTGGTGGTGTTGCAACGGGTTCAGGTCTGGGTCCGCGTTACGTTGATTATGTACTGGGTATTGTCAAAGCTTACTCTACCCGTGTTGGTGCAGGTCCATTCCCAACAGAACTGTTTGATGAAACCGGTGAATATCTGCGCCAGAAAGGTCAGGAATTCGGTGCTACCACAGGCCGTAGCCGTCGTACTGGCTGGCTGGATATCGTTGCTATCCGCCGCGCTATTCAAATCAACTCCCTGTCCGGCTTCTGTATGACCAAACTGGACGTACTGGATGGCCTGAAAGAAGTTAAGATCTGTGTAGGTTATCGTCAGGCTGATGGTACTGTCATCGACACTACACCACTGGCAGCAGAGAACTGGGAAGGTCTGGAAGCGGTATATGAAATCCTGCCGGGCTGGGATGAAAGCACTTTCGGCGTGAAAGAGCACAGCCAGTTGCCACAAGCTGCTCTGAACTACATTAAGCGTGTAGAAGAACTGTCTGGTGTTCCTGTTGATATTATTTCTACAGGCCCTGATCGCTCTGAAACGATGATCCTGCGCGATCCATTTGATGCTTAACTGATTATTTTTAATCACTAAGTATCTCTAACCGGGCTTTATGCCCGGTTTTTGCATTTTAGGGACGCAGACAGCCGTACCTCTATCATTTTTCTGGTGACAGCTTGCTTTGCTTAATTTTTAAAATACCCACATAATGTGACCAGTTAATGATGATAAACCAATAATCTTTACTTGTTTGGTTTCCAATAATCCCCGTTATATCCAGCCACCCAGAGGTAAGTGTGCAGTTAACCAGTTTTACCGATTACGGCTTGCGTGCCCTGATTTATATGGCTTCTTTACCTGAAGGCCAGATGACAAATATTACCGAAGTAACAGAAGTTTACGGTGTATCACGTAATCATATGGTAAAAATCATTAATCAACTGAGTAACCTGGGATTAGTGAATGCTGTCAGAGGAAAAAACGGCGGCATTAGTCTGGGAAAATCCGCCAGTGAAATTAAAATTGGTGATGTGGTGCGTTTACTGGAGCCACTTGGATTAGTTAACTGCGACAGCTGCCATATTACTCCAGCCTGTCGTCTAAAATCAGTATTGAATCAGGCAGTGGAAAACTTTTTGGAAGAATTAAATCAATATTCTTTGGCCGATATGGTTGAAGACAATCGTCCCCTTTATCAATTGTTGCTGACGAAATGAAGCAGGAAATAAAGCGCGGGGATAAACAGCTTACTGATGACAACAGAGGAATAGCGATGTCAAAAGATCCTTTTCAGGAACGAGAGGCTGCAAAATACGAATCTCCTATCCCAAGTCGGGAATATATCTTGGATATCCTTTCTAAACACACCACTCCGGTAAGTCGTCAGGAAATAGCACAAGAACTTCAGTTAACCAGCGCAGAGGCGCAGGAAGCATTGCGTCGCCGTTTGCGCGCAATGGAGCGTGATGGACAGTTAGTTTTCACTCGTCGCCAGTGTTATGCGTTGCCGGAAAGATTGGATCTATTAAAAGGAACTGTCATTGGGCATCGTGATGGTTATGGATTCTTACGGGTGGAAGGTCACAAAGAGGATTTTTATCTGTCAGCAGAACAGATGAAGATGGCAATCCACGGTGATGTTGTTTTGGCTCAACCTTTACGTCCGGATCGTAAAGGCCGTATTGAAGTGCGTATCGTCCGGGTATTGGAGCCAAAGACCAGCCAGATAGTCGGGCGGTATTTTATCGATGCCGGTATGGGTTTTGTGGTTCCTGATGACAGCCGTTTGTGTTTCGATATCCTGATCCCGAAAGAAGAAATTTGCGGAGCAAGGATGGGGAATGTCGTTGTTGTGGAACTGACGAATCGCCCAACCCGTCGTACTAAAGCCATCGGTAAAATTGTTGAAGTACTCGGTGAAACGATGGGAACGAGCATGGCGGTTGATATTGCCCTTCGAACCCATGAAATCCCTTATAACTGGCCACCGATAGTGGAAAAACAGTTAGCTGGTCTGGATGAAAATGTCCCGGAATCAGCGAAAGAAGGCCGGGTTGATTTACGAGCACTGCCGTTAGTCACTATCGATGGTGAAGATGCCCGTGATTTCGATGACGCAGTATATTGTGAAAGAAAACGCGGTGGCGGTTGGCGCTTATGGGTTGCCATTGCTGATGTTAGTTACTATGTTCGCCCACAAACGCCTCTGGATGCCGAAGCATGTAGCCGTGGTAACTCCGTTTATTTCCCGTCGCAGGTTGTGCCGATGCTGCCGGAAGTGTTATCAAACGGATTATGTTCGCTAAATCCAGAGGTTGATCGCTTGTGCATGGTGTGTGAAATGACGATTTCCGCTCAGGGAAGGTTGTCTTCATACAAATTTTACGAAGCGGTGATGAATTCTCACGCTCGTTTGACTTATACCAAAGTAGGGAAAATCCTACAGGGCGATCAGGAACTGCGAGAACATTACAAGCCGCTGGTGGAGCACATCGAACATCTGCATGAACTTTATCAGGCGTTGGATGTATCCCGTGACGAGCGGGGAGCCATTTCGTTTGAATCTGAAGAAGCGAAATTTATTTTCAATGCAGAAAGGCGAATTGAGCGCATTGAACCGGTTGTGCGTAACGATGCTCATAAGTTGATCGAAGAGTGTATGATTCTGGCAAATATTGCGGCTGCGCGTTTTGTCGAAAAACATCGTGAACCTGCTCTGTATCGTATTCATGATCGACCACGAGAAGAAAGTATTCTGAATTTGCGTTCGGTCTTTAATGAACTGGGACTGGAACTGCCGGGTGGCATGACGCCAGAGCCGAAAGATTTCGCTGAACTGATGAAACTTGTCTCTGAACGTCCCGACCATGAATTGTTGCAAACGATGTTGTTGCGTTCCATGAAACAGGCCATTTATGATCCGGAAAATCGCGGTCACTTCGGTCTGGCCCTACGCGCTTATGCACATTTTACATCGCCGATCCGTCGCTATCCTGATTTAGTTTTACACCGGGCAATTAAGTATCTGCTGGCACAGGAAAACGGTACTGCTGAACAGCACTGGACACCAACCGGTGGCTGGCACAACGATATGGCGCAGATGCTGCAATTGGGTGATCACTGCTCAATGACTGAACGCCGTGCTGATGAAGCGACACGAGATGTGGCTGACTGGCTGAAATGTGATTTCATGCAGGATCAGGTGGGTAATGTTTTCACCGGCCTGATTACCAGTGTGACGGGCTTCGGTTTCTTTGTCAGGTTGCATGATCTGTTCATTGATGGTTTGGTACATGTTTCCACATTGGATAATGACTATTACCGTCATGACAATGTTGGTCAGCGTCTCATCGGTGAATCTTCCGGGCAGACTTATCGGCTTGGCGATGAAGTAGAAATCCGTGTAGAAGCGGTTCACATGGATGAACGTAAGATTGACTTTGCTTTGCTTTCTACGACCCGCAAAGCCCGTAATAAAGGCAAAACAGCACGGGATAAAGCGAAAAAAGGCGCATTTGAGCGTAAAGGTGCCAAAAAAGGTCGTGATTATAAAAAATCAGATAATTTTGAGCCAGATAGCGGTTTCCGTAAGAAGAAAAAAACGGAAAAAGCCAGTTCAGGAAATAAGTCAGATAAAACGTCAGACAGCCAGTCAGGAAAAGCAGGCAAAAAGAAGAAAATTTCAGACAAAACCAAAAAAATCACGGCAAAGCTGAAAGCTAAACGCGCGAAAAAAACGCGGAAAACAGTTGATAGTTAACTAGCAAAAAATAGAGATAATAGGGCGGTTTTCGCCGCCCTCCATTTTTTAGGTATCATCCCGTCATGAGTGAAATTATCTACGGTATTCATGCCGTTAAAGCCTTATTGGAGCGTGATCCACAGCGCTTCATGGAAGTTTATGTTCTGAAAGGGCGCGAAGATCGCCGTTTGACCCCGCTGTTGCAGGAACTGGAAAGTATCGGGATTTCTGTTCAACTGGCTAACCGCCAATGGCTGGATACACAGACAGAAAATGCGGTACATCAGGGGATCATCGCGAGAGTTAAACCCGGACGGCAATATCAGGAGAATGACCTGCCTGATTTACTGGCTCAGTGTGAGCGTCCTTTCCTGCTGGTGCTGGATGGTGTGACTGACCCACATAATTTGGGAGCCTGCCTGCGTACTGCGGATGCCGCAGGAGTTCATGCCGTTATCGTTCCCCGAGACCGTTCGGCACAGCTGAATGCAACTGCGAAAAAAGTTGCCTGTGGTGCCGCAGAAAGCGTACCTCTGATCCGCGTTACTAACCTCGCCCGTACTTTGCGTTTATTACAGGAACACAATGTCTGGATTGTGGGTACAGCGGGAGAAGCCACTCATTCTCTGTATCAAAGCAAATTGACTGGCCCGATGGCACTGGTCATGGGTGCTGAGGGTGAAGGCATGCGCCGTCTGACTCGCGATCATTGTGATGAGCTGGTCAGTATTCCGATGGCAGGTTCTGTTTCTTCTCTGAATGTTTCAGTTGCAACGGGCGTTTGTCTGTTTGAAATCATGCGTCAGAGAAGCGCTTAAAAATATACCCTATGGATTTCGAGATGCGTCGCGGCAGCAAGGGAACTCATCACCAGGAACATAGACAATCGTCTGTTTATAAAAACGGTGACTGGGGTGAGTGAGCGTAGCCAACAAAGAGGCAACTTGAAAGACGGCGGGTATTACTTGAGTTTTTTCTACTACGCAGGTATAGTGACGCGTCGATTTTTCAGCCGTACTTAACACGTTCCTTGCCTCCATGGGCCACGGCTGACCCTGACAGGAGGCTGAATAATCCGTAAGGAGCAATGATAATGCGTCATTACGAAATCGTTTTTATGGTCCATCCTGACCAGAGCGAACAGGTTCCGGGCATGATCGAGCGTTACAGTGCAACTATCACTAACGCACAAGGTCAGATTCATCGTCTGGAAGACTGGGGCCGCCGTCAACTGGCTTATCCAATCAACAAACTGCACAAAGCTCACTACGTTCTGTTGAACGTTGAAGCTCCACAAGAAGCGATTGATGAGCTGGAAACTAACTTCCGCTTCAACGATGCCGTTATCCGCAGCATGGTTATGCGTACTAAGCACGCAGTAACTGAACCATCACCAATGGTTAAGGCTAAAGACGAACGTCGCAGCCGTGACCTGGTCCTGGAAGAAGGCCTGGTTGATGATGTTGATGAAGCTGGGGATTCTGAAGAGTAATCTCTGTGACAGCTAATCGTTTGGTGCTTTCTGGCACAGTGTGCAAGACACCGATACGAAAAGTCAGTCCATCCGGTATTCCACATTGTCAGTTTGTGCTCGAACATCGTTCACAGCAGCAGGAAGCCGGATTCAGCAGGCAGTCATGGTGCAGAATGCCCGTTATTGCCAGCGGACAATTGTTACAAGAATATACTCACAGTATAACGGTCGGTAGTCGAATAACCGTTTCAGGATTCATTAACTCCCATCATGGGCGCAATGGTCTTAGTAAACTGGTTCTTCATGCCGAGCAGATTGAATTGATAGATTCTGGAGACTAGCCAAATGGCACGTTATTTCCGTCGTCGCAAGTTCTGCCGTTTCACAGCGGAAGGCGTACAAGAGATTGATTATAAAGACATTGCTACGCTGAAAAACTATATCACTGAAAGTGGTAAAATTGTACCTAGCCGCATCACCGGCACTCGTGCAAAATATCAGCGTCAGCTCGCTCGTGCTATCAAGCGTGCACGCTACCTGTCTTTGTTGCCTTATACTGATCGTCATCAGTAATAGGCACAGTCCATTCACGACTTTGAGAGGATAAGGTAATGCAAGTTATTCTGCTTGATAAAGTAGCGAACCTGGGTAGCCTGGGTGATCAAGTTAACGTTAAAGCGGGTTATGCCCGTAACTTCTTAGTTCCTCAGGGCAAAGCTGTTCCTGCAACTAAGAAAAACATCGAATTTTTCGAAGCTCGCCGTGCTGAACTGGAAGCTAAACTGGCTGACGTTCTGGCAGCAGCACAAGCTCGTGCAGAGCAAATCAAAGCACTGGGCGTTGTGACTATCGCTTCTAAAGCGGGTGACGAAGGTAAACTGTTCGGTTCTATCGGTACTCGTGACATCGCTGATGCAGTTACTGCTGCTGGTGTTGCTGTATCTAAGAGCGAAGTTCGCCTGCCTAACGGCGTTCTGCGTACTGTTGGTGAGCACGAAGTTCACTTCCAGGTACACAGCGATGTATTCGCACAGTTGAACGTTAGCATTGTTCCAGAAGCTTAATCTTTGATTAGCTACAAGAACATGTGAACAAAAAACGCTGGCAATGCCAGCGTTTTTTGTTTTCTTATGAAATGATCACCTTAGCTATTTCACTCACTTTTTCGATGATATCTTGAGGTGCTTTCTCAATAAATTTGATCTGGCGATTGGCAAAATCTAAGGATTTTATCTGATGAATAAGGATTGCTCCTTGAGTAGATAGATCCTTTGGTAAGATCACTTCCATATTCATCCCTCTTTTCATACTGGTAATCGGGGCTACAATAGCAAATCCTGTATGCTCGTTGAACATTTTGCGAGAGAGTACAAATGCAGGTCGACGTTTCATGATTTCTTTACCTGCACTTGGATCAAAATCTAATGAAACAATGTCTCCTTTTTCTGGTACATACATCAGAGTATTTCCTTACCAACAGGCTTGGAGTTAAGCCACTCTTTATCTTCTTCTGTTATTGTAAAACATTCTTTGGGACTTCCTGCTAATAGTGATTCCAGAGTTAACTCTTCTTCAATTGGTGTGAGTACAATTCTGTTATCCTGAATAGACAGTTCTAACTTTGAGCCAGTATGCAGATTCAGTGTTTTCACAATAGCTTTTGGAATACTAACAATGTTAGCTCCTCCAGATTGACGAATAACGACAGCAGCCATAATTGTGCCTCCTCCTGCTTAATTTATGCTCTAGTATAGCAATAGACAATGTTTTACAAAAGTAAAACTCTCTCTTTTTAATTCCTTCGTGCGTTTACCCATTCAGGCAGGGCTGTTATGCTTGAGCCTTTATTTATCCAATAAAGGTAATTTCATGACAAAACCTTCTTTTGAATCTATTGAAGCACGTGCAAGCTACGGTATTGGTTTGCAGGTTGGACAACAATTGCAGGAATCCGGTTTGCAAGGGCTGGAGCCAGAAGCTTTACTGGCAGGTCTGTGTGATGCACTGGAAAGCCGTGCTCCGGCGCTTCCTGTAGAAGAACTACATCGTGCTCTGCGTGAAGTACATGAGCGTGCCGATGGTGTTCGTCGTGAGCGTCAGCAGGCGATGGCAGAAGAAGGCAAAAAGTTCCTGGCAGAAAACGTACAGCGTGAAGGTGTGAGCAGCACTGAGTCTGGTTTGCAGTTCTCTGTTCTGACTCAGGGTGATGGCGCAATCCCGGCTCGCAGTGACCGTGTTCGTGTTCACTACACTGGCCGTCTGATCGATGGCACTGTATTTGACAGTTCTGTACAGCGTGGAACGCCAGCAGAATTTCCTGTCAGCGGCGTTATCCCTGGCTGGATTGAAGCTCTGACGCTGATGCCTGTTGGCTCCAAGTGGGAACTCTATATCCCTCACAACCTGGCTTACGGTGAACGCGGTGCAGGTGCTTCCATTCCTCCTTACAGCACTCTGATCTTTGAAGTAGAACTACTTGAGATCCTGTAATTCTGAACAATAAAATAGCTGGATAACCGGCTATTTTATTTTAGAAAATGCAGAGGTGTATATGTTACAACAGATCTGCCAACTTGCACGGGAAGCAGGTGCAGCCATCATGTCCGTTTATCATGATGAGCAACCGATGCAAATAAAGCATAAAACCGATGATTCACCCGTTACTGCTGCGGATATTGCCGCTCATAAGATCATCAAAGCAGGGCTGACACGTATTTCACCTGATATTCCATTGATATCAGAGGAAGATCCTCCAACGTGGGATGAGAGGAAAAACTGGCGTCGTTACTGGCTGGTTGACCCATTGGATGGCACGAAAGAATTCATTAATCGGAATGGTGAATTTACGGTCAATATCGCACTGATTGAAGAGGGTATTCCTGTCATGGGGGTTGTGTATGTCCCAGTACGTGACGTTCTTTATTCAGGGCATGAGCGGCATGCGTGGAAGGAAACTAACGGGCAGAAATTTCCTATCAAAGTTGTCTCTGCAACACCACCCACTGTCGTGGTTAGTCGTTCTCATATGGATGATGAGCTGAGGGATTATCTTACTCAGTTAGGGGCTCACCAAACACTGTCAGTCGGATCATCACTTAAATTTTGTATGGTAGCTGAAGGGAAAGCCCAGCTTTATCCTCGCTTCGGGCCGACAAATATCTGGGATACTGCCGCAGGCCACGCCGTTGCACTTGCTGCAGGCGGGCATGTTACTGACTGGGCAGGTAAAACGCTGGACTATACGCCGCGTGAATCGTTTTTAAACCCGGGGTTTAGGGTAACGATTTTTTAATGGGGTAAAGTGATAATGGTTCCTGACGAAACCATTATCACCAGCCAATATCATCGGATATTTTTAATATAACCGATTAATTTTTCAGTTCTTCTTTGATCAAAGCAAGGACGTGCTTGATATCTTCATTGTTCAACTTGCCATCTTTGACAAACTGTACGATACCGTTTTTATCCAGCACAATAATTGCTGAACTTTTAGGTTCCAGACCCCATGCTTGTTTGGCAACACCATCACTATCGACAATAAATTGTGACCACGGGAATTCTTTTTTACTGTCTTCAAGGCTGCTCCGGACGAAAGCACTGGTGCCGAAGATAGCATCATCAGTGTTTACAACGCTGGTTGTCTGATATTTATCTTTCGGAAGATCAGCGGC
Source organism: Xenorhabdus sp. KK7.4 (assembly GCF_963876465.1). NCBI lineage: Bacteria > Pseudomonadati > Pseudomonadota > Gammaproteobacteria > Enterobacterales > Morganellaceae > Xenorhabdus > Xenorhabdus sp. KK7.4. Next base: position 228,804 of record NZ_CAWNQF010000001.1, read on the forward strand.
TTTTAGGGCCTGAATAAGAGGGTCATTCATCTCTTTGGCAGAGCTGCGTCCGGCAATATGCTGGATAGTTCTGACTTTCCCCGGCAGTTCTGCACTGCTCCATTGTTGATAGCTAAACTTACCGTTGTTGAGAAGGAGTTCACCTTTGTCTGCTATAATTACGGCAGGCACAGGTTGCCCGACAGTAATGTTATGAGCAAATGCAGTAATTGAAGTTAATCCCAATATTAAAGCTAACACTATGTTTCTTAGCATATTTATTCCTTACTTAGCATGATGTGACATGTTATCAGGGAGTATCATACCCAGCATAGCGACTGTTAACTGGTCTGCTCTCATAAAATAAAACAATTTGGTAACATTTAAAATAAAATATAAGTAAATCTTCAACAAGGATAACATAATGCTCCATTTTTTCATTATGTTACGCTAAAACAGCGATTGAATCTTCAGTATTCGGGAACGAATTTCCAGATGCAGAGTCTATAGAACGTACACAGCCGTGATGTACCTTTTGATTCACTAATTGCGCAGTACAGAAAAATAGTATCGTAAGAAGCATGGAGGAGTAAAAAAGAGATGAAAATCTTTCAGCGCTATAATCCACTAAAAATTGCTCTCTACGTAAAAACCCTATTCCGTGGAAGGTTATATATCAAAGACATGGGTGCCTTTGAATTTAATTATGGGAAAATTCTGCCTCCCAAAATAAAAGATAAACGCCATTTCAATGTCATGAGTGAAGTTAACCAGCAGGTGTTACTTCTACAAGCCGAAATGGGGTAGTTCCAAAATAAAATAGTTTTGGGAACTGAATGAACGGCCTTTCGGCCGTTTTTTGTTGGTGTTTCTTATTGGGATTTATTCAGATATTGCCGGTTCTGTTGGGCTACTGGAAGGGGGTGGAGTATCAACAATTTTGGTTACCAATAATTGGTCGATTTTATAATTATCAATATCTACCACTTCGAATTTATATCCGCTGAACTTCACATAATCAGTACGCTTCGGAATTTTCCGCAGGCGGAACATCATAAAACCAGCAATCGTTTCATAATTGCTGGAGTCCGGGAAGTCTTCAATATCCAGAACTCGTAACACATCTTCTATGGGCGTGCCGCCTTCAACTAACCAGGAATTTTCATCACGGACAACAATCTGTTCTTCCTGCCCCTGACCGATTAAATCGCCCATTAAAGTCGTCATAACGTCATTCAGTGTTATCACACCCATTACCAGTGCGTATTCATTCAGAATGATGGCAAAGTCATCTCCGGCAGCCTTGAAACTTTCCAGTGTGTCAGATAGCGAAAGGGTATCCGGGATCATTAGTGCATTGCGGACTTGAACACCATTTTTCAGGTTGAGACTTTGCCCACTCAGGACACGGTTCAGTAAATCTTTGGAATCAACGTAGCCCATGACATGATCGATATCGCCGTCGCAAACAAGGAATTTCGAGTGTGGATGAGTAGAAATCTTTTCTTTGATACTGTTTTCGTCTTCATTCTTATCAAAATAAACCACACTTTCGCGGGAGGTCATGGCAGACGGAACCGTACGGGATTCCAGCTCGAAAACATTTTCAATCAACTCATGCTCTTGCTTACGTAATACACCTGCGACAGCTCCAGCTTCAACCACAGCATAAATATCATCAGAGGTAATATCTTCATTACGGGCCATCGGGATTTTAAAAATCTTGAATATGCAGTCAGCAAGCCCATTGAACAGCCAGACTAAAGGCCGGGATATTGCCAGACAAAAACGCATTGGGTTAACAATCCGGATAGCAACGGCTTCAGGCTTAATCATCCCAAGACGTTTGGGTGTTAGATCAGCAAGTAGAATGAAAAGGCTGGTTACGATAATAAAAGAACAGATAAAGCCGAGTTGCTCTGCCCAGTCATGGGGCATGAAACTGGTCAGTAGTGACTTAATAGCAGGCGAAAATGCTGATTCTCCAACAACACCCGCGAGGATTGCTACGGCATTCAGACCAATTTGTACGACGGTAAAAAAGCGGCCCGGAGTTTCCTGTAACTTAAGAACGCGGGCAGCATTAATATTTCCCTCGTTCACCATCAGTTTTAGTTTTATTCTTCTTGAAGCAGCCAGAGAAATTTCAGATAACGAAAAAAATGCGCTGATAGCACAAAGCAAAAGTATGATTAATAAACTGTTTAACATAAAGTATCCAAGTCTTATCTTCAGTGGCAGGGTAGTTTTTTATTTGAATAACACTGAAGAAAGGAGTGAAAAATTACACAAATAAAAACTTACGGCAAAGGTAATATGCCGTAATTTAAATGAATTTAGTCAAATAATTATAACATTGGGTTGACTAAACTGGCTAGTTTCTGGACGTAGGCGGGAAACAGATCCCCGTTCCTCCCAGCCCACAGTACCCTTCAGGGTTTTTCATCAGGTATTGCTGGTGATAATCTTCCGCAAAATAGAATGGTCCGGCTGCCCGGATCTCTGTGGTGATCGTGCGCTGATCGCCATTCTCATCCATCGCCAGCTGATATTGTTCGAGACTTGCGACTGCCTGTGCATATTGTTCAGGAGAAACGGTATAAAGAGTTGAACGATATTGTGTGCCAATATCACCATGCTGACGCATCCCCTGTGCCGGATCGTGATTTTCCCAGAACAGTTTTAATAATTGGCTATAGGTAATTGTTGTCGGGTCAAACACAATTCTGACAACTTCAGCATGTCCGGTTAATCCGGAACAAACCTCTTCATAGGTCGGATTTGGCGTGATGCCACCACTGTAGCCGGCTGAAGTGGTATAAACCCCTTCCTGTTGCCAGAACAGGCGTTCGACACCCCAGAAACACCCCATTCCGACATAAGCAATTTCCATATTTTCAGGAATGTTATCTATCGCATACTGTGTAACGTAATGGTAGGGTGATACAGTTAATGGTAATTCTCTACCGGGTAATGCACTTTGTTCAGTAACATGTTGGCTTTCGTTAGTTGAATTTGGCAAGATTCTCTCCTGTTTATCATCTATTTTATGGTTATAGAGTTGCTTGTATATCTATAAAGCTTTACCAAAATTAATTTATGGCAGAATTTTTATACTGCTGAATATTACCCCTAAATAAATGTATTAGGAGTTAGCGTGTCACGATACTCTTTCATATTTGTACTTTGTGTGTCTATCGCAACTCCATCGGTTTATAGTGCAAATTTACGATTGAAAGTGGAAGGACTTTCTGGCGAACTGGAAAAAAATGCCAGAGTGCAGCTCTCAAACATTAGTACTGATGAAGTTTCTCCCGATGGACGTTTTCGTGCCCGTGTCGAGAAAGCGATACGAAAAGGACTCAGACCACTGGGATATTATGAGCCTACAATTGAGTTCACTTATCAGGAAAATACGCCTCCTTCCCGCCCGGTTTTAACAGCAAAAGTCACTTTAGGAGAACCGGTTCGGATTGCCGGTGTTAAGGTTGATTTGGAAGGTGGAGCCAGAACCGATCCTGATTATGCGACAATGATTAAAAAAAATATGCCGAAAGATGGGACGATCCTGAATCATGGTGAATATGAAAGTTTTAAGAATGCGCTGAATAATCTTGCTCTCAGGAAAGGGTATTTTGATGCCGAAATGAAAAAAAGTGAGCTGGAAGTCTCTAAAGAACGGCATATATCTTACTGGGATTTTGATTTTGATAGCGGGCAACGTTATCGTTTTGGCCCTGTTAAATTTCAGGGTTCACAAATCCGCGAAAACTACCTGAATAATCTGGTGCCATTTAAAGAAGGTGATTACTACTCTTCGGAAGAGCTGGCAGAACTTAACCGTCGGTTGGCAGATACTGGCTGGTTCAACTCTGCGGTTGTCGTACCTGATTTTAAAACGGGTCGCGGGAGTAAAGATAAAATATTACCACTGGATGCTTCATTAGTTCCCCGCTCTGCCAACTATGTTGAGTTAGGTGGAGGATATGCAACAGATGTTGGTCCCCGTGTTCAGGTAAAATGGAAAAAGCCGTGGCTGAATTCCCGAGGGCATAGTTTAAGCACCAGTATCAATGTTTCCAGACGTGATCAGGTGATTGATGCGTCTTATAAAATGCCACTTAAGGCTAACCCGCTTGAGCAGTACTACGAATTGCAAACCGGTTATAAACGTAAAGAACTTAACGATACCACTTCTGATACAGCAACTTTAAACCTCTCCCGCAACTGGGATCTCTCCACCGGCTGGCGGTATGGTGTCAACCTGCGCTGGAGCCTCAGTCACTTTACGCAGGCTAATGTGACAAATACCACTGCGTTGCTTTATCCGGGAGCTAATGTCAGCCGAATCCGCCAGCGTGGAGGCACGATGCCTTACTGGGGGGATAGCCAGCGCTACTCAATTGATATCTCTGATACAACCTGGCATTCAGATGTCGACTTTATGGTGTTACAGGCTCACCACGTCTGGGTCAGGACGTTACGTGATAAACACCGTTTTGTTGTGCGCGGCGATCTTGGCTGGATAGAAACCAATCAATTTGAGAGAGTGCCACCTGATTTGCGTTTCTTCGCTGGGGGTGATCGCAGTATTCGTGGTTACAAGTATCAGAAAATTTCACCTAAAGACAGCGATGGTAAATTGACAGGTGCATCAAAACTGGTTATTGGCTCGCTGGAGTATCAATACAATGTTCATGGTAATTGGTGGGGAGCTATGTTTGTGGATACCGGCGAAGCAGTCAATGATATCAAAAGGAGTAACTTCAAAACCGGTGCAGGTATTGGCGTGCGCTGGGCTTCTCCCGTCGGGCCGATTAAGTTCGACCTTGCTTCTCCTGTAGGGGACAAAAATAATCATGAGGTTCAGTTTTACATTGGTTTAGGGGCTGAACTATGAGGTGGGTAAAAAGAGTTAGTATTGCTTTCCTGCTGATTGTTGGCCTGTTGCTCATCACGGTTGTGGGATTAGTGACAACACAAACCGGCCTGCATTTTATGATCAACAGTGCAACGCGTTTGGTTCCAGGGCTGGAGATAGCAAATGTCAGTGGCGGCTGGCGCGATTTAACACTGAAAGGCATTAAATATAAGATGCCGGGTATTGATGTTAATGCTGATAATTTTCACCTCTCACTACGGCTTTCCTGTTTACATCGCAGTCATATCTGCGCCAATGCCCTGACAACGGAAGGCGTCTCTGTTCTGGTTAATACCGCTGAACTTCCGTCGTCAGAAAAATCGCCGGATTCTGAGCCATTAACTGAATTGAAAACGCCGTATCCTATCGAGTTGGATCTCCTTTCCTTGAAGAATATTCACGTCAAAGTCGACGATATCGCGATTGATTTAGGTGAATTTAATGCGGGAGCACAGTGGCAGGAAAAGCATCTGACGTTAAAACCAATACAAATCAGTAATCTTTTGGTTGCACTACCCAAAAAGCCTAGTGAACCTACTGAACAAAAACTCCGGTCAAAAACTGAATCTGAACAATCATTGGGTGAAGTTTTAAAGACGCTGTTTGCCAAGCCACTTTTGGCAGACTTACCTGCGATTCCTATTCCTCTTGATATCACGGTAGAAAATATTCACGGTCGCCAGCTTCGTTTGGCGGGAGATACTGATATCACCATCAATGATGTGGAGCTGAAAGCCAGTAATCAGGGGCAGGATGTAGATATCAAAAACTTTAGCGTGAGTGCGCCGGAAGGTTCTCTGGTAATACAGGGAACGGCAAAACTTGCTGAACAGTGGCCGGTTAAATTGTCAGTTAAGGGTAGTACTACGCTGGAACCCGTAAAAGGGCAGCATTTTCAGGCAAAACTGAATGGTGCTTTGCTACAGCAACTTAATCTGGCATTAAAGCTTGCAGGGCCCGTGGATGCGGACCTGAATGTTCAGACGGAATTAGCTAAAGCAAATCTACCTATGCGCCTGACACTGGTAAGTCATCATCTACAGTGGCCATTAACGGAAAAAGCGGAATATCAACTGAATGATGTCAGGTTACACCTGAATGGTAAAGCCAGTGATTATGACCTTTCCCTACGCTCTGATATTAAAGGGAATGAACTTCCTCCGGCATTATTGGTTCTGGATGCGAAGGGAAATGAGGAGTTGCTCCGGCTCACTCGTTTGCGCCTGTCGGCATTACAGGGTAATGCCGAGCTCACAGGTGTGGTTGACTGGAGTAAAGCCATTAGCTGGAATGCTCAGTTGCACCTGCATGGTATTGACACTGAAAAACAGTGGCCGGAATGGCCTGCCAGAATAGATGGCAAGGTAGCGGTTCGGGGTAGCTTATATGGCGGGAGCTGGCAGCTTCAGCTTCCTGAAATAGCCCTTGATGGTCATGTAAAGCAGAACAGTATCAAAATGCATGGCAAAGTTTCCGGTAATGCAGCGGGGCAATGGGATATCCCCCAATTTAACGTCATATTTGGTCGTAATACGCTGGATGTTAAAGGCCGTCTTACTGATGAAAAATGGGAGTTGGATGGAGATATTCATGCGCCACAACTAAATGGCCTGTTGCCGGGGCTGTCTGGTGTGGTTATGGGGGATTTGAAACTACGTGGCAACCTCAAAGCACCTCAGGTCGTTGCAGACTTAAACGCGCGTGGTGTGCGCTGGCAGAATGATTTATCGGTAGATAGCGCGGTTATTAAAGGGGATTTACGGTCAACGGATCAAATTGAAGGCCGGTTATCAGTCATCATTCAGCAGCTGAAACAGGCCGATTTGGCTATCAATAATCTGGAGCTTAACGCCAAGGGTACAGAAAGACAGCACGAACTGCAATTACGGGTGGATGGCAGCCCTGTATCAGGCCGTTTGGCTCTGAATGGCAGTTTTGACCGCAAACAGGAACGCTGGAAAGGTAATATCAATAATACCTATTTTGATACGCCTGTTGGCGAGTGGCGTTTAAGTAAAGCAGTGACGTTTGATTACCAAAATTTACAGCAGAAAGTGATCGTTGGTACTCATTGTTGGCTGAACCCGAATGCTCAGCTCTGTATCCCGAAACCGATAGAAGCAGGTAGCAGCGGGCAGGCTGATATCGTACTGGAGCGTTTTGATCTTGCCATGATCCAGCCATATCTGGATAAGACAACTCAGCTAAAAGGGATATTCAGTGGTAATGCTAATGTTAAATGGACGGAAGGGCATCAATTACCACAGGTAAAAATGGCGCTTGAAGGTGATGGCGTTCAGCTTCGGCAGGTTGTGGAAGGTTCTACATTACCCGTTGATTTCGAAAGGCTGACTCTGAATGCAGGCCTGAAAAACGGAAAGGTTGATTTATCGTGGTTGTTTAAACTGGTCGGTAATGGTCAATTAGATGGTCATGTTCAGATAGATGATCTGGATGGACGGCGTAAATTATCTGGTAATGTCGATGCCCGTTTTCTTTCTCTTAATCTGATTAAGCCCATTTTGGATAAAGGTGAAAAAGCTGACGGAACTTTGAATGCAAACTTGAATCTTGGTGGGAGTGCCAAGAATCCATTGTTATATGGTTTTCTGAAGGCAGATGTTTTTCAGGTTAATAGCCACTGGTTGCCATTTGATATTAACCAGAGTCAGTTATCCGTTTATTTTGATGGTGTTCGTTCTGATTTGGAAGGGATCATTAAAACACCTCAGGGACAGCTTAATCTCCACGGGAATGCAGACTGGCGTAATTTAAATGCCTGGTCTGCCAGAGTCACTGCCTATGGGGATAAACTGCGGGTTACTGTGCCACCTATGGTTAAAATAGATGTAAGTCCTGATTTGGTTTTTGAGGCAACACCTCATTTACTGAAACTCAATGGTAATGTGGGTATCCCATGGGCCCGGATTACGGTTCAGGAGTTACCTGAATCTGCCGTAGGTATTTCTTCTGACGAAGTAATGTTGGATAAAAATCTTCAGCCGATAGAAAAGAAAAAGTCTTCCATTTTGATTCAAAGTGACTTAAATATTCACATAGGTAATGATGTTCGCTTGAATGCATTTGGCTTGAATGCCCAGTTGAAAGGAGATCTGAAAGTTATTCAGGATCAACAAGGTCTGGCGCTGAATGGTCAAATTGATATTCCGGATGGTCAATTTCGTGCTTATGGGCAGGATTTACAGGTGCGCAAGGGGCTGATTATGTTCTCTGGCCCACCGGATCAACCACTGTTGAATATTGAAGCAATCCGCAATCCTGAATCGACAGCGAATAATGTCATCGCTGGTGTGAGGGTGATGGGGCTGGCAGATAAGCCTAAAATTGAAATTTTCTCTGAGCCGGTGAAATCGCAACAGGAAGCACTTTCTTACTTGTTGCGTGGTGAAGGCTTAGAAAAGGGAGGCTCTGACAACTCCCAGATGACTTCTATGTTGATCGGCCTCGGCGTTGCCCAGAGCGGTAAATTAGTAGGCAAAATAGGTGAAACCTTTGGTGTCTCTGATCTGGCGCTGGATACACAGGGAATTGGCGATAAATCGCAGGTTGTTGTGAGTGGTAAGATTACCAACGACTTACAGGTGAAATATGGCGTTGGTATTTTTGACTCACTGGCAACTCTGACCCTACGTTACCGGGTGATGCCAAGATTGTATCTGGAAGCGGTATCTGGTATTGATCAGGCTTTAGATCTGCTCTATGAGTTTGAGTTTTAACGATGCGAGTTATTGTTTATGGTAGCCTGAGGCGCAAACAAGGCAATCACCACTGGATGACCTATGCCCAACTTTTAGGAGAGCATCGGCTTGAGGGGTATGAAATTTATGACCTGGGGCATTATCCCGCGGTAGTCCGCGGCGAAGGCACTCTTGAATGTGAAGTTTATCGCATTACATCATCCATTTTGACTGAACTGGATGATTTGAAAAAGAACACTCAGGAATATCAAAGGGAATTGATCCAAACCCCCTACGGCAGCGCATGGATTTATTTATATATGTTATCTGTCGAGGGTCTTACCCGAATAGAAAGTGGTGACTGGCTGAAACGTCACGAAGAAAAATAACGATCTGTATTGTATTTTTTAGGATCACTCTAATTGACTATACACAATGGATTTCAAGGTGCATTGAGGCGGCAAGGGAGAGAACCCCCGGGAGCATAGATAACTATGTGACTGGGGTGAACGAACGCAGCCAACAAAGAGGCAACTAGAAAGACGAAGTGTATAACTAAACAAAAAACCTCTGTGCCTATAAGAACACAGAGGTTTTTTACGATCAAAACTTGCTGTTATCCGTCAGGATTATTTTTTGGCAGCACGTTCGAAAGAAGTCAGGATTTCAGCTTTAGCTGCTTCAACATTTTCCCAGCCGTCAACTTTTACCCACTTGCCTTTTTCCAGATCTTTGTAGTGTTCAAAGAAATGGGTAATCTGAGAGCGCAGCAGTTCTGGCAGATCGTTCACATCTTTGATGTGATCGTATTCTTTGCTCAGTTTAGTATGAGGAACAGCAACCAGTTTAGCATCTTCACCGGATTCATCGGTCATTTTCAGCATACCAACTGGGCGGCAGCGGATAACGGAGCCTGGCTGCAATGGGTATGGAGTTGGAACCAGTACATCAACCGGGTCACCATCAAGGGACAGAGTGTTGTTGATGTAACCGTAGTTGCACGGATAGAACATAGCCGTTGACATGAAACGGTCTACAAACAGAGCGCCGGAGTCTTTGTCGACTTCATATTTAATTGGATCAGCATTTGCCGGGATCTCAATGATAACGTAGATGTCTTCTGGCAGTTCTTTACCCGCCGGTACGTTGTTCAGGCTCATAAAAGGTTTCCTTCAATTTCAAACCAAAATGGAGTGCGGGGTATTATAGCCAAAACAGGCCTAAAGTAATTCCATTTTTCTGATTCGTAGAGTGAACCATAATTTATGAAAGGTGTATTTCTTTATAAAGACGAAATGAAAGAAATCAGACAAGAGTGAGAAATAAAGAGATTTGATTTCTTTTTATAGTGGCTCTAATATGACTTCATTATTTGAAGTCGTAGTGTATTGAGATTATGGATAAACAGATTTCAGCGCTCCGAACGAGGCAGCGACGCACGTTAGATCAAATATTTAAAATGCCTGTTCCTTCTGGGATTAAGTGGTCAGATATTGAATCTCTTATTAAAGCATTAGGTGGAGAGATCAAGGAAGGACGAGGCTCGCGTTGTAAATTTATATTAAATGGCAGTATCGCCAATTTTCATCGTCCTCACCCATCTCCCGATACAGATAAAGGTGCTGTAGTCGGTTTACGGGAATGGTTGGATAGCATCGGAGTCACGCCATTATGAATAAACAACACACTAATATTATGGAAATAGCCGAACATCAGGCTGTCATTAGTTATGTACCTGAAATTGGGATGTTTCGGGGAAAGTTTTTAGGGTTATCGGGGTATTGTGATTTTGTGGCTGACAGTATAGCTGGGTTACATGCTGAAGGGAGGCTATCACTGGATGAATATCTGGAGGATTGCCGTATCGCTAATATCGAACCCTATCAACAGCGTGAAAAAACAAAAAATTTCACATTGCGCTATCCTGAGTCCTTTGGAGAACGCTTAATCCAAGCGGCTGCGGAGCACCAGATGTCAATTAATGCGTTTATTCTTGATACGTTAGATGAACGTATTCACCATAAATAATATTCATTAATTGAAGAGACGAAACTTTGCCTCTTCAATTAACTATTTAATAAATCGATTTATTCTTCGGGAAATTCAGCCATAAAACTTTCGGCTTTTTCCACCATCGATTTGGTTCCGACAAACAGTGGAACGCGCTGGTGCAACTCGCTTGGTTTGATATCCAGTATCCGGCTTGTACCGTCACTGGCTTTACCGCCAGCCTGTTCAGCCAGAAATGCAATCGGGTTGCACTCATATAACAGGCGTAATTTACCGGTCGGATGGCTGGCTGTACTTGGGTAAATGTAAATACCGCCTTTCAGCAGGTTGCGATGGAAGTCAGCAACGAGTGAACCGACATAGCGGGTAGTGTAAGGACGCTGAGTTTCTTCATCCTGCTCCTGGCAATATTTGATGTATTTCTTCACACCCTGAGGGAATTTAATGTAGTTCCCTTCGTTAATGGAGTACATATTGCCTTTTGCCGGGAACTGAACTTTTTCATGAGTCAGGCAGAATACACCCAGAGAAGGATCATAAGTGAAGGTATGAACACCACAGCCAGTGGTGTAAACCAACATGGTGGATGAGCCGTAGACGACATAACCAGCCGCAACCTGACGATGGCCCGGTTGCAGGAAGTCTTCTTCAGTAACCGGTTGTCCGATCGGTGTAATTCGGTGGTAAATGGAGAAAATAGTACCAACGGAAACGTTTACATCAATATTCGAAGAACCATCCAGTGGGTCCATCAAAACAACATATTTTGCATTTTCTGCCCGATCGCCATCAAAGATGACGATATCGTCTTCTTCTTCAGAAGCGATACCAGCTACTTCACCGCGAGCTTTCAGTGCTGCCTTGAGTTTTTCATTGGCATACAAGTCCAGCTTCATCTGAACTTCACCCTGAACATTTGAAACACCGCTAGTGCCCAGAATATCCACCAGACCTGCTTTATTAATGTCCCGATGAATGATCTTGGCACCCAGTTTGATAGCAGAAAGTAATGCGGTCAATTCACCTGTAGCATGAGGAAAGTCGTGCTGTTTTTCGACGATGAATTCGCCTAATGTTTTCATGACGAAGGCCCTGATTTGGTTATGATTTTAAAAGAGTGCATCACATGAGTGTTGCACTTAAGTGCGGGCAGTTTAGCTAAAGAATAGAATGATTGATAGGTCATTGCATTTCTAATCTATGATTTGATGGTTAGAATAGTGATACACTTCATGATATCGGATAGAAATAAATGCGTATTCATATTCTTGGCATTTGCGGAACTTTCATGGGAGGGCTGGCCATCCTCGCTCGCTCGTTAGGCCACGAAGTGACCGGCTCTGACGCCAATGTGTATCCTCCTATGAGTACTCTGTTGGAAAATCAGGGTATTGAACTGATCCAGGGATACGATCCTTCACAACTCAATCCTGTACCAGATATGGTGATCATCGGTAATGCCATGACACGGGGCAATCCTTGTGTTGAGGCGGTTTTGGATCGTGGTATTCCTTATACATCAGGCCCGCAGTGGCTGCATGATCACGTTTTGCCGGAGCGTTGGGTTCTGGCGGTTGCAGGAACACATGGCAAAACGACAACAGCCGGAATGCTGGCATGGATTCTGGAAGCCTGTGGTTATAAACCGGGATTTTTGATCGGTGGCGTACCGGGTAATTTTGAAGTTTCAGCACAACTGGGTGAAAGCCCGTTTTTCGTGATTGAAGCGGATGAGTATGATTGCGCTTTTTTTGACAAGCGTTCAAAATTCGTTCACTACAGCCCCCGCACGCTCGTTATGAACAATCTTGAATTCGATCATGCTGATATTTTCGAAAATTTGGCTGCGATTCAAAAACAATTCCATCACCTTGTCAGAGTTGTGCCGGGAACCGGTAAGATCCTGGCCCCCGACCATGACATTAATCTGAAACAGGTTATCGGCATGGGATGTTGGAGTGAACTGGAATATACCGGTGAAACAGGGAGCTGGCAGGCCAAAAAAACGACTCAGGACAGCAGTACTTATCAGGTGTTCCATCATGGTGAGTTGGTCGGTGAAGTTAGCTGGTCATTAGTGGGTGAACATAATATGCATAATGGCTTGATGGCCATTGCAGCAGCTTACCATGTTGGAGTGCAACCTGCGGACGCTTGTCAGGTATTGGGCGACTTTATTAATGCCCGTCGCCGTCTGGAGTTAGTCGGTGAGGTCAATGGCATCTCGATTTACGATGATTTTGCTCATCACCCAACAGCCATTCTGGCAACGCTGGAAGCGTTGAGAAGTAAGGCAGGGGGCATGGCTCGTATCCTTGCTGTTCTGGAACCTCGCTCAAATACGATGAAGCTCGGCATGAGCAAAAATGAGATAGCTCCTTCTCTGGGCCGTGCAGATGAAGTATTTCTGTTTCAGCCCGGTAATATTCCGTGGCAAGTTGCTGAGATAGCCGAACAGTGTATTCAACCCGCCCGTTGGTGTTCTGATATTGATGCGTTGGTACGGATGATCGTTGAATCAGCACAGCCCGGTGATCATATATTGATTATGAGCAACGGTGGTTTTGGTGGTATTCATGAGAAATTACTGGCGGCGTTGAACAAAAAGGATCAGGCGGCCTGATTGTTCATGTGAGAGGATCGCAATGATCGGGCGATCCTCTGTGTGGCTAAGTAGCGTTTAACCTATCATTAATTTACAGTTCTTGATCAAACAAATTGAGTATAGCTTCATAGAGCTGTGCCGTTGTAACGGCCTTTGTCGGGGTAGAAAAAACCGTATCATCCCCTGCGATGCTGCCAAGGATCCCTTCAGCTTTACCTAATGAATCCAGTAAGCGTGCAATTAATTGTGCTGCGCCGGGGCTAGTGCGAATAACCACGACTGAATGATTATAATCGACATCCAATACCAGATTTTTTAATGGGCTGGTGGCAGTAGGAACACCTAATTCAGCTGGCAGACAGTAGACCATTTCCATTTTTGCATTGCGGGTTCTGACTGCACCAAATTTTGTCAGCATTCTGGAAACTTTAGACTGGTTAATGTTTTCAAAGCCTTCTTCCTGAAGTGCTACAACAATCTCGCCCTGAGAGCTGAATTTTTCTTCTTTTAGTAATGCTTTGAAAGCTTTTACCAAATCTTCCTGTTTCGAAGGAATTCGCATATTTCACCATCGTTAAATCCGTTATGAAGTCAATATTATGCAAAAGAGTGAATTTTTATGCAAGGAAGGGACGGAAAGACCGTGACAGGATGCATAATTACATGATTGAACAAGGTAAATGTATTGTTAATAAAATGGAATCACTAGCAGTAAAAGAGAAGAACAGATTAATTAACTCATTAATTCATAAGATAGCAAGAATAATTCCTAAAAAAGTGTCCGTTATCTCATTAACAGATAAGCATTTTGTCTAAAATAAAGAACTTTGGTGTTCCATCCTCAGGCTATTCGGTAGATAATCTGGCTGTTAACAGATTGTTTTTAATACGTAGTGATGAGTAAGGCAGAAGGCTTATCCCATACCTGTATTGAATATGGTAAATTGAGCCTCTTAACCAGACAGATTTCAGTTTATTACAGCACTTAATTTTTAAAGGAGTATCAGGATGAAAGTTGCAGTTCTCGGTGCAGCCGGTGGTATTGGTCAGGCACTTGCCCTTCTACTCAAGACCCAGCTTCCTTCAGGTTCAGAACTTTCTTTGTATGACATTGCCCCGGTAACCCCAGGCGTTGCTGCCGATCTGAGCCATATCCCGACAGCAGTTAAGGTCACTGGTTTTGCGGGTGAAGATGCAACTCCAGCATTGGCAGGCGCAGATGTTGTATTGATTTCTGCTGGTGTAGCGCGTAAACCTGGTATGGATCGCTCAGATCTATTTAACATTAATGCAGGCATTATCCGTAATCTGGTTCAGCAGATTGCTAAAACATGCCCGAAAGCATTGATCGGAATTATTACTAACCCTGTGAACACGACTGTAGCAATCGCTGCTGAAGTGCTGAAAAAAGAGGGTGTGTACGATAAAAACCGTCTGTTTGGTATAACAACGCTGGATATTATCCGCTCTAATACCTTCATTGCTGAACTGAAAGGCAAAAAACCAGAAGAGCTGGAAGTTCCTGTTATCGGTGGTCACTCTGGGGTAACTATTCTGCCATTACTGTCTCAGATCCCTGGTGTTAGCTTCACTGCTGAAGAAGTTGAAGCTCTGACAAAACGTATCCAGAATGCCGGTACTGAAGTTGTTGAAGCAAAAGCGGGTGGCGGATCTGCGACTCTGTCTATGGGACAAGCAGCTGCCCGTTTCGGTCTTTCCCTGATCCGTGCTCTGCAGGGTGACAGCAATGTTATCGAATGCAGCTATGTAGAAGGTGATGGCAAACACGCTCGCTTCTTCGCACAACCTATTCGCTTAGGTAAAAATGGTATTGAAGAACGTTTAGATATTGGTCAGCTGAGTGAGTTTGAACAAAACGCCCTGAATAATATGTTAGACGTTCTGAAAAAAGATATTGAATTAGGCGAAAAATTTATTAATGGTTAATTCAATTAATTCTTAATTTATTAATATACGAATTAACTTAAATATATTAGATAACTAAAACCGCTAACTTAAATACAGTTAGCGGTTTTTCTTTTCAATAATTATATTGATAGCTAATTATTCTTTTTTCTCTCTGACTTTCCTTTCTAATAATTCCCCGGTATGGGGATCGAAATAACGGCTGGGCCATATTTCAGACGGATGAATACCTAAATAATTTGCTATTATCCATTCTCCCTTGGGCCATGGGCGAGAAAGAGTATTCGCCAAAGTTGATGAGCTTAATCCTGATTCACGGGAAACAGCGGCCAGAGTTGTTCCACGTTTACGTAAAGCAGCAATAATATCAGCAGGATGCCAATCCGATTTCATAGAAATCATTTTTTTAATCCTTTCCTATTAAATTTAGAGCCACATTAGTGGTATAACTAAAGCGTTAGAGTGAAATTAATAACGAACATGGATCTGTTATTAAGAAAATAAAATAACATTATTTTTTCTAAAAATATTTCTTATTTTTTCTTAATAACTTCTTTTTTGAACTTGGTTACAAAAATAGAGAAACATTATGAAAAAAGAGTGGTATACGGCAATGGAGTTGACCGGTGTAGGTGAGTTACCTAGATCACCACAAGGAGTGAATGCCAGAGCGAAACGTGAAGAATGGATGAGACAAAAACGAGCGGGTGTTCAGGGTAGGGCAATTGAATATCACTATTCTTGTTTTCCTGAATCAACTTTATCGGCTCTGGAACTTAATGAAATATCGCCTGAATATCAGGTTCAGAAACAAGACCCTCTGTCTATTTGGGTAAGTGCATTTAATTTACTCACGGATGAAGAAAAGGAGGTAATTACAGAAGTGATACTAAGAGATGGTATAAGAAGTTTTTTGGAAAAAATTCTAGCTACCTGAGCCAGCTTTTGAAAAGCCAAATTGAAAAACAAAGGGTATAAGATTTGGTTTTCTCTTTACTGCTCCGGTAATAAGCGAGGAGAGAGAGATGAAAAAAGAATGGTATTCTGCAAAGGAGCTCATTGGCCTCGCTGGTCTGCCATCATCCCCTCAAGGGGTAAACCTGATGGCAAGACGTGAAGGTTGGGAACAGCGTCGTAAGCGTGGGGTGCAGGGAAAAGCGCTCGAATATCATGTCAACAGCCTGCCTGAAGATGTTCTGAATGTACTGGCCGTGAGTGAAAGCTCGGTTGAGTACTACCGGAACAAACGGCAAGATCCGTTTATGATTTGGGTGGAAGCTTATTATCAACTGACCAAGCCCGAAAGGGAGCGCATGGTTAAGTTCATTTTACGCAAAGGACTAGCCAGCCTTGTACAATACACAGGAATTCAAGAGGTTGAAAACAAAGGCAGTATCTCAGACTGAACAGTCTGAGATACTGATTGCATAAGCTCAGGAAAGTCGCTGTACAGCGATATGGGCAAGTCCCACAAGGGCCGCTTTGTATGGAGACTCATCAAGTACTTGTAACGCTGAAATTGCCTTATCAGCTTCTTCCTCGGCCCGTTGGCGGGTGTAATTGAGTGAACCACACTGTTTCATCGTTGTAAGCACAGTATCCAACAAATGGCGGCCATTACCTTTTTCAATCGCCTCGCGGATCAATGCTGATTGCTCAGGAGTTCCGTGATTCATCGCATGTAAGAGCGGAAGAGTCGGCTTACCTTCATTCAGATCATCCCCAGTATTTTTTCCGAGCGTATTATCATCGGAATCGTAATCTAAAAGATCATCGATCAACTGGAATGCAGTACCAAGATAGCGACCATAATCGCGTAGTGCTGCTTCCTGATCCGGGGTTGCATTGGACAGAATGGCGGAAGAATGTGATGCCACTTCAAACAGGCGCGCCGTTTTGCTGTAAATGACGCGCATGTAATCATCTTCTGAAATATCCGGATCATTACAATTCATCAACTGCATCACTTCGCCTTCTGCAATGACATTCGTGGCATCGGACATCAGTTTCAGCACGCGCATTGAGTTGAGGTCAGTCATCATTTGAAACGAACGGGTATAGATAAAATCACCGACCAGTACGCTGGCTGCATTGCCATACATGGCATTAGCTGTTGCCCGACCGCGACGCATATCGGATTCATCTACGACATCATCATGAAGCAGGGTTGCTGTGTGAATAAATTCTATCAGGGCAGCAACTTTGATATGTTTCTCTCCCTCATGACCCAGTGCCTTAGCGACCAGCACGGCAATCATTGGGCGAATGCGTTTGCCACCGCCACTAATAATGTAATAGCCAAGCTGGTTGATAAGCGCAACATCAGAATTTAATTGGTTAAGAATGGTTTCATTAACCGCTGCCATATCATCAGCTGTAAGTTTAATTATCGATTCTAAGTTCATGTTTTGGCTTCGGACTCTGATTCAGAGCTGTGCTCATTAATTAGTATATCAATAGATATCACGTTTTATTGATTGTACTTGAAAAACCGTTCAAATAAATGACAATCGAAAAACTCCGCTTTTTTCTCATCTGTTCTAATTCTGCTCTTGTCTTCCAAACGGTTTTTGCGTAGAATTCGCGCCCTATTGTGAATATTTTATAGCGCGCTCTGGAAAGAATTTTAGGGGGTGCGCGGAAAGCGGAGTTTATATGTACGCGGTTTTCCAAAGTGGTGGTAAACAACACCGAGTAAGCGAAGGTCAGACAATTCGCTTGGAAAAGCTGGACATCGCAACAGGTGAAACTGTTGAGTTTGACCAGGTTCTGATGGTCGCTAATGGCGAAGATATCCAGATCGGCGCTCCAGTAATCGAAGGCGTTAAAGTTAAAGCTGAAGTAGTTGCACACGGTCGTGGCGAGAAAATTAAAATTGTTAAGTTTCGTCGTCGTAAACACAGCCGTAAGCAGCAGGGCCACCGTCAGTGGTTCACTGAAGTTAAGATCACTGGCATCGCTTAAGATATTAGGAGAGCAGATAAATGGCACACAAAAAGGCTGGCGGCTCGACTCGTAACGGTCGCGATTCCGAAAGTAAACGTCTGGGTGTAAAACGTTTTGGTGGTGAGTCTGTATTAGCAGGCAGCATCATCGTTCGTCAACGTGGTACTAAATTCCACGCAGGCAACAACGTAGGTTGTGGCCGTGACCACACCCTGTTCGCATTAGCTGACGGAAAAGTTAAATTCGAAGTTAAAGGTCCACAAAACCGTAAATTTATCAGCATCGTAGCTGAATAAATTTTTTGAACTTCGATCGAATCGGAAGCCCTGCAATGTGTGTTGCGGGGCTTTTTATATTTTGGATTACGCCATCTCTGGGTACGATCTGCCATCCAGCTTTATAGTGGCTATCCTACGGAGAAAAGTGATGAAATTTGTAGATGAAGCCAGAATACTGGTTGCAGCGGGAGATGGTGGCAATGGCTGTGTCAGCTTCCGTCGTGAAAAATATATTCCAAAAGGTGGGCCGGACGGCGGTGACGGCGGTGACGGCGGTGACGTCTATCTGCTGGCAGATGAAAACCTTAATACCCTGATTGACTACCGTTTTGAAAAATCCTTCCGTGCTGAACGTGGGCAAAACGGTCAGAGCCGTGATTGCACCGGCAAACGTGGTCAGGATATTACCATTAAAGTTCCGGTAGGAACCCGTATCCGCGATATCGCTACAGGAGAGATTCTGGGTGATATGGTGCGTCATGAGCAACGTCTGATGGTTGCCAAAGGTGGCTTCCACGGGCTGGGCAATACCCGCTTTAAATCCTCGGTTAACCGTGCTCCTCGTCAAAGAACAATGGGAACACCGGGAGAAACTCGTGACCTGATGCTGGAACTGATGCTGCTGGCTGATGTCGGTATGCTTGGTATGCCGAATGCGGGTAAATCCACCTTCATTCGAGCGGTTTCAG
Source organism: Xenorhabdus sp. KK7.4 (assembly GCF_963876465.1). Classification (NCBI taxonomy): domain Bacteria; kingdom Pseudomonadati; phylum Pseudomonadota; class Gammaproteobacteria; order Enterobacterales; family Morganellaceae; genus Xenorhabdus; species Xenorhabdus sp. KK7.4. The sequence continues at coordinate 247,856 of NZ_CAWNQF010000001.1, forward strand.
CAGCCAAACCTAAAGTGGCTGATTATCCATTTACAACGCTGGTACCAAGCCTTGGCGTTGTACGTATGGATAATGAGCAGAGCTTCGTAGTCGCTGATATTCCGGGTCTGATTGAAGGCGCATCAGAAGGTGCAGGTTTAGGTATCCGTTTCCTGAAACATCTGGAGCGTTGCCGTGTTCTGTTGCATCTCATTGATCTGTGCCCGATCGATGAATCTGATCCAGTAGAAAATGCCCGTATCATTATCAACGAGCTGCATAAGTACAGTGAGAAACTGGCTGAAAAACCACGTTGGCTGGTATTCAATAAAGTTGATCTGACTGATCCAGAAGAAGCTAAGCTGAAAGCAAAAGCAATTGCGGATGAACTGGGTTGGGAAGGCGATTACTACATGATTTCAGCCGTGAATCGTCAGGGGGTGAAAGAACTCTGCTGGGATATCATGGAATTCATTAAAGTTCAGCCTCGCCAGATGAATGCTGAAGAAGGCACTCAGCCGGAAAAAGTTGAATTCATGTGGGATGACTATCATAAGGAACAGTTGCAACAGGTATCTGAGGAAGATGATCTGGATGACGACTGGGACGAAGAAGATGAAGAAGGCATTGAGTTTATTTATAAACGCTAATTGCTTATTTCAGATACTTTAATGATGAAAAAGGGTGCTGTTAAAGCGCCCTTTTTTTCTGGAATTTCTTTTTATGAATTACTTATACCTTATGGATTTCGAGTTGCTTCACGGCGGCAAGGGAATGAATCCCCGGGAGCATAGATAACTATGTGACCGGGGTGAGTGAGCGTAGCCAACAACGAGGCAACTTGAAAGACGACAGGTATATCAATTATTCTGATAGAGAGATTTATATAAATGATGCTCGAAACGGACCAGAGGCGCTCGACGATTCCGTAGATTTTCTGGAGTAACAGAGTAAGATGAAATAAATTGGACGAAAGCAATCTGTTGCCCACTGGCGGCTGTCATAAAGCCAGCAAGATTATACACCCCTTGCAGTGAACCTGTTTTTGCAAATACCTTACCATCCACACCCGCAGTATGAAGTCCCGGACGATAGGCTAACGTGCCGTCAAAACCTGCTTTAGGCAACATCGAGATGATATCCAGCTCATTATCGTGTTGCGCGATGAATTGCAGGATTTCCATCATTGTTGAAGGGGTGATGAGATCGTGACGTGAAAGACCAGAACCATCAACGATGACCGCATTACCGATATCAATACCGGCTTTTTGTTTTAGAATTTGGCGGATAGCATCAGACCCGGAACGCCATGTACCGGGAACATTAAAGTAATAATGGCCCAGAGTGCGATAAACCGTATCTGCTATCATGTTATCTGATTTTTTTAGCATCACCTTGAGCAAATCAGGTAAAGGTGCCGATTGATTCATTGCCAGCGTTTTTTCGGGCTGCTGAGGAAATGATTGGCGCCGTAGATGGCCTTTCAGTTCAATTCCAGCGAGACGTAATTCATTTTTCAGTATAGTTCCAGCATAGCTTGCCCCATTCTGGATAGCAAATGCCAGTGGCAATGGTTCATCGCGCTGGGTCAGACAGCCAGTCAGGGTATATCGGTTTAATTCGCCTGTGGTTACATCAAGTTCACAGTATTTTGCTTCCGATGAGCCTTTAGCGAGCGTTTTAACTTCGCTGAAGACGTTGACGGGATAATAAGAAGGCGTGTGAACAATAGCTGGTTCATTTACCTGTTCTGCGCTATAGAGTAGGACAGAAAAGCAATTTTTATCGACAATGGCAGCGCCGGGCGGCGCGCTGAAACATTGGGTCATATCATTCCATACCCATCCTGGCGCTTTATCGTGGCTGGAAAAAATAGAAATGTCGATGATGAGATCGCCGTTAATCTGCTGTATACCCGACTGTTTCAGCTTCTCAACCATATTGCGTAGTTGCGTGCGCGTCAGTGATGGATCGCCGACAAAGCGGGCAATAAGGTTACCCTTTAATTTGCCATCTTCAATATTGGCATTGCTCTCCAGCGTTGTGACAAAACGAAAATCTTTGCCAAGCTGTAATAAGGCAGCTAATGCTGTCACTATTTTCTGAGTACTGGCCGGTAATGCCAGTTGTTGCCCACGATAATCAATAATTGGTGCTTTTTCACCGATTCTTTGGGCGATAAATGAAACATTGGCCCCTGCTGGCAAATATTCAATATTCTTCTCAATTGAAGAAGCATTTGCACTAAAAACGCTCAGGCTCAAACTGAGCATACAAGCTATTTTGCTGGTAACTTTTAAAAGAGCCATAGATCTCGCATATAAATGTGGGTGTATTTCAATAAAATTTGTATTAATAATACTAAGACGCAATTCAGGAAAAAGTAAACGATGATCCATCACCAACTCTACGTTAAAATGATAGATTAGCAGGTAGAATGTGTATGTGAACTATCAGACTATTCTGTAGTTTACGCCCCTTTTATTGTCTGGAAGCCCACCTGATAGGGTGTGCTCATTGTGTTGCAATATATTGCAATCTACTGTTATTGCAAAATAAGTTACCTTTTTGCAAAAATCAGGAAGATGTTGTCTGGGCTTAGGATTGATTTAGAGGTTTAATAAATGAAACAAATTCCGATGACGGTACGTGGCGCGGATAAATTGCGCGAAGAATTAGAACATTTGAAAAATGTACGTCGCCCTCAAATTATTGCTGCAATCGCTGAGGCACGTGAACACGGTGATTTGAAAGAAAATGCCGAATATCATGCTGCCCGTGAGCAACAGGGGTTTTGTGAAGGCCGTATTCAAGAAATTGAAGCTAAACTTTCTAATGCGCAGGTGATAGATATCACGAAGATGACCAACAATGGCCGCGTGATTTTTGGTGCGACGGTAACGGTGCTGAATGTTGATTCTGATGAAGAACAGACTTATCGCATTGTGGGTGACGATGAAGCGAATATTAAAGAAAATCTGCTTTCGGTTAATTCACCTATTGCTCGTGGCTTAATTGGCAAAGAAGTGGATGATGTAGCTGTGATTGAAACACCTGGCGGTAAAGTGGAATATGAAGTTCTGAACGTCGAGTATGTTTGATATTCAGCTTAAAAGCTAAGTTTTCCTTCCCACACGATGTGTGCGGGAGGGAAAATGGTAAGTGGTCATAATACCGGTAATGATAATGAAAAGGCCCGATGAGGTCTTTTTTTGTCATGATAAAATGGCACTTTTGTATAAAGATATTGAGATTATTTCGGTAAACTAATCTTACGCTCTTCAGAAGGGCGATAGAGAACTAGCATTTTTCCAATAATTTGCACATTATATGCACCAGTTTCACGAACAATAGCTTCCGCGATCAAAGTTTTGATTTCACGGTCTTCGCCTGCAACTTTGACTTTGATAAGCTCGTGATGCGAAAGGGTTTGTTCGATTTCGGCCAATACGCCTTCAGTCAGTCCGTTGTTACCGATCATGACAACAGGCTTTAATGAATGAGCGAGACTTTTCAGGTATTGCACTTGTTTCTTGTTAAGAGTCATCGTTTTTTTGCTTAGTTGGGATTGAAAACGACCTATTCTACCGCCATCTCTTATCTATCACCATAAGTGTGTGGTGTGGTTTGATAAGAGAGTGAAAAAAATAAGACTCTCTGTTAGTAACAGTTGGAAAGAACAATGGCCAATAAAAAACGCTCAGCAAGCTCAAGTCGCTGGTTACAAGAACATTTTAGTGATAAATATGTTCTTAAGGCGCAGAAAAAAGGGCTTCGCTCCCGCGCTTGGTTTAAACTTGATGAGATACAGCAAAGCGACAAAATATTTAAACCGGGCATGACCGTTGTTGATTTAGGCGCTGCTCCAGGTGGGTGGTCTCAATACGTAGTCAGTCAGATTGGTGGACGTGGGCGGGTCATTGCCTGCGATCTTTTGCCAATGGATCCCATTGTCGGCGTTGATTTTCTGCAAGGGGATTTTCGTGATGAGCAGGTATTGAAAACATTACTTGAGAGAGTTGGTGATAATAAAGTCCAGGTCGTCATGTCGGATATGGCTCCCAATATGAGTGGAACCCCCGCGGTCGATATTCCTCGATCCATGTATCTGATTGAATTAGCATTGGATATGTGTCGTGATGTGCTGGCCCCTGGGGGCAGTTTTATTGTCAAAGTGTTTCAGGGAGAAGGCTTTGATGAATACCTGAGGGAAATACGCTCCCTTTTTACGAAGGTTAAAATTCGTAAACCGGACGCTTCGCGGGCACGTTCGCGTGAAGTATACATTGTAGCGACGGGGCGGAAAGTATAGTACCCTGCTGCTATTTGTTAACACAGTTGTAATAAGAGGTTAATCCCTTGAGTGACATGGCGAAAAACCTGATTCTCTGGTTAGTCATCGCAGTTGTCTTGATGTTATTGTTCCAGAGTTTTGGTCCCGGCGATTCTAGTGGTCGTAGGGTGGATTACTCTAACTTCATCAGTGAGTTATCACAGAATCAAATAAGTGAAGTACGTATTTCTGGTCGTGACATTGATTTCACTAAGAAAGACAACGGTGGAAAATACAGCACGTATATGCCAGTTCCAGATGAGAAGCTGCTGGATACACTGCTAAACAAACAGGTAAAAGTTGTTGGTGAACCACCAGAACAACAGGGCCTGTTAGCGTCTATCTTTATTTCATGGTTCCCAATGCTGCTGCTGATTGGCGTTTGGATCTTCTTTATGCGTCAAATGCAAGGTGGTGGCGGTAAAGGGGCGATGTCTTTCGGTAAAAGCAAAGCTCGTATGCTGACGGAAGATCAGATCAAAACGACATTTGCAGACGTTGCTGGTTGTGACGAAGCAAAAGAAGAAGTGGGTGAGCTGGTGGAATACCTGCGTGAACCCGGCCGTTTCCAGAAACTGGGTGGTAAGATCCCGAAAGGCATCCTGATGGTTGGGCCTCCGGGTACAGGTAAGACCCTGCTGGCGAAAGCAATCGCAGGTGAGGCTAAAGTACCATTCTTTACCATTTCTGGTTCTGACTTCGTTGAAATGTTTGTTGGTGTTGGTGCTTCCCGTGTTCGTGATATGTTCGAACAGGCGAAAAAAGCCGCTCCTTGTATTATCTTTATCGATGAAATCGACGCGGTAGGCCGTCAGCGCGGCGCTGGTCTGGGTGGTGGACACGATGAACGTGAACAGACACTGAACCAGATGCTGGTTGAGATGGATGGCTTCGAAGGTAATGAAGGTATCATCGTTATTGCTGCAACCAACCGTCCTGATGTACTGGACCCTGCGCTGCTGCGTCCTGGCCGTTTTGACCGTCAGGTGGTTGTTGGCCTGCCTGATGTACGTGGTCGTGAACAAATTCTGAAAGTTCACATGCGTCGTATCCCGCTGGATACCGACATTGATGCTTCCATCATTGCCCGTGGTACACCAGGATTCTCGGGTGCCGATTTGGCGAACCTGGTGAACGAAGCTGCTCTGTTTGCTGCCCGTGGCAACAAACGTGTCGTTTCAATGGTGGAATTTGAGAAAGCCAAAGATAAGATCATGATGGGCGCAGAACGTCGCTCAATGGTCATGACGGAAGAGCAGAAAGAATCTACTGCTTATCATGAAGCAGGGCACGCCATTATTGGTCGTCTGGTTCCTGAGCATGATCCGGTTCATAAAGTGACGATTATCCCACGTGGTCGTGCATTGGGTGTGACTTTCTTCCTGCCAGAGGGTGATCAAATCAGCGCCAGCCGCCAGAAACTGGAAAGCCAGATTTCTACTTTATACGGCGGACGTCTTGCAGAAGAGATCATCTACGGCCCAGAGAATGTTTCTACCGGTGCATCGAACGATATCAAAGTAGCAACATCCATTGCCCGCAACATGGTCACGCAGTGGGGCTTCTCAGAAAAACTGGGGCCATTACTGTATGCGGAAGAAGAGGGTGAGGTTTTCCTTGGTCGTTCAGTCGCTAAAGCGAAACACATGTCGGAAGATACTGCTCGCTTAATTGATCAGGAAGTTAAGGTTCTCGTTGACCGTAACTACCAGCGTGCACGTCAGATTCTGATGGATAATCTGGACATCCTGCACTCGATGAAAGATGCGTTGATGAAGTATGAAACCATTGATGCGCCTCAGATTGATGACCTGATGAACCGTACTACCGTTCGTCCACCGGCAGGCTGGGAAGGCGATAACAGAAATGGCGGTAATAGCAATAATAGTAATAACCGTCAGGATACATCATCTCAGCAGCAGTCTGCGAAACCTGCGGATGGTAACCCAACCGCATAATCTACTCAAACCAAAGGCAACTATAAATAACACAGGTTGCCTCTGGTTTTGACAGACCGTACTGATTAAACCCCGGGGTAAACCTGGGGTTTTTAACATTAAGGCTCCCTAGCAATGAAACTGACAGCCAGAGGAAGTATCCTTGATCTTTCCCATCCACAGGTTATGGGGATTTTGAATGTCACTCCTGACTCCTTCTCAGATGGTGGTACACACAATACCCTAGATACAGCCTTACACCATGCTGTCAGTATGATTGGAGAAGGTGCCACTATTATTGATGTCGGCGGGGAATCGACACGCCCCGGTGCAGATGAGGTCAGTGAACAGGAAGAACTGGATCGTGTTGTGCCCGTAATCGAGGCTTTGTCCCGGCGTTTTGATGTCTGGATATCGGTTGATACTTCAAAAGCTATCGTGATACAGGAATCTGCAAAAGCCGGCGCTCACATTATCAATGATATTCGCTCATTACAGGAGCCGAATGCTCTGGAAGAGGCAGCCAAAACAGGCTTACCCGTTTGCTTGATGCATATGCAGGGACAGCCCGGAACGATGCAGGCAGAACCGCATTACACTGATGTTATAGCGGAAGTAAAAGCATTTTTGGAAGCTCAGATTGAGCGCTGTATCGCGGCTGGTATTGCAAAAAATAACCTAATAATCGATCCGGGCTTCGGTTTTGGTAAGAATTTATCGCATAATTATCAGTTATTGGCTCAGTTGAAAGCATTTCATCATCTTGGTGTACCCATCTTGGCGGGCATGTCGCGTAAGTCAATGATTGGGCAGTTACTTCATGTACCCCCTCAGGAAAGAGTCACGGGAAGTGTTGCCTGTGCTGTCATTGCAGCAATGCAAGGCGCTCAGATTATTCGTGTGCATGATGTAAAAGAAACTGTGCAGGCAATGCAGATTGTTCAGGCAACCTTGTCAGAGAAAAATACGCTATCAGCAACAGACAATTTTTGAACAAAGAACGATCTGTGAACAACGAATACGTTCAGCAAAGGAAGAAAGAAGTTTATGAGTAACCGTAAATATTTTGGTACCGATGGTATCCGTGGCAAAGTCGGCAACAGTCCGATTACCCCTGATTTTGTTTTAAAACTTGGCTGGGCTGCGGGGAAAGTACTGGCGCGCCATGGTTCTCGCAAAATTATTATTGGTAAAGATACCCGTATTTCTGGTTATATGCTGGAATCTGCTCTGGAAGCAGGCCTGGCAGCTGCCGGGTTATCCGCCTCATTTACCGGTCCTATGCCAACACCTGCCGTGGCATATCTGACACGCACTTTTCGTGCTGAAGCCGGAATTGTGATTTCTGCTTCCCATAACCCTTACTATGATAACGGAATTAAATTTTTTTCCATTGATGGCACCAAACTTCCTGATGATGTGGAAGAAGCGATTGAAGCTGAAATGGAAAAACCACTGACTTGCGTAGAATCCGCTGAGTTAGGGCGTGCTAATCGGATTGTTGATGCGGCTGGTCGTTATATTGAATTCTGTAAAGGTACATTTCCTAGTGAACAAAGCCTGAATGGATTGAAAATTGTACTGGATTGCGCTAATGGCGCGACTTACCATATTGCGCCAAACGTTCTTAGAGAACTGGGTGCTGAGGTGATCGCCATTGGCTGCGAGCCAAACGGCATTAACATTAATGAAGAATGCGGTGCAACGGATGTCCGTTTATTACAGAAGCGGGTACTGGAAGAACAGGCTGATGTCGGTCTGGCATTTGATGGCGATGGTGATCGCATTATCATGGTTGATCACCTGGGCCATAAAGTGGATGGAGACCAGATACTTTACATCATTGCACGTGAAGCATTACGTCAAGGGCAGCTGCGTGGCGGAGCCGTTGGTACTTTGATGAGTAATATGGGACTGGAGCTGGCATTGAAGCAGCTTGGCATTCCATTTGAACGTGCAAAAGTGGGTGACCGCTATGTACTGGAAAAATTACAGGAAAAAGGCTGGCGTCTGGGTGCAGAAAACTCAGGCCATATCATCTTGCTGGATAAGACCACTACAGGTGACGGTGTTGTTGCTGGTTTGCAGGTTTTGAGCGCAATGGTACGTAATGACATGACCCTGCATGATTTGTGTAGTGGCATGAAGCTGTTGCCTCAGGTACTGGTTAATGTGCGTTTTGCGGGCAATAACGATCCACTTCAATCAGAACAGGTACTGGAAGTAGTTAAAGAGGTTGAAAACGAGTTAAATGGCCGAGGTCGTGTTCTGCTGCGTAAATCAGGCACTGAACCTCTGATCCGCGTTATGGTGGAAGGGGAAGATGAAGAACAGGTCACTACATTGGCGCATCGTATCGCTGATTCAGTGAAAGGGATGAGCTGATTTGTTGATTTTTTCCTCAATCAGCGTCAGTATTTAAAATTAACCTTGCTTGTCTGAGACGCTTTGGTTAGTATTCACACCCGCTCAATCAGTTAATTTTTCTAATTGAGTGGGTGATGCAGAATAACGTTACCGTAGTATAACGTCACAGTTATGGTAAATCCCACGAGGAAACGGGTACAACATATGTATGAAGCTCTTTTAGGTATATTCTTGCTGGTCGGTATCGGGCTAATTGCTCTGGTTCTGTTACAGCAGGGGAAAGGTGCTGATATGGGTGCTTCCTTTGGTGCGGGTGCGTCTGCAACAATATTTGGTTCATCGGGTTCTGCGAATTTTATGACCCGTATGACAGCGGTTTTTGCAACATTGTTTTTTGTTATCAGTCTGATTCTGGGAAATATGACCACGAATAGAACTGGTTCAAGCGGCAAATGGGAAAACCTTAGTGAGCCTGTAAAAACTGAAAAACAGGCAGAGACTCCGGCAATACCGGCAGCTCCAGCTAAACCAAATAGTGATATCCCTCAGTAATTTTTGGTAGAAAGTTTTCTGTCAGAAATAGTCAGTAAAAGAATTGAAGTAGGGTTGTTTATTTAAACAGTTATTATTAGCCGCTTAAGATAACAGTCCTATAATCAGTGCCGAGGTGGTGAAATTGGTATACACGCTACCTTGAGGTGGTAGTGCCTAAACAACGGGCGTACGGGTTCAAGTCCCGTCCTCGGCACCATTAATCTAGAAACTTGCGTTTTTAGTATTATCAGCGTAAGATTTGCCACGTTTTCGAACGCGGGATGGAGCAGCATGGTAGCTCGTCGGGCTCATAACCCGAAGGTCGTCGGTTCAAATCCGGCTCCCGCAACCACTTCTTAACAACTATGTACCTTTTCAAACAGTTATAAGCTTAGCGACCATAGAGGTATTAACCCTGATTTGACAGGTTGCTTCATGAGGTATAGCTTTGATAGGTATTACAAGAAGTTGGTTGAGACCACTGGCAGTAAACAGGGTCCAGTTACATAAAGCCCCGCGTATCGGGGTTTTTTGTTATTTGACAGCAGAACTACTGGGCTAATATAGCCCTTTTTTTATGTCTTGGGGGTGGGCTTGTCCACATTAGAGCAAAAATTAACAGCGATGATTTCAGCACCAGTTGAAGCTTTAGGTTATGAATTAGTGGGCCTGGAGTTTATTCGCGCACGCGTATCGACACTGCGAGTCTATATCGATAGTGAGGAGGGTATCACTGTTGATGATTGTGCTGATGTTAGCCATCAGGTCAGTGCAGTACTCGACGTCGAAGATCCGATCCCAGGGTTTTACAACCTGGAAATATCTTCTCCGGGGCTTGAGCGTCCACTGTTTAAGGCTGAACACTACCAGCGTTTCATGGGGGAAGAAATCAACCTGATGTTACGCATGGCAATGCAGAATCGTCGTAAATGGCAAGGTATTATCAAAGCCGTTGATGGTGAAATGATTACGGTTACGGTGGATGGAAAAGACGAAGTGTTCGCACTGAGCAACATCCAGAAAGCGAACCTGGTACCCCACTTTTAAAGTTCGGATGAGGCAACTAGGATGAATAAAGAAATTCTGGCTGTTGTTGAAGCGGTTTCTAATGAAAAATCTCTCCCTCGCGAAAAAATCTTCGAAGCATTAGAGATTGCACTGGCGACAGCCACCAAGAAAAAATATGAGCAAGAAATCGATGTTCGTGTCTGCATCGATCGTAAATCCGGTGATTTTGATACCTTCCGCCGCTGGGTTGCGGTAGAAGAAGTCACCCAGCCTACCCGCGAAATCACACTGGAAGCGGCAAAATTTGACGACCCGGAAGTTGAACTGGGTGGTTATATTGAAGACCAGATTGAATCGGTAACTTTTGACCGTATCACAACTCAGACCGCAAAACAGGTTATCGTACAGAAAGTACGTGAAGCTGAGCGCGCAATGGTCGTTGATCAATTCCGCGAACAGCAGGGTGAGATCGTGACCGGTCAGGTTAAAAAAGTAAACCGTGAAAACATTACGCTTGATCTGGGTAATAACGCTGAAGCGGTTATTTTGCGTGAAGATATGCTGCCACGTGAAAACTTCCGTCCTGGTGACCGTGTACGTGGTGTCTTATATGACGTACGTCCGGAAGCTCGTGGTGCACAGCTATTTATCACCCGCTCCCGCCCTGAAATGCTGGTTGAATTGTTCCGTATTGAAGTGCCGGAAATTGGCGAAGAGATCATTGAGATCAAAGCTGCTGCCCGTGATCCGGGTTCCCGCGCTAAAATCGCAGTGAAAACTAACGACAAGCGTATTGACCCGGTTGGTGCTTGCGTAGGCATGCGCGGTGCAAGGGTACAGGCGGTTTCCAGCGAGCTGGGCGGTGAAAGAATTGATATTGTGTTGTGGGATGATAACCCAGCGCAATTTGTCATTAATGCAATGGCTCCGGCGGATGTTGCCTCTATCGTTGTTGATGAAGATAACTGCACGATGGATGTTGCCGTGGAAAACAGTAATCTTGCTCAGGCGATTGGCCGTAATGGTCAAAACGTCCGTCTGGCGGCACAATTGCTGAAAAAACATCGTGGTGATGACAAGTGGGAACTGAATGTCATGACTGCGGAAGAGCTGCAAGCAAAACATCAGGCAGAAGCTCATGCTTCTATTGATACATTTACCAAGCATCTCGACATTGATGAAGATTTCGCCACCTTATTGGTCGAAGAAGGTTTCTCTACACTGGAAGAACTGGCCTATGTACCAGTTAATGAACTTCTGGCTGTAGAAGGTCTTGATGAAGAAACCGTTGAAGTTCTCCGTGAACGTGCGAAAGCGGCCTTGACAACGCTGGAACTGGCTCAGAAAGAGAGTCTTGGTGATCAACAGCCAGCCCAAGATTTACTGGATTTGCCTGGCATGGAACGTGCTTTAGCGTTTAATCTGGCTGCCCGTGGCATCTGTACTCTGGAAGATCTTGCCGAACAGGGTATCGACGACTTATCTGATATCGAAGGACTGAGTGATGAGCAAGCAGGAGAACTCATTATGGCAGCCCGAAATATCTGTTGGTTTGGCGATGATGCATAAATAAACTGTAGCAGGAAGGAACAGAATGACAGAGGTAACCGTAAAATTACTGGCAGAAGAGATCCAGACATCGGTTGAACGCCTGATCCAGCAATTCACTGATGCTGGCATTCAGAAAACCGCAACTGACTCTGTTTCCCAGAAAGAAAAAGAAGCTTTGCTGGCCCACCTGAACCGCGAACAAGGCGGTACTGGTGGCCAGCCAGGTAAATTGACACTACAGCGTAAAACGCGCAGTACACTGAACGTCCCTAGCACCGGTGGCAAAAGTAAATCGGTAGCGATTGAAGTCCGCAAAAAACGCACATATGTGAACCGTGACGCGATTGAACAGGCTAAAGCGGAAGAACAGGCGCAGCGTGAAGCGGAAGAGCAGGCTCGGCGCGAGGCAGAAGAGAAAGCGCGGCTTGAAACTGAAGCGAAGAAACTCGCGGAAGAGCAAGCTCAACGTGAAGCGGAAGAACAGGCAAAACGCGAAGCAGAAAAGCAAGCTAAACGTGAAGCAGAAGAAAAAGCCAAACGTGAAGAGGCTGAAAAGGCTCAGCGTGAGGCAGCGGAAAAAGAAAAAGTGACTACTAAGCAACATACCGAAACCAAGTCTAAATCAGTGCAAACTGAGGCAGCAGCGCAAAATGAAAAAGCGCGCCGTGAAGCTGAAGCAGCAAATTTAAAACGCAAAGCTGAAGAAGAGATGCGCCGTAAAGTTGAAGCAGAAGCAAAACGTGTAGCAGAAGAAGCACGTCGCATGGCAGAAGAGAATAAGGATAAATGGTCCAACGATGCTGATGTAAATGACAACAGCAACAGTGACTACCATGTAACAACTTCCCGTCATGCCCGTGATGCGGAAGATGAGAATGACGCCAAAGTTGAAGGCGATCGTCGTACCCGCAGCCGCGGTGGTAAAAACACCCGCCAGAAGAAAAATAACAAACATTCTGAATCGAAAGCTGATCGTGAAGAAGCACGTGCAGTTGGCCGTACTAAAGGCAAACAGCGTAAACCGAGTGCTTTGCAACAAAGCTTTAATAAACCTGTCGTCGCTGTTAACCGTGATGTTGTGATTGGTGAAACCATCACTGTTGCTGAACTGGCTAACAAAATGGCAGTAAAAGGTTCTCAGGTTATCAAAACCATGATGAAGATGGGCGCAATGGCGACTATCAATCAGGTTATTGATCAGGAAACCGCTCAGCTGGTTGCTGAGGAAATGGGCCACAAAGTTATCCTGCGTCGTGAAAACGAGCTGGAAGAAGCGCTGATGAGTGATCGTGACACTGGTGAAACTCAGGCTGAACCACGTGCGCCTGTAGTGACCATCATGGGCCACGTTGACCACGGTAAAACCTCTTTGCTGGACTATATCCGTTCAACCAAAGTGGCATCTGGCGAAGCAGGTGGTATTACTCAGCACATCGGTGCATACCATGTGAAAACTGAGAAAGGTATGATCACCTTCTTGGATACCCCTGGCCATGCTGCATTTACCTCCATGCGTGCTCGTGGTGCTAAAGCGACCGATATCGTTGTTCTGGTTGTTGCGGCGGATGACGGCGTGATGCCTCAGACCATCGAAGCTATCCAGCACGCTAAGGCTGCTAATGTGCCGGTTGTTGTTGCGGTTAACAAAATCGATAAGCCAGAAGCTGATCCGGATCGTGTGAAAAACGAATTGTCACAGTACGGCATCATTCCGGAAGAGTGGGGCGGCGAGACTCAGTTCATGCATGTATCAGCAAAAGCTGGTCTTGGTATTGATGAATTGCTGGAAGCTATCCTGCTACAGGCTGAAGTACTGGAACTGAATGCAGTTCACTCTGGCATGGCAAACGGTGTGGTTATCGAATCCTTCCTGGATAAAGGCCGTGGCCCGGTTGCTACAATTCTGGTGCAGTCCGGTACGCTGAACAAAGGTGATATCGTTCTGTGCGGCTTTGAATATGGCCGTATCCGTGCGATGCGTAACGAACTTGGTCAGGAAGTCATGACTGCGGGTCCATCCATTCCTGTGGAAATCCTGGGTCTGTCCAACGTACCGTCTGCGGGTGATGAAGCGACTGTTGTACGTGACGAGAAAAAAGCACGTGAAGTTGCTCTGTATCGTCAGGGTAAATTCCGTGAAGTGAAACTGGCTCGTCAGCAGAAATCTAAACTGGAAAACATGTTTGCGAACATGGAAGAAGGTAAAGTATCTGAACTGAACATCGTTCTGAAAACTGATGTTCAGGGTACATGCGAAGCAATTTGTGATTCACTGCTGAAACTGTCTACTGACGAAGTTAAAGTGAAGATCATTGGTTCTGGCGTAGGTGGTATCACTGAAACTGACGCAACACTGGCCGCAGCTTCTAATGCTATCATTCTGGGCTTTAACGTACGTGCTGATGCTTCTGCACGCCGTATCATTGAAAACGAAAGCGTTGACCTGCGTTACTACTCTGTTATCTATAGTTTGATTGATGAAATTAAACAGGCGATGAGTGGTATGCTGGCACCAGAATACAAACAGCAAATCATGGGTCTGGCAGAAGTCCGTGATGTCTTCAAATCACCTAAATTTGGTGCGATTGCTGGCTGTATGGTGACAGAAGGTAACATCAAGCGTAATAACCCAATCCGTGTACTGCGTGACAACGTGGTTATCTACGAAGGTGAGCTGGAATCCCTGCGTCGCTTTAAGGATGATGTCAACGAAGTCCGTAATGGTATGGAATGTGGTATCGGTGTGAAGAACTACAATGATGTTCGCGTTGGCGATATGATTGAAGTCTTCGAAGTGGTTGAAGTGAAACGCTCCATCGATTAAAAACCACAATTGACCCGTTAAATTTCAGGTTGTCTCTAATGGCGACAACCTGAATAAAACAGGGTATATACACAATGGATTTCAAGGTGCGTCGCGGCGGCAAGGGAGAGAATCCCTAGGAGCATAGATAACCGTATGTTTATAAAAACGGTGACCGGAGTGAACGAGTGCAGTCAACAAAGAGGCAACTTGAAAGACGAAGTGTAGAAATTCATTCCATTCTTGGGGGGCTTCATGCCCCCCAAAATGTCAGGAGATAAAACAATGGCAAGAGAATTCAGTCGTACTCAGCGCGTTGCTCAGGAAATGCAAAAAGAGATTGCCATCATTTTACAGCGTGAAATGAAAGATCCCCGCATCGGTATGGCAACTGTTTCAGGTGTTGAGGTTTCCCGCGATCTGGCTTATGCCAAAGTATTTGTAACTTTTCTGAATGCATTAGTGGACGGACACGATTCAGAGAAAGTTAACCTAGGTATCAAAGCATTGAATGAAGCTTCCGGTTTTATTCGTTCATTGCTGGGTAAAGCGATGCGTTTGCGTGTTATTCCTGAACTGACGTTTTCTTATGACAGTTCTTTGATTGAAGGGATGCGCATGTCAAATCTGGTCACCAACGTCGTGAAAAGTGACGAACAGCGTCGTGCTTCTACGGATCACAACGAGGAAAAATAATGGGGCGTCGTCGTAGGGGTCGTGCGATACACGGCGTACTGTTGCTGGATAAGCCACAGGATATTTCCTCCAATGATGCTTTACAGAAAGTAAGGCGGGTCTTTAATGCCAGTAAAGCGGGCCATACCGGTGCGCTAGACCCGCTGGCAACGGGAATGCTGCCAATTTGCCTTGGTGAAGCGACTAAATTTTCCCAGTTTTTGTTGGATTCAGATAAACGTTATCGGGTCATTGCCCGTCTGGGGCAGCGCACTGATACTTCCGATTCACACGGCAAAATTATTAGTGAACGCGAAATTCAGGTGACTTCCTCTCAGCTTGATGCAGCACTGGAAACATTCCGTGGGGATACCATGCAGGTTCCTTCCATGTACTCTGCATTGAAGCATCAGGGAAAACCGCTGTATGAATATGCCCGTCAGGGTATTGAAATTGAGCGGGAAGCTCGCCCGATTACTGTTTATGAATTACAGTTCATTCGCTGGGAAGGCGATGAGCTGGAGCTGGAAATTCATTGTTCCAAAGGAACCTATATCCGCACCATCATTGATGATTTGGGTGAATTGCTGGGCTGTGGTGCTCATGTTATTTATCTGCGTCGTTTGCAGGTTGCTAATTACCCTAATCACCGCATGGTGACACTGGAACAGCTCTATGCGTTAAAAGAACAGGCTGAAGAACAGCAGATTGAAGCAGGAGAATTGCTCGATCCATTATTATTACCGATGGATACCGCTGTAATGCATTTTCCGGTTATTCAGTTGTCATCTGTTGTTGCTGCTTATTTTAAGCAGGGCCAGCCGGTTCGCAGTCAACATAGCCTGCCATCTGGCGAATGGGTGCGGGTTAATGAAGGTGATGAAAATAAATTCATCGGCATTGCTGTTATTGATGATGATGGACTGGTAGCTCCGCGTCGGCTGGTTGTAGAAACCACCGAAGATGGTGAAATGCATTAAAAGTAGCATTTATGGGGTTATCTTGCGCTTCATCTATTTGCAGCGTAGAATAATGCGCCTGTATATGGGTGGCTGAATTAGAGATCGGCACTCATCATTTTTAAACTATATTTGGAGTTATACTATGTCTCTAAGTACTGAAGCAAAAGCGCAGATTATTGCTGATTTTGGCCGTGGCGCTAACGACAGTGGTTCTAGCGAAGTTCAGATTGCCCTGCTGACTGCACAAATCAACCATCTGCAAGGTCACTTTGCAGAGCACAAAAAAGATCACCACAGCCGTCGTGGTCTGCTGCGTATGGTTGCACAGCGTCGTAAACTGCTGAACTACCTGAAGCGTAAAGATCTGGCATCTTACACCACGCTGATCGAGCGTCTGGGACTGCGTCGCTAATCGATGAGTTTCAGTGGAAAGGGGCCTATCTGGCCCCTTTTCTTCTAGAAAATGGAGATTAAGAAATTTAAGTTCCATTTTTAACTAGTTGAACCTCTTCAGTTACAGTGACTCGCGCGGCTAATGAGAGTACTTAAAAAGACATTTCCGAAAGATTTCAGGTTACACCGCAGCTATTAACGCTGCTACTTGAAAGGTAAAGGGCCTAAGTACTGTCATTAGTCGTGAGGGTGTAGCGAAGAGAACATCCATTGTTGCTGATATTTAAACGTAGCAACACAAACGAAGGAATATTATTTTGCTGAATCCGATTGTTCGTAAATTCCAGTATGGTCAGCACACTGTGACCATCGAAACCGGCATGATGGCTCGTCAAGCGACAGCCGCTGTTATGGTTAATATGGATGACACCGCGGTATTTGTTACCGTTGTTGGTCAGAAAAAAGTGAAACCAGGTCAGGATTTCTTTCCACTGACTGTTAACTATCAAGAACGTACTTATGCGGCTGGCCGTATTCCAGGAAGTTTTTTCCGTCGTGAAGGCCGTCCGGGTGAAGGCGAGACTCTCGTTGCCCGTTTGATCGACCGTCCACTGCGTCCTCTGTTCCCAGAAGGCTTCCTGAACGAAGTTCAAATCATCGCAACCGTTGTTTCCGTAAACCCACAGGTTAACCCGGATATCGTTGCTATGATCGGTTCTTCCGCAGTATTGGCACTGTCTGGTATCCCGTTCAACGGCCCGATTGGTGCAGCGCGTGTTGGTTATATCAATGACCAGTATGTACTGAACCCAACCAGCGATGAACTGAAAAACAGCCGTCTGGATTTGGTTGTTGCAGGTACAAATAACGCTGTACTGATGGTTGAGTCCGAAGCGGAACTGCTGACAGAAGAACAAATGTTGGGTGCGGTTGTATTCGGTCATGAGCAACAACAGATTGTGATTGATAACATCAACGCACTGGTTGCTGAAGCAGGTAAAGAGAAGTGGAATTGGTCACCTGAGCCAGTTAACCAGTCTCTGCATGAGCGTGTGGCTGAGCTGGCAGAAAGCCGTCTGGGTGATGCTTACCGTATCACTGAGAAACAAGATCGTTATGCTCAGGTTGATGCTATCAAAGAAGAAGTAGCAGCAATCATTCTGGCAGAAGCCGCAGAAAAAGATCTGGAGCTGGAAGAGTCAGAAATTCTTGACGTACTGGCTGTTCTGGAGAAAAACGTTGTTCGTAGCCGTGTTCTGCGTGGTGAGCCACGTATTGATGGCCGTGAAAAAGATATGGTTCGTGCACTGGATGTTCGCACTGGCGTCTTGCCACGTACTCATGGCTCATCTCTGTTCACCCGTGGTGAAACTCAGGCGCTGGTTGCAGCAACTCTGGGTACTGAGCGTGATGCACAGGTTATCGATGAACTGATGGGTGAGCGTACAGACCGCTTCCTGTTCCACTACAACTTCCCTCCATACTCTGTAGGTGAAACTGGTATGGTTGGTTCACCAAAACGTCGTGAAATTGGTCACGGTCGTTTGGCGAAGCGTGGTGTTCTGGCAGTAATGCCTAGCATTAATGAATTCCCGTATACCGTGCGTGTCGTTTCTGAAATTACTGAATCCAATGGTTCTTCTTCTATGGCTTCCGTCTGTGGTGCTTCTCTGGCACTGATGGATGCAGGCGTGCCGATTAAAGCCGCAGTTGCTGGTATCGCTATGGGTCTGGTGAAAGAAGGTGAAAACTTTGTGGTTCTGTCTGATATTCTGGGTGATGAAGATCATCTGGGCGACATGGACTTTAAAGTTGCGGGTAGCCGCGATGGTATCAGCGCATTGCAGATGGATATCAAAATTGAAGGTATCACCCGTGAAATCATGCAGATTGCTCTGAATCAGGCTAAAGGTGCCCGTTTACACATCCTGAGCGTAATGGAGCAGGCTATCCAAAGCCCACGTAATGATATCTCTGAATTTGCACCACGCATTCACACCATTAAGATCAATCCAGACAAGATCAAAGATGTGATTGGTAAAGGCGGTTCAGTTATCCGTGCACTGACAGAAGAAACCGGTACAACCATCGAGATCGAAGATGATGGTACTGTGAAGATCGCAGCAACTGACGGCGATAAAGCTCGTCATGCTATCAGCCGTATCGAAGAGATCACTGCTGAGGTTGAAGTTGGCCGCATTTATGCAGGTAAAGTGACTCGTATTGTTGACTTCGGTGCATTCGTTGCTATCGGTGGCGGTAAAGAAGGTCTGGTACATATTTCGCAGATAGCTGACAAGCGTGTAGAGAAAGTGACTGACTATCTGCAGCTGGGTCAGGAAGTTCCGGTCAAGGTACTGGAAATCGATCGTCAGGGTCGTATCCGCCTGAGCATGAAAGAAGCTGTAGCTAATACTGCTGCTGAAGCACCACAATTACCGGAATCATCAGTAGAATAAGTTTGACGTAATGAACGGCGTCCTGTAAAAAGGGCGCGGCTTACCCTGATATATTTCTGCTCACCTCTGGTAGGTGGGCTGAAAAATAAAAGGTAAGCCAATTTTTCTGGCAGGATGCCAGAAATAAACAATGTGGGTGGAGCAACAGGGCATTCTGATTAATGTCTGACTTCGGGAGTAGGAAATGAATTCTTTTCTGCGCTGGTGTTACGTTGCAGCTATTTTTCTCCTTGTGGGATGTGGTGGCAGCACAGGGTGGCGTAAAAATGAAGTTTTTGCTATTCCACTTCAACCGACATTGCAACAAGAGGTTATTCTGGCACGCATGGAACAAATACTTGCGAGCCGTTCTCTCAAGGAAGATGAGTACGCACAGCTTTTATATGAAAGAGGTGTGCTGTATGATAGCCTTGGGCTGAGGGCATTGGCACAGAATGATTTTTCAGTGGCTTTGTCTATCCGTCCTGATATTCCTGAAGTTTTTAACTATTTAGGGATTTATTTTACGCAGGCAGGCAATTTTGATGCTGCCTATGAAGCGTTTGATTCTGTTTTAGAGCTTGATCCAACTTACAACTACGCGCGAATGAATCGCGGCATCGCATTGTACTACGGCGGCCGTTATCGTTTAGCGCAGGATGATCTGCAGGCGTTTTATCAAGACGATCCAAATGATCCCTTCCGTTCGTTGTGGTTGTACCTTGTGGAAGAGAAACTCGATCCCAAGGTTGCAATGACTAGCTTGTCAAATCGTTTTGACAAATCGAACCGGGGGCTATGGGGCTGGAATATCGTTGAATTCTATTTAGGTAAAATCAGTGAAAAAACACTGATGGAACGCCTGAAGCAGGATTCGACAGATAACACTTCGCTCGCTGAGCATCTCAGTGAAACTGACTTCTATTTAGGTAAACATTACCTAAGTCTGGGGGATGAGGATAGCGCGGTTGCGTTATTCAAGCTGACGGTAGCTAACAATGTCCATAACTTTGTTGAGCACCGCTATGCATTGTTGGAATTGGCGCTGCTAGGCCAAAGACAAGATGACTTATCGGAATCGAACCAACAATAGCTGACGAACATTTTCACGACAGATTTTTAAGTCCACATCTTAAGGGGTGGGGGCTTGTTTGTTCGTTTAATAACATAATTTGAGCCAGTTCACATTTTAAATGAAAATGACAGAAATTCTTTTCACTGTGTTATGTAGACTGGCCGCCACGATTAATGAGGCACCATTACATGACCACTGAGACTGAAATCTCTTTTGCTGATTTAGGGTTATCAGCACCTATTCTTTCTGCGTTGCAAGACATGGGCTATGAGAAGCCTTCTCCAATTCAACAGCAATGCATTCCTCACCTATTAAATGGTCGTGACGTGCTGGGTATGGCACAGACTGGTAGTGGTAAAACTGCGGCATTTAGCTTACCTCTACTGCATAATATTGATGCTGAGCTTAGAGCTCCACAGATCCTTGTGTTAGCACCGACCCGTGAACTGGCGGTACAGGTTGCTGAAGCATGTTCAGATTTTTCTAAACACATGCGCAGTGTGAATGTTGTAGCACTTTATGGTGGACAGCGTTATGACGTTCAGCTGCGTGCTTTGCGTCAGGGGCCACAAGTTGTTGTAGGTACACCGGGTCGTCTGCTGGATCACCTGAAGCGTGGTACGCTGGATCTGTCCAACCTGAAAGGTCTGGTACTGGACGAAGCTGACGAAATGCTGCGTATGGGCTTTATCGAAGATGTTGAAAACATCATGAGCCAGATCCCGGCAGAACATCAGACTGCTCTGTTCTCAGCAACTATGCCTGAAGCGATTCGTCGTATTACTCGTCGTTTCATGAAGGAGCCACAGGAAGTTCGTATCCAGTCCAGCGTAACCAACCGTCCGGATATCAGCCAGAGCTACTGGTCTGTTTACGGTGGTGTACGTAAAAACGAAGCACTGGTACGTTTCCTTGAAGCAGAAGATTTTGATGCAGCGATTATTTTCGTACGTACCAAGAATGCAACTCTGGAAGTGGCAGAAACTCTTGAGCGTAACGGCTATAACTCTGCGGCACTGAACGGTGATATGAATCAGGCTCTGCGTGAGCAGACTCTGGAGCGTCTGAAGAACGGTCGTCTGGATATTCTGATCGCGACTGACGTTGCTGCTCGTGGTCTGGACGTTGACCGTATTAGCCTGGTTGTTAACTACGACATCCCAATGGATGCGGAGTCTTATGTACACCGTATCGGTCGTACAGGCCGTGCAGGCCGTGCAGGTCGCGCGCTGTTGTTTGTTGAAAACCGCGAACGTCGTCTGCTGCGTAACATTGAACGTACAATGAAGCTGACAATTCCAGAAGTAGAACTGCCAAATGCAGAACTGCTGAGCCAACGCCGTCTGGAGAAGTTTGCAGGTAACGTTCAGCAGCAGCTGGAAAGCAGCGATCTGGATCAATACCGCGCTCTGCTGTCTAAGCTGGGTACCGGTGAAGAACTGGATATGGAAACACTGGCAGCAGCACTGCTGAAAATGGCACAGGGTGAACGCCCACTGATCCTGCCACCAGATCCTGTCCGTCGTCCTCGTCGTGAATTCAATGATCGTGATGACCGTCGCCGTAATGGTAATAGCTTCGGTGAGCGTGATCGCGGTGACCGTGGCGATAGAGGTGACAGAGGCGACCGTGGTGATCGTCCTCGTCGTGAGCGTCGTGATGTTGGCGATATGGAACTGTACCGTATTGAAGTGGGCCGTGATGATGGTGTTGAAGTTCGCCACATTGTTGGTGCGATTGCTAACGAAGGTGATATCAGCAGCCGTTACATCGGTAACATCAAACTGTTCGCAACTCACTCTACCATTGAGCTGCCAAAAGGTATGCCGGGAGATCTGCTGTCGCACTTCACTCGTACCCGTATTCTGAACAAGCCACTGAATATGCAGCTGTTAGGTGATGCACAGCCATTTGAACGTCGTGAGCGTCGTGGTGGTGGTCGTAACGGCGGTAATGGTGGTAACGGCGGTAACGGTGCACGTCGTGATCGTGACGGTTTTGGCAACGGCAACGGTGGTGGTCGTCGCTTTAATAACAATGAACGTCGTGGTGGCGGTGAGCGCGGTTCTTTCCGTGGCCGTGGCAATGATGATTTCAACGGTGGTCAGCGTCGCCGCCAGCAACCAAGCAATGGTAACGTGTAATACACCATTGAGTGTTGCTTTGTGTTAGTGATAACGCATTGAAATATTAGATAGAAAGAAGCCCTTTCTTCTTATTGGAGAAAGGGCTTTTCTTTTTTTATTCAGGCTATTTCTGGTCCAGAATATCTTTAACTTCCGCATCTGAAAGTAAGCACTCACCTTGATGGATAATCATTTTTTGGATAATTGCTCTGGAGACAACATACGTAATTTCCAGTAATACCCGTTCTTCTACGGAGCAAAGGCCACCTTCGGATTGTTCCAATGGATGAATAAGTAGCCGATGTCTGCGCCCAAGAAATCTCTCAATAAATCGCATCAGACCATGTTGTTTAAACAACGAATCCAATTGCAGCTTTGCATCATAGAAATCCCCAACCAATAAGCGAGAAGTGCTGAAATTTCCTGTAATACTCAGTTCTTTTTGATTATTGAGATTTTTCAGGGTCATTTGATTGGTTTTAATTTTCAGGTAGAGATCGACCATACATATCCTTATTTGATTTTGGCTTATACACTTCGTCTTTCAAGTTGCCTCTTTGTTGGCTACGCTCACTCACCCCAATCACCGTTTTTATAAACATACGGTTATCTATGCTCCCGGGAATGAGTTCCCTTGCCGCCGCGATGCATTTTGAAATCCATTGTGTATAGATAGGGTGCAGACAAAATGATTAATTCAATCCCAGTTCTTCTTTAAGCGGTTTTAAATAACGGCGGCTGACGGGAATACGTGCATCATTGCGTAAAACTAATTCTGCATGACCGTTTTCCCCGAAAACAATTTCCCGCAGATGTGTCATATTGACCAGATACTGGCGATGACAGCGGGTCAGGGGAGTACGGGTTTCCAGTGTACGCAGAGTTAATTCCGTAAAACCCTCTTGCCCATTGGTGTTCATCACATAGACACCACTCATGCGTGAAGTGATGTATAACACCTCATCCAGTTGCATCAGCCATATCCGGCTGTGTCCTGTGCAGGGAATATATTTCAGCTGCTCACTTTCTGGCTGTAAGTCTGCCAGATGCTGTTTTTGATAGCCTGAACGCAGTCGCTGTAATGTTTTGCTCAACCGCTCTTTTTCCAGCGGCTTTAGCAGATAATCAAAGGCGTGTTCCTCAAATGCTTGTATCGCATATTCATCAAAAGCCGTGAGAAAAACGATATAGGGGCGGTGTTCCGGGTCGAGCATACCTACCATTTCCAGCCCGGTAATGCGGGGCATCTGAATATCAAGGAAAACCACATCAGGTTTCAGGCGATGAATAGCACCAATTGCTTCTACTGCATTGGCGCATTCACCAATGATTTGAATATCCGTTTCTTCTGCCAGTAGGCAGCGTAGATTTTCGCGAGCCAGTGGCTCATCATCAACAATCAATACATTCATATTTACGTTTTCTTATCAGCTTCTTCTTCCAATGGTAAACACAAAATGACACGGGTAAATTCTTCTGGCTGGCAATCAACACGGACGCCATAGTGCTCACCGTAGCGAAGTCGCAGCCGTTTATCTACCAGACTCATCCCAAGCCCATCCCCCAATTTTTGTGGGCAATACAACCCTGCATTATCTTCAATTTCAACCAATAACAGATTGGTTTGCTGGTAGGCTCTAATCGTAATTCTTCCCGTATCCAGTAACTGTGATGTGCCATGTTTAATTGCATTTTCGACCATCGGTTGCAGGGAAAATGCGGGTAATCTGGCGTAGCGCAGTGATTCCGGGATATCTATGGTTATCTGGAGGCGTTCACAGAAGCGCGCTTTTTCAATCTGTAAGTAAGCATTCACATGCTCTATTTCATTTTGCAGTGTGGCAATGTCTTCCGGACGTTTCAGATTTTTGCGGAAAAATGTTGAAAGGTACTGTACGAGCTGGCCTGCCTGTTGGCTATCACGTCGTATTACGGCCTGCAATGTATTCAGGGCATTAAATAAAAAGTGAGGATTTACTTGCGCGTGAAGCAGCTTTACTTCTGATTGCAGCAAAGATTGTTTATTCCGCTCATACTGCCCGGCAAGAATTTGGGCTGAAAGCAGGCTGGCAATCCCTTCCCCTAACGTCCGGTTAATTGAACTGAATAAGCGGTTTTTGGCTTCGTACAATTTGATTGTACCGATGACTTGCTGATTTTCACCCCGAAGAGGGATAACCAATGCTGAACCAAGCTTACAAGTGGGGTTTAGAGAGCAACAATAAGGGATTTCATTGCCATCGGCATAGACGACCTCATTATTGGCTATTGCGCGATGTGATTGCTCAGAGGCAATGGGAGTGCCCGGCAGATGATGGTCTGAGCCAATCCCAATAAACGCCAGTAACTTATCCCGATCTGTAATTGCCACAGCACCGATTTCTAGTTCCTGATAGATGACTTTTGCCACACGCATACTGTTAATTTCATTAAATCCCTTCAGTAATATACCTTCGGTACACACTGCAATTTTCAAAGCCTGAGCAGAAAAGGCACTGGTATATTTTTCAAAGATAGCCCGCCTGTCCAGCAAGATACGGATAAACATGGCAGCGCCGATACTGTTGGCGATAATCATCGGAGCGGCAATATTTTTTACTAACTGGAGTGCTTCACTGAAGGGGTTAGTAAACAGCAGAATAATTCCCATTTGGGCACATTCTGCAAAAAAAGTCACAATAGCCGCAGTCCATAAATTAAGTAATTTATTGATCCTGCCGCGCTTCATTAAATAAATATGGACAAAACCGCCAAGTACGCCTTCTATGATTGTTGATACCATACAGCTGAATGCGGTCATTCCACCCAGAGAATAGCGATGTAATCCCCCGGTGAATCCGACCATTGCCCCAACAGTCGGCCCACCAAGTAAACCACCGAGCACAGCGCCGATAGCGCGGGTATTGGCGATAGAATCATTCACATTCAGGCCAAAATAGGTTCCCATCACGCAGAAGATGGAAAAGATGACATAACACATCAGCTTGTGAGGTAAGCGAACACTCACTTGCAGTAGAGGGATGAACAGAGGTGTTTTACTCAACAGCCAGGCAATTACCAGATAAATACACATCTGCTGGAGAAGTAATAACACGAGGTTAAATTCATACATTTTTTTTCACAGTGGATTTGATAATTATAAATAAATTTATACAGTTATTATCAAAGTTTGAATTTAACATCGTCAATAGAATAGCGGGAATTAACGTAATTTTGGATGGAAAGCAGGTAATCCGCCCTGAGCAGGGCGGATTTTTGCTCGGAAAATGAGCAGAAGGACTATATACAGATAACGTAATCGGTCACTGTTTCGTTGATAACATGCGCTGTTCCGTCATCAATATTGACGGCAAAATGGGCATTTTTACCGTCTCCATCTATTCCTGGTGTTGAAGAACGATAAGAACGGAATTGTGGCCATCCGTACAGATCATGCATTTCATTCTTCTGGTGGATTTGGTACAGGTTGAGCAGATCTTCTTTTGTCGGTAATTCTTTATGTATTTTATGGCAATACCACACGGATCCCTGATAAATACGGCGCGGCCAGTGTTCACCATTTTCGGTGTATGTCGTCATTCCTTTCATCCCCATAGCATCCAGTTCTGCTTGTAGCAGAGGTCGGCTAAAGACACGTCCATTCGCCCCTGTCGCTGTATCGGCCATATGTCCCCAGAAACTTGCATATTGAGAATCAGGGCTGGTTGCAACGGTAAAGATAACATTCTTAGTTTGCAGTGCTGAAACGCCATATCCTGCTACTTGTAATGTTGTTTTGACCCCCAGACCATGTGGATCGGTGAGGGGAAGGGATAATGTGCCATTATCACCAGTGACTCCCTGATAGTGACCGGCATTACCATTGATCTGTAGTGTCACTGCCTGATGAATGTTCTGACGATTCAGTGCCTCAGTGGTTTTTACCTCTATCGGAACATTCCTTACGGGTTGGCCGTGATTGAATGTCTGCACACTCAGAGTGATTGTTTCGCCTTTTTTAGCTTTGCCAGTATTGATGGTGACTTTCAGATTATCTGCAATGCCTTTGATTTTGCCGCCTTCTGTGCCGCCATAGGTATAATTACCCTGTTCCTGGCCCATACTGGTATCAATCATTTTTGTATTTCCAGTAATATTAAGCCCATTTTGTGCCTGAACAACGAGAGCCTTGACTCTGCCTGCATCTTCCAGTGTCAGTGTATAAGCGGGGATTTTACCTGATTCAGTAATTGTTGAGCCTTTAGTAATATCAATATTTCCTTTATCTCCCCACACATAGCGTGATTTGTCTGTACTTTCTCCACTGTTGGCATTGAAGGTATAGGTTGCTTTGAGAGTGTGGCCCATTTCCAGTCGGCCTGACATTCTGACATCTTTAATGATGGGTTTATCAGGATGGAAGAACGTGATCTCTATTGGTGTGAAATTCAGCTTTTTGAATTTAGCGGTTACTGTCAGTACACCTATTTTTTCGCCAGCAGTGAGTAATGCTTCATAGGTGCCCGGTTGAGTTTCTTTGATTTTTCCAATTGTTGGCGCTTTCCCTGCCCCACTTAGTTCGCTGCTGACGAATTTGAGATCTTCTGCAGAGTCAGGAATCGGGTTGCCATTGCCATCTCGTAGCATCAATTTAAGTGTGGTGCTGGAACGACCATCAGCGGACAGCTCGTGATCTCTTGCTGTGAATGTTGATTTATCAACGCTTGCCTCTGCTTGTAGCACCTGAATCTGAGTCTCTGCCCGTTTGGAAGCATTATCATGTTCATCATAAGCAATCGCGCTTATGGTATAAGCATTGTTACCACTATGGTGATACTTAGGTAGTGTCAGCAGGTAGAGCTTGTCACTTTGGCGTTCAATTTTACCCCCATTGGCGAGCAGGCTTGCTGCATCCCACTGAATCGTTTTCAATCCATATTTGCTGTTTACACTAATATGAATTGGTTTTATTTCACCGGCATGACCGGAAATCAGGCTATCTAATGTCAGGCGGATAACTTCACGTTTACGGTATTCCAGAACGATTTGGTTATTACGATCAATGAGATCATAACGGCTACCCTGTAGAGTATGACTGAAACCAACGGCATCAGGATTAATCTGTTTTGACCACGGAGTACCGATTTCATAATTCATTTCTAAATTGAACTGCGTATCTCCATTGCCGGACATATCCTGTTTGCGGTCGATACCAAAAGTCAGTAGTGGTATAGGGGTATAGTTAATGCCTGCGGTAAACGCAGCCGGGTTTTTCCCGCGGTGATTTTTATTGATTAATCCGACTTCATTACCGAAATATTGTTCATATACCAGCTTACCCCCAAGCTGCGGCAGAGTGGGGATATAACCCTGTGCTCTCAGATCGAACCCATTAGCAGGGCGTTCATCATAATCTTTCAGGAAGCGTGATTCTTTCCAGTTACTTAAGCGTAAATAGCCGTTAATTCCCAGTTTCAGATAATTGCGAGTATATTCTGCACCGAGGCCAAACCGGGTATTATTTCCGGTAAAATCGTGATCCAGAAAAGCGTTGTAGCCCAACATCCAGCTATCAAAAAACTGTCGTTGCCCGACACCGAAATTAATGGTGTTGCGTTTATCAATACGGCGTAAGCCAAACTGAGTAAAATTTATTTTACTCTCGCTATCATACAGAGGCAGCAACATATCGAGCTGACTGCCATCCAGATGACCACGTCGATCAATATTAGCCTGTACCCGCGCTGTACCATAATGCCCCAACCAATTCTGGAGTTGTTGATTAGCTTCGCCTACAGCCAGATTACTTAACTGATTGATTGCGCTGTTGCCTACGTTATCGCTGCTCAGTATTTCTCCGATGCGAGTGGCGGAATTTGCCAGAGCGTTGCCGGTGCCATTGGTTTCGGAGGACGGCCCTGATTCCATCTGCCCAGATTCAACCGGCCTTGATACGAATTGTGCCGATGAAAAGTAATTGAAGGGTAAATACTTATTAGGGCGAGGTTTGGGAACGTTAATCTCATCACCTGCACTAAGTTCTGAAAATGGCTTATGGAAAGCGTGTAACTGATTTATTTCTTTAAGTTGATCAATAGTGAAACTATAGCGTTTAGCAATTGTGTAAATAGTCTCTCCTGGCTTCAGAATATAAGACTCTGTCGGTATTGCTATCAAAGGAGCATATTGAGAAGTCGTCAGTGTTTCAGCCATGGCGATAGTGGGAGCAAATGCGCCAGCCAGTGGAAACGAAAACTGGGCAATAATGTTTACCCAGGCTACTCGTTTCAGCACGGTTTGCTGATTTTTTACCCACGGCTCATCAAATTTTTTATACATAAATATTAGACCTGTAACAGTAAAAGCGTCAGGTGATGACGGTATAAAAGAATGGCAAAGTGACATTACCTTATTTAAGGCATCACAAATGAGCTAGCAAAAATTCTGTTAGCTAATTAATGCACGGATTATTTATCTGGCATATATAATATATATGGTTTTTTATTCCAGCATAAATTTATTTTTTGGTCAACACCACTTTCTATATTAGCTGTTTAAGATAAAAAAAGAGAGCCAGAAATAGAATAATTAAGAAGTAATTTATACCTGTTTCATTATTTTGCAACACTTTGATTTTATGGATTATATCAATTGTCCCATAGCGTTGCAGAGCGCCTATTTACATGATAAGGAATTATCTGATGAAGGAATAAAATAATTCTAAATATAATGAATTTTTTGACAATTAAATATCTATTGCTAATTATTACTGGTTTTTGTTTTCATTTTCATTTTATTAAGTATTGCTACTTTGATTTATTATCGAAATGTATTTAGATGCAAAGAAAAATAAGGGCGATTCTTTTATTTATAATAAAATATTAATTGATAAGTTAATTTTAATTATAAAAAGTATTAAGTAAGGAAATTCGACTCTGAAAATTGATTAATTCTCTTCCATGCCGCCCCTAAAAATTGATTAGGTATATAATGTTATAAATGATTGAGCAAAGTATTTAACTTTTGTCAATGATGAAGCGCACGAATTTCTAAAAAGGATTTGTGAAAATAGTGTCACACTAGGCAACTAATCGTCATTCGATAAGAAACGAATCATAGAGATTAGGGGTTAAAACGACAGATTAAGACAGTGTCGTTGAATGGGTGCAGCAAACTTAATGCCGTAAATCTCCGACGAGTTTTGTTCGGGTAGTATGTTTGGAGCTTACAAAACATAATGAAGAAAAGAACACTTTTCACAATATTGCTGATTATTTTTCTGACTGCAATGGCTGTACTTTTTCGTTCACATCATCAGGATTTATTGTTACAGGGAGAGGTAGACGCTCCTGAAGTCATCATTACATCCAAAGCATCCGGACGTGTAGCCGCGCTTCACGTTAGGAGAGGTGACGATGTTAAAGCAGGGCAATTGCTGATTAGTCTTGATGGCCCTGAATTGGCTGCAAAAGTTGCCGCCGCTCAGGCAGCCCGTGATCAGGCCAAAGCAAAACTCGATTTATCCATCAGTGGTACACGGGAAGAGAATATCCGTAGTCTGGAAGCTGCATTTTTACAGGCAGAATTTGGCTATAACAATGCAAAGCGTGAATTTGTACGGCTGAGCAATATTTCAGTTAAAGGCTATTCATCCGCCAGTGAACTGGATAATGCCCGAAATGCCCGCGATATCGCCTATCAGAAAATGTTGGCAGCGAAAGCAGAGCTGGAAGCGGGAAAAAATGGCGATCGTATTGAACTGAGGCAACAGTATCAGGCTGCACTGAATGAAGCGGAAGAAAAATTACGGGAATTAATAATCCAGAGTAATGATTTACAGGTAACAGCACCTGTTGCTGGTGAAATCGGGCCACTTCCGGCAGAAGTCGGTCAGCTTTTTAATGCAGGTAGCCCACTGGCAACCCTCGTACGTATTCCCGAAACCTACTTCGTCTATAACCTGCGTGAAGATATTCTGGCTAAAGTACGCAAAGGTGACAAAGTTAAACTGCGTATACCGGCGCTGGATAACAAAGAGGTTGAGGCAGAAGTGCGTTATATCGCGCCAATGGGAGATTATGCGACAAAACGTGCAACCCGTGCGACAGGGGACTTCGATCTGAGAACATTTGAAGTACGTTTATACCCATCACAACCGGTTGATGGTCTGCGCCCCGGTATGAGTGCGTTATGGCTCTGGGGTCGCTAAGGTGGCAGGCTGATGAACAGAAAAGGTGGATGGTTTGGTGTTAAATGGAGCAGCTTCGGATGGAATAGTTTTAGGTGGCATGCTCATGAATGGAATATCTTCAAACAGGCCTTTAATAAGGAACTGAAGGTTGCATCCCGTAGCCCGGTTTTTCACTGGCTGAGTTGGCTGTTTCCGTTGTTGCTGTTTATCTTAATCAGTGCCACCTTTTCGGAAGGGACGCTGTTAAACCTGCCTGTTTCAGCAGTGGATAATGATCACAGTTCCTTATCACGATCGTTGATTCGTAATCTGAATGCAGCGCCCCATGCAGATATCAAAACTTATAATGGTGGTCTGGCTGAGTCATTAGAGCGTTTGGGTAGCGCAGAGGATTATGCTCTGCTCTATCTTCCCTTTGATCTTGAAAAAGATGCGCTGAGTGGGAAACAGCCAACGGTGAGGATGTATTACAATGCGCTGTTTTATGGTGCGGGTCGTTATGCGTCTGTGGATTTCAGTGGGTTGATGGCAGAAACGAATGCCAAATATCGCAGTGTCATCGCATCTGAAATTGGCCGTCAACTCCCTCCGCTTGCCAGAGCGACCATGTCTTATGACAGTCTGTTCAATGCCAGTGGCAGCTATATTTACTATCAGCAATTCGCTGCAACCATCCATTTATTACAGCTTTTTGTTGTAACCGGTACGATTTATACCATGGCGAGAGGTAAACACCTCCTGAGCGAAAAATCTTTTGTACCGGCTTTAATAGGGAAACTGGCCCCGCATACAGTCACTTTTACCCTGTTGTTGATGGTAGAAATCATGGCGCTGGTGGCATTTTCTGATGCCAAAGTCGCAGGCAACCCGCTCTATATGCCTGTGGTCGGGTTTTTCTATGTGATTGCAGCTCAAAGTATTGGCCTGTTGCTGTTTACTTTTACCAACAGTGCAATAACGGCTTATACCCTGATTGGGATGCTGGTGAGTATCGCAATGTCGTTTTCCGGTATGGTTATGCCTGAATTATCGATGGTGTGGCCAGCAAGGCTTATTTCAAATCTGGAACCGTTAACCCATGCTTTAAATGCGATGTTCGATATTTTCTTACGGGAAGTGTCATTAAAAATCATCGTTTACGTTTGCATGTTACTGGCAATTTACCCTTTGGTTTGTGCCTTGCTGGTTCGCAATCGCCTGTGGAAACGGCTTAGTCAGTCTGGGGAGAGCCTATAATGCAGGGGAAGCCGGAAAATGAATAACTGGAAAATGTACTGGCAGACTTTCCGCACGGTATTGTTGTCAATGTTGGAAAAACCCATGTGGCTGATGTTGATTGTTTCTCTGTGCGTCATGAGTCTGGTTTACGTTAAACCCACATTATGGGATCTGCCCGTCGCAGTTATTGATCAGGATAATAGCCATATGAGCCGTGCGCTGATCCGTCACGTTGATGCGACAGCAAAAGTAGAAACCAAAAATTATGCCAGTCTCGCGGATGCCCGTGCTGACATGCTGCATCGGGAAATATTTGCCATTATCATCATCCCGACAGATTTCGAGAAGCGTCTTTTAGGCGGGAAAAACGTGACAGTTCCGGTTTATGGTGATGCGACTAACCGTCTGGCTAACGGAGAGATTCAACAGGATTTGATACTGGCTTACCAAAAGTTACTATCAGAATACAATACAAAATTACTTTTGAAGTCAGGGTTCAGTACAGAACAGGTGAAGGTTCTGCTACAGCCAATCAAAGGAGAAACAGTCGGATTATTCAATCCGGGGGTGAGTTATGCCGCCATTGTTTTCCCCGGATTATTAGTCATGCTTTTGCAGCACTCCCTACTGATAGCCAGTGTGCGTGTCAGCATCGCTATACGTGAAACCCCCAAAGGCAAGCCCCCGCTACCTGTCTATCTGGGAGCGCTGTCCGCACTGTTGCCTATCTGGTTGTTTTTATCTGTCATCTTTTTTGTGCTATGGCCGTGGATTCTGGGATACAGGCAGGATGCACCAATTTATCAATTACTATTAATGACTTTTCCATTCCTGCTGGCGGTACTGGGGCTGGGCAAACTGGTTACAGAGTGCTTACGCAGCGTGGAAATGATTTATCTGACACTGGCATTTATTACTACACCAGTATTTTATATTTCCGGCACCACCTGGCCCATACAGGCAATGCCAGATTGGGTAAGGGTAATCTCATCCGCTTTACCATCCACATGGGCAACCAAAATTATCGCAGGGATGAACCAAATGAATATGCCTTTGCAAAGTATGCTAGGGGATATCGCGATGATCCTACTCCTAGGGGTTATCTATATGATCTTGGGGATCTTGGTTGGGATGCTACGTAATGGTGAATTACGGGAGCTGAGAGGATTTATGAAACACCTGAGAAGGAAATAATAATAATCTCGAATTATCGTCAGAGAGATAGTGAAAATATATTGATTTGGGACAGGTTCCGTGTAAAGGTTTCAGGTGCTGATTTACTGCATCTCAATACCAATTTTTATGATGGATTTTTGAGATAGCATCAGGAAATATCTCAGTATTTTGGCAGAATAACAAATTCCTTTTTATGAAAAAGGAACTGGCTTGTATTAGGTTAAATCCACTATCCATTTTGATTTATTATAGTTAGCTGAATTTATCAAAATGGAACAGAAAGAGGGCGCTGATCAGCACGATCGCGCGTTATCGTCATGTTAATCAGGGTCGAAATTCCGGTTGATGCTATGGGGATTGATCGCTTGTTGCGGGAATCCTTTGAGACATCGGCAGAAGCTGAGTTAGTCCACAAGCTAAGAGAAGATGGCTTGTTGACACTGGGTGTTGTTGCGACTGACGATGAAGGTCACGTGATTGGCTATGTTGGTTTTACACCGGTTGATGTCAATGGACAGGATCATAACTGGGTTGGGTTAGCGCCATTGGCGGTGGCCGAATCGTACCGTCGTCAGGGGATTGGCGAGAAGCTGGTATATGAAGGCTTGGACAGCCTGAATGAATTCGGCTATGGGGCAGTTGTTGTACTTGGTGAGCCTGAATATTATCAGAGATTTGGTTTCAGGCTTGCTGAAGAGTATCAACTACATTGCCAGTGGCCTGGTTGTGAACGATATTTTCAGGTTTACACACTAGCAGATGTCTCGCTGGATGATTGCCATGGTCTGGTCACGTATTCCCGTCATTTTGCTGACGTATGACATGTTACCGGTATTCTTATGGCAACACGTAAGTTAACAAAACTCAGTTAACAGAACCTATGATAGGTAGGTAACTATACAGACAGGCTGGACAGTCACCAGCCTTTCTTTTTGCTGCTTACTCAGTTGTTTTACCCGATATTCCAGTCTCAAAGCCGTACTCCTGTCTGGCACTGCGCTATGATAGACCAACGTTAATGGCCCTTTTCCTTTCAGCGCTTTTGCTCCTTTTCCGGCTGTATGCTGAGCCAGACGGCGAGAAACATCTGTCGTAATTCCAGTATATAATGAACCATTCCGCATTTTTATCAGGTAAAGATACCAATCAGATTCTTTAATATTCATTACTTTTCTTAAGTTATTTCCAATGTATTAATAACAATAAAGATTAATGCATTTATTGGCTATCATCCTAATGACTACATTTCTACAATTATAACTTATGGATTATATTAAATTATATGTCTATTCACCGTAGGTTAGCATTTTTTCAATTCAAAATTATTGAATAAGAATAGCAGTAATTGCTAATTATCATTTTTCTGATAAGCGTATAAATTGATCCGCATCACAAAGGGTAACTCCTATATTTACAAGTAGTCAGAGGATTTAAAGATGAAAAACGTGAAATTTATTGCTGCCGTGTTGTCATTAAGTGCTATTTCATTTGGTTCATTTGCAGCAACCGAAGTTAAAAGTGCTGATGGAGAGAAGATTGGTGTGGTTTCTGTAGCAGGAGCGGAAACGCTGGATAGTCTGACTGAGGCATTATCCAAAAAAGCTGATAAAGCTGGAGCCCAATCTTTCCGTATTATTTCTGCAACCGGCAAAAATAAATTGTATGGTGTTGCTGAAATCTATAAATAACTTATAGTTATCCCAGACTATACTTATTTATTAGATAAATATCAGAACACGTAACTGGAAGCTATCCAGCGTGTTCTGATTAAAAGGCAGAAATATAACGGTATATAAACAGATGGAATCGGATAAAAAAAAATTAATAATATGTCAGTATCTTGCTAATCAACATGTCTTCACACTTTGTACTTCTTCATCTCAGGATCTCTGGTGTGCCAGTTGTTTCTATCTCTTTGACGCTGAAAAAATGGTTCTTTGGTTTATGACTGAAGCTGACACGCGTCACGGTAAAATAATGCAGGAAAATGCCATCGTGGCGGGAACGATTGCAGAGCAAACGCACAATATTTCCCAGATCAAAGGTATTCAGTTTCGTGGTGAGGTTGTTGCTCTGACAGGTAAAGATGAAACTGTTGCCAGAGCGGCTTATTGCCACCAGTTTCCTGTTGCGATAACGGCAAAAACACCTATCTGGCAATTGAACCTGAATGAGATCAAAATGGTGGATAATTCGCTTGGTTTTGGCAAAAAATTATACTGGCGGCGTTAATATCAGCGCAGATAGTGAATCACCTGATTACGGCTGCCCCGCCAGATCAGCATCGGATCCTGTTGTTCCTGTTCAAATTTCCCGTCAACTAACACATTAATATGGCTGACAATCTCCTGCTGAAGTTCATTTAATTCGTCGAGAACATAGCCTGTCCATAGCCAGATATCTTTATCCGGGCACTCTCTTTTGACCCGTTTGACCAGCCTGAGAATTGCTGCTGTGTTATCGGGATGAAGCGGATCGCCACCGGATAATGATAGCCCTTGTCGCCTGATACGATAATCATTCAGATCAGCAATGAGCTGATTTTCAACTGCCAGAGTGAAAGGATGACCAGAATCAATCCGCCACGTCGTCTGGTTATAGCAGCCACGACACTGATGGGAGCAACCCGCGACAAACAGAGTGCAGCGGGTTCCGGGGCCGTTGACCACATCGACCGGATAATATTGATGATAATTCATGATATTAGCCAATATGCCCATGATTGAGATGTTTAATGCGGCGTTTTACCTCTTCCTGTTTACCCGTATTAAATGGGCGGGCATCAGGACTGCCAAGATATCCGCAAACCCGTCTTATCACGGAAACCTCGGCTGAATTATGATTACCACAAGCAGGGCAGGTAAAGCCTTTACTGGTACAGGAAAACTCTCCGGTAAAACCGCATTGATAGCATTCATCAATCGGGGTATTGGTTCCATAATAAGGAACACGGGAATAACTGTAATCCCATACATCTTCCAGTGCCTTTAAATTATGTTGTAGGTTGGGATATTCGCCGTAGCAGATAAAACCACCATTCGCCAACGGAGGGTATGGTGCTTCAAAATCCAGTTTATCGTAAGGATTGACCTTCTTCTCTACATCCAAATGGAAGCTGTTTGTGTAATAGCCTTTATCTGTAACTCCGCTGATTACGCCGAACTCAGCGACATCAAGACGACAAAAACGGTCACATAAACTCTCGCTCGGCGTACTGTATAAGCTGAAGCCATAGCCGGTTTGCTGTTTCCATTCATCGGTGGCTTTACGCAGATGTTTAACGATAACGAGTGCTTTTTGCCGGCGCTGTTCATTATCAAATAGATGAGTATGGTTACCATATAACGCATTAATCGTTTCATGGATACCGATATACCCTAACGAAATAGAAGCCCGCCCATGTTTGAAGATTTCGGCAACACTGTCATCTTCTTTTAGTCTTACGCCACAGGCTCCTTCCATATAAAGAATAGGGGCAACCCGTGCTTTGGTACTTTCCAGTCGCTCAATGCGCGTCATTAGTGCTTTTCTGGCAACCAGCAAGCGTTGATCTAATAACTGCCAGAAACGCATTTCATTACCTTTTGCTTCAATTGCAATACGGGGAAGATTCAGGCTGATAACTCCCAGGTTATTGCGCCCGGCATGAATTTGCTGCCCATTCTTTTCATAAACGCCCAGAAAACTTCGGCAACCCATCGGAGTTTTGAATGATCCGGTGACTTTAATCACCTGATCGTAATTCAGAATATCGGGATACATACGCTTGCTGGCACATTCCAGCGCCAATAATTTGATGTCATAGTTGGGATCGCCAAACCGGTGATTCAGCCCATCACGGATGGCAAAAACCAGTTTTGGGAATACTGCCGTTTTGCGGTTTTTACCCAGACCAGCGAGGCGATTGCGTAAAATAGCCGTCTGAATTAAACGGGATTCTTCTGATGTTCCCAGCCCAAACCCGAATGTTACAAACGGCGTTTGCCCATTGGCGGTATGCAGCGTATTCACTTCATATTCCAGAGACTGGAACGCGTCGTAACATTCCTTTTCCGTGCGGGATTCTGCGTAAGCTTTCTTATCTGCGATTTGCCACTCTTCAGCAATAATCAGGTGCTTGTGATAGCTGGCTTTAACAAAGGGCGCAAGCACTTCATCAATGCGGTCAATGGTTGTGCCGCCATAAATATGACTGGCGACCTGAGCAATAATTTGGGCTGTGACGGCAGTCGCTGTGGAGATCGACTTTGGCGGCTCAATTTCAGCATTTCCCATCTTAAAGCCGTGGGTCAGCATCCCTGCTAAATCGACCAACATGCAGTTAAACATCGGGAAAAATGGCGCATAATCCAGATCATGGTAGTGAATTTCGCCTTTCTCATGTGCCAGAACGACATCACTCGGCAGCATATGCTGTTTGGCATACTGTCTGGCAACGATCCCCGCCAGCAAATCACGCTGAGTAGGGATCACTCTGGCATCTTTATTCGCATTTTCATTGAGTAAAGGAAGATCACTTTGCTCGATCAGTCCGCGTATTTCCTGATCTAGACGATCATGCCATCCGTGGAGAGTATTTTCCTCGATGTTAACCAGATGGTCATTACGCTGCATCACAACCGTTTTCACAATAGGGTTCCTCAGTATGTTATCCACCAGATAAATCGTAACGACTATTGCAGTGCCTATCACAACGACAGTTGCATAATGGCTAGTTTTTAACTTTGTGTGGATAACCTTGTGCATAAGCACTATATGTAGTGATTATTTTATATTTAAGCACAATATGTGGAATTTTGAAGCGAATATACCGCTCAATAAATTGATCTGAGACAAAGAAAGGGAAAGTTGTTCTGGAAAGAGATATAGGCAAAAAAGAGCAACCAACCCCAATATTGAGCCTATCAGGGTTGATAACGCTATGAATTAGCTACGTACTGCAATCGCTTCGATTTCGATTTTTACATCTTTTGGCAGACGAGCAACTTCAACACATGAACGTGCAGGGAATGGCGCGTTATGTTCAGTGAAGAACGCTTCATAAGCGGCATTCACAACAGTGAAGTCATTCAGGTCTTTAACAAACACAGTCGTTTTCACAATATTGGCAACTTTCAGGCCAGACTGCTCAATGATGGCTTTAACGTTTTCCAGTGACTGGCGAGTTTGTGCAGTAATATCTTCAGAAACAGCCCCTGTTTTTGGATCAACAGGGATTTGGCCGGAAGTAATAACCATGCTGCCCAGATCAACACCCTGAACATAAGGGCCGATTGCGGCTGGTGCATTTTCGGTATGAATGGAACGTGACATTAGGAACTCCTGTTTAACGTCAGAATTAAAGATACCCGTCGTCTTTCAAGTTGCCTCTTTGTTGGCTGCACTCGCGCACCCCAGTCGCATAGTTATCTATGCTCAGGGGATTTTCTCCTTTGCCGCCGCGATACAACTCGAAATCCATAGGGTATATGTTGAGAAGGCTTTATTATAGTGTCACTCGGCCCGGCATCAACTGCGGGATCTTAATCGTTGTTGATAACAGCCTGACGATCAAACTCTTTCTCACAGTACTTGCAGCGAACGATAACATCATTTGCCGTTTCCATGACATGGAAGCTGCTTTCTACAGGCTCATTATGGCTGATGCAGTTACCATTAGGGCAGACAAGGATACTGTCAATCTGTTCTGGCAGGTTGATTGGCATTTTCTTCACGACGACATAATTTTCAATGTTATTGACGGTTGCATGTGGGGCATACATAGCGAGCTGGTTTGCCTGCTGGGCTGTCAGGAAGGTATTTTCGAGTTTGATCAGATCTTTCTTTCCTAAGTGATTGGAAGGCAAATTCAGGCCAATAGTAATACGCTGATCAGTTTCTGTGAGTTTGAAGAGAGACAATAATTTAAAACCGACCTGAGCCGGAATATGGTCGATAACTGTGCCGCATTTAATGGCTTCTACTTGCAGCTGATGGTCTTGTGGATGCTCTTGAGTCATGTTGTGTTGTGAATACCGTCTGGTATTCTTCCTCCGGATATTAGGGGATGTCTACACATATTTTGTCATATAAGATTTGGCATTGCATCTTGTGTAACCGACACAATTTTAAATGGTATTTAACCTGTTCAACAGAAAGAAAATTAAAATTTGATAGCTTTTGACTTTGTTGCTAGTCTGTAAATATCTTGTTATTTTAAAATAAATAAAATTAATGATTAAAGTCTCTTTTATTTAAATAATTAATAAAGATTATTAAAATATAACTAAGTGAAAACATAAAAGAATATGAAGGTTAATATGCTGCATTCTTTTACTGAGCGGAAAATTAGTACAAAAAAGATTTTTGACTGGGAAACCATTAATAAAATATCTATTAATGAATGTCATGAGCCTTTAGAAGTTATTTATGAAACAGATAAAATAAAACTGAAACCGGTTTATTTTCTTGCTGGTGTCAATGGCGCTGTTGAATATTGTGCAGTAAGGAAAAGTGTGGCTGAAAAATTAATACAGGCCTCCCAATTATTGCCTGCTCATTTAGGGCTTTTAGTTTTGGATGGGTGGCGTTCACGAGAAACTCAGCTTGCATTGCAGGAGAAAACACGGGCTACCATTGCGCAGCAGTACAGCTACTTATCCATTGAAGAACAAAAAGAATTGCTGGAGCAGTTTGTGGCACCCGCCCCGACTGAGCAAAATCCGGTTAGTCCTCATCTGACAGGGGGTTCAGTGGATGTGACGCTGTTTGATATTGCCTCTGGTGAGGCATTGTTTATGGGCACAGAATTTGATGAAGTGGATGATCTGTCTTACACCGCAGCCTTAGAACAAGCATCGGATACAAACATGCCGGCAGTATTATACCGTCGGATACTGCATCACGTTATGCTTCAGGCTGGCTTTACTAACCTGCCGACTGAGTGGTGGCATTACGATTATGGTAATGCTTTATGGGCATTCTATAAAAATGATCAGGCTGTTTATGGTGCAGTGGAAGGCATCAGAGAATCAGGCAGCACAATATAGAATATTATCGGCCTGAACAGAATAAGAGGTTAAATTATATAATGAAAAATACCTTAATTGACGCTGATAATTCATTAATGCTGTGGGCTTTTATTATGATTGCGGTAGCAGCTGCAATTATGCTGGAGCAGAAATATAAATGGGCCACTAAAATACCGGGCGCTGTTATTGCTCTGGTCATCGCTATTTTTGCTTCTAACTTACATATTATTCCGACTGAAGCACCCGCTTATGATGTTGTCTGGGAATATATCGTCCCTTTAGCAATTCCGTTGCTGTTATTTAAAACCAATTTACATAATCTGATTACCGGCAGCTGGCGGTTATTGATATTATTTTTGATTTCCTCTGTCGCGACGATGATTGGCACAGTGATCGCGTTTCACTTACTCAGGGGTTATATCCCTGAGCTGGATAAAATCAGTGGGATGATGTCTGCATCTTATACGGGGGGTGGGGTTAACTTTGCCGCAATGGCAGCCAAATTAGCACCATCTGAAAGTATGACGGCATCCACTATTGTTGCTGACCATATGATGATGGCTGCTTATTTTATTATCCTGATGGTTATATCTGGCTGGTCAGTGGCAAGGAAATTCTGGGGAAGCCCTTATTCTGATGCGATTGACAATAATCCGGAACTGGATAAATCGCGGACTTTAGCTGCTGCTTACTGGAAACCGAAAAATATTGCTCTGAAAGATATCGCCTTGGCACTGGCATGGTCAATTTTTATTGTCGCGCTGTCATTCCATCTTTCATCATGGTTAAAGGCGCTGTTCGGGAAGCCTGCCAGCATCTATCAGGAACTTATTTTCAGTTTAATATCAGACAAATACCTGCTTCTTACTACAGTGACATTTATTCTGGTATCGATATTCAAAAAAACCTTCAGCAATCTTAATGGTACGCAGGAATTAGGCACTTACGCTATTTATATGTTTTTTGTTGTTATCGGCATACCGGCATCTGTCCACGCTATAATCAGCAATGCGCCATTGCTGTTTGTCTTTGTTTTTATTATTGCCATGATTAACTTGTTGATTACTTTCTCAGCAGGGAAAGTATTTAAATTTAGTCTGGAAGAAAATATTCTTGCCTGTAATGCCAATATTGGCGGGCCAACCACAGCGGCAGCAATGGCAATCAGCCGTGGCTGGAATTCCCTGGTCGGGCCGATTATGGTCATTGGTACAGTTGGTTATGTTATTGGTAATTATGTCGGCACGTTTGTTTACTTTGTGGTGGAGAATATGTGATAACCGATTAAATTCAGTCGGTCAGGGAAGTGTCATCTTCCTGAGCATGCTGTTTACAATAATACTGTGTGCAAGAGAGACCGGGATCATATACATTTTCCCAAAAAAATTATGGGTAATAACGGATGCTGTGACAGTGACTTTATCGCCTTTTCCCTGATTATTACTTGATAAAACATTCAGGGAGACTAAAACGGTTAAGTGTATATCTTCTGATAGCAGGCATAATTCATTATCACTGATACGGATAATCTTAAAAAAATCAATAGAGCTTCCTTCCTGTACGTTTTCTTCTAAATGCCCGCCAGAGAACCCATTGATTTTTTCAACACCTGCGAGACTAGATATTTTATCTCTTATTGCAAAAGACAAACGTATCCATAATGGTGTTTTCTTTGTCATTTCATTATAAACAGTCAAAGCAGTGGTTTTATTTTTAATAAAAGTATTTTGCTGGCTGTAATAGTCTAATTTATCTTTTTTATTTAAAAGCAAAAAACCAAACTCATCACGATAGTACATATGACACCACGCTATTATTTTTCCCAAATGTTCGGCTTGTTCGTTATTTTGCAGTAGATATCTTTTGTCTTTCAAGTTGTCTCTTTGAGAAAGTATAAAAAGCGCTCACAATTGAAGCAAAAATGAACAATACTTTACTTTGTTAACGTCTTATCATTGTATTTATTTTAACCAGATAAAATATGCTATCTGACAATGTGATATTTGTCACATTGCAGGTCACTGTATCAACAGGAAGATAATTCGGTTTTCTCGTTGTATAAGAACGGAATAAGTATCACAATAAATCTGTTCGGCGTTCCTGATTCATCTGCCAATCCGTGGCCAATTCTTTGACCACCAGGTTAAAAATAGAGATTGTTATGAAATTCAAATCAAAAATAAAACCCTATCACGCCGCAGCGGGAGGTTGGGGGTCATTGGAGGCAACAACACGTTTTGTCTTTGATAGTAAACAAGTATTAAAGAACATGGTTAATCTAATGCGCATGAACAAACCCAGAGGCTTTGATTGCCCGGGATGTGCATGGGGTGATGATAACAAAAGCCTTTTCAGCTTTTGTGAAAATGGCGCGAAAGCAGTTACCTGGGAAGCCACCCGGCGTTATGTAGACCGGGAGTTTTTTGCCACACATAGTGTTAGCAAACTCTACGAACAAAGTGATTACTTTCTGGAATATCAAGGGCGCGTTATTGAACCGATGCGCTATAACCATGAGACAGATCACTATGAGCCTATTAGCTGGGAGCAGGCTTTTTCTTTGATCGCCAGACACATTAATGGGATGGAAAACCCGAACCAGCTGGAGCTGTATACTTCCGGTCGGGCCAGTAATGAAGCCTCATGGTTGTATCAGCTATTTGGCCGGGTACTGGGGACTAATAACTTTCCTGATTGCTCAAATATGTGTCATGAAGCCAGCGGTTACGGGCTGCTGAAAAGTCTGGGAGTGGGTAAAGGAACGATTCGTCTGAATGATTTTGATCATGCAGATGCCATTTTTGTCTTTGGGCAGAATCCCGGAACAAATCACCCACGGATGCTGCATAGCCTGCGGCACGCGGCAGAACACGGAGCCAGAATTGTCACCTTCAATACATTACGTGAACGCGGCTTAGAGCGCTTTGCTGATCCACAAAAACCCCTCGAAGTTGTTACTCCAATGGCAGGCAATATCAGCCATCGTTATTATCAGCCTAAATTAGGCGGAGATATGGCTGCTGTGCGGGGGATGGTCAAAGCGTTGCTGGAAGTTCATAACTCTCGTATAGCTGCCGG
Organism: Xenorhabdus sp. KK7.4; assembly: GCF_963876465.1. Classification (NCBI taxonomy): domain Bacteria; kingdom Pseudomonadati; phylum Pseudomonadota; class Gammaproteobacteria; order Enterobacterales; family Morganellaceae; genus Xenorhabdus; species Xenorhabdus sp. KK7.4. The sequence goes on from NZ_CAWNQF010000001.1 coordinate 290,689, forward strand.
AGCCGCAGGTATTTTTGCTCAAGACTTTATTTCGGCTCATACCGAAGGTGTGGAGGCTTATTTACAGGAAGTGGCTGCTACTGAATGGTCATTTATAGAGGAACAATCAGGTCTGACGCAGCAACAGCTACGCGAGGCAGCGGATATTTATCTGCATGCTGAACGTGTGATTTGCACCTGGGCAATGGGGATTACTCAGCATAAACACTCTATTGATACAGTCCGTGAGATTACAAACCTGCAATTACTGTTTGGTCAGTTAGGTAAACCCGGTGCTGGTGTATGCCCGGTGCGTGGTCACAGTAACGTACAGGGAAACCGGACGATGGGGATTAATGAGCAACCGTCTCAGGCTTTCCTTGATAGTCTGGCAAATCACTTTGGTTTTGAACCTCCCCGTGCTCATGGTCATAATGTGGTGCAAGCGCTGGAGGCAATGTTACGTGATGAAGTGAAGGTACTGATTGCGCTGGGGGGAAATCTCGCTGCTGCTGCGCCTGACAGCCCACGTACAGAGGAAGCACTCCGGCATTGCGATTTGACTGTTCATATCAGTACGAAATTAAATCGCAGTCATCTTGTTACCGGTAAAAAAGATGCTCTTATCCTACCGGCACTGGGGCGTACAGAACAGGATATTCAGCTTAGTGGTGCGCAGTTTGTTACGGTAGAAGATTCTTTCAGCATGGTGCATGCTTCTGAAGGGATAAACAAACCACTATCTGATACACAGCGTTCTGAAACTGCGATTGTTGCGGGCATTGCTGGTGCGGTCTTAGGCAATACCCCAACAATTAACTGGCTGGAATTAGCCGGAGATTACAACAAAATCCGTGATCACATTAGCGCAACTATTCCCGGTTTTGCTGACTTTAATAAAAAATGTGAACATCCGGGCGGTTTTTATCTCGGTAATGCGGCGGCAGAGCTGCGTTTTCAGACCCCGAGTAAAAAAGCTGAATTTAGCCATGCACCATTGCCAGACACACTGTTTCCCCAAATTGATGGAGAAGAAGTTCCCTTTGCTTTGCAAACCTTGCGCTCCCATGATCAATACAACACAACCATCTATGGTTTAGACGACCGCTATCGTGGCGTTTATGGTCAACGGGAAGTTTTGTTTATGAACCCGGAAGATATTGCTCAGTCGGGCTATCAGGAGGGCGATCTGGTTGATATCGAGACCATCTGGCATGACGGTATTGAGCGTAAAGTATGTGGATTTAAATTAGTTCCCTACACTATTCCGCGCGGTAACCTTGCCGCTTATTACCCTGAAACCAATCCGTTAGTACCGATGGACAGCTTTGGTTATGGTACAGGTACACCCACATCCAAATCTGTTCCGGTGAAGTTATCGCTGACCGCATTGAAGGATTCAGAATCTCAGCGCCTCATATAATACATGGATTCAGGCTCGTTTTTTGGGAAAGACATTAAAACCGAGCCTGCTGTTCGGCCTTTAATCAAATGAAGGTGAATAATCAGAGTAAATTGAATTTTTCATTAGGTTGCAATAAAGCCGGTAATGGCGTCTGGTCATTCATTTCCATCAGATGGCGTTCAATGACGGTACAAATTGCATTGAGGGGTAAATCATTAGGTGAAGTTCCGAATGGATCTTCTAACTCTTCAGCCAGCGCATCCCATGATAAGAAAGCATAAGAAATAAACACTGAAACAAACGGTGTCATATAGTGTAAATCGGTAACCAGAGCAAAAGGCAGCAGGGTACAGAAGAGATAAACCGTTCGCTGGAGTATCAGCGTGTAGGCGAAAGGCACGGGAGTACTGGCGATACGCTCACAGCCACCCAGAATATGGGAAAGCTCATTGAGGTTCTTATCCATCATTTCATAGGTAATATCACTTAATAACCCCCCTTTCCTCCATTCACCGAGGAGAAGACTCATTTTCAGTAACAATCGATTAGTTGGCATCGGACTGCGAATAATTTCAGCATATATTTCTGTGGGCAGAAGGCGATATAAATCTTCTTTTGGATCTGTGCCACGTAACTGATGTTTTAAACTCCAGCTAAACGCGATAAGCAAAACAGAAAATTGTTGATGTAACTGAGTTTCATCTGGCTGAATACTCTTAATCTGGCGTAATAACGAGCGCTGAGTAACCAATAACGATCCCCAAAGTGCTCTGGCCTCGACAAAACGGCTGTAGCTGGTGTTATTGCGAAAACCGAGAAAAATGGCGATAGCGATCCCCAGCAGGCTAAACGGGGCGACGGTCAAATGAATACCAAGGTGTTCATACCACTGATAACTCACAACTGCGATGATAGACATGAGTATATTCAGCATTAAACGGAAGGTAATTTTTGATAAGACTGAGCCATGCCAGTCAAATAGACGAAAGAACCAGTGTTGGTTAGGACGGATGATCATGGTGAATACAAACTTTTATAATTATTAACTAACTAAATAAGACCATCCTAATACTATTGTAATTACAGCTCCAGAATTTCACATTTTTTCTTAGTCTGAGGTTAAAAAAACGCCTCCTATCAGGAGGCGCTATGCCGTAGTTCATTGTGTTCAAATCTCCTTAGATAGGAGGCTTAATATTTAGAATGGTGGTTAAAATGTAAGTAGATTAATGAAGAAGCGCCATTCGCTGGCTGGATTTTATAGGATACCTGTGCCGTAGAGTGCAGTTCATGGCTGATAAACTGTTCGGCCGATACCGTGAATTTTCCCTTCCCGAATAGGTAAGGCCCGCAGGACCATGTGCCGGATGCAGTAACGGTGGTATCACACGCTTTATTATTACCGTTTTTGCCTATATGTATGTGGGCGCCGGGTTCGCCTATTCCGGCAATGTCAAAAGGTTTCCGGTGGAATTCAGCATTCTGTTTAGGCGCAGTGATACTGATTCGGGTTTGGGTGATCTCATATTGGCGTGAAACTTCCGAAGTTCTTTTATAATGGGTTGTGGTCAGATCTTTTGAGTGGAGTTCTTGATATTGGGCTGCATAAAGGGAGAATATCCCTGCCTGTTTTGCTGTCATGACTGGGTTATTTGGGCATACCCATTTACCGTTGGCATCCACTTTGGTCTGACAAATCAGTGTGCCAGATGAAGGCGGCAGGACGGTTTCTTTTGGCGGTAGAAACAATTTTGAACTGGCAATAAGGATCAGTTGGCCGGGAGTGCCTTCTCCTTGAATTGATATACCGCTATTTATCCGGTAGTGAGCGTTTTTTTGCGGCTCGGTAATCCGCATTGGCATGGTAAAGTGCCATTCGATAGGTGCACCAATTTTCTTCCCATCCTTGGTTTCCTGTATCACTAATTTATAGGCTTCTCCTCCGTGTAATTTGCTTGTGTCAATGTTTAACCCCCAATGAGGAATAGTAAGGCCTGCTATGGTAGAAACGGCACCTAAAACAGCACCAGAAGCAGCTCCGGCCAGATTGAAGACAAGCCCAGCGGCAGCTCCCGCTGCTGTTGCTGCTGCACTGAATAAACCGAACAGGCTTATTAACCCGCCGTCCGGATCAATCGGTGGAGAATTGGCGGGATTATCAATTTCAGGTTCGTCCTCCTCCGGCTCTTTTTCTTCCACAGTCACCACTTCCGTCTTAGTAGCAACTACTTTGTTGTCTTTCATTAATTCGGCGGTCAGTTTATATGTGCCTTCGGTGAAAGTGACGGGTGTCCGACATCCCCAGTCACCATTATCACTGACGACAGCATCCTTACAAATTGTGTCCGGGAAGGTGTCTGCCGTATCTCCCCCTGATGCTCCCCGAGAAAGGGGTAATTTACGTTTTCTGACGTTAACTGTTCCACCGGGAATACTGGCAGTTCCTGATACCGTCGTAACGGTATCTGAGGTGTTTGCCGGGTTTGTAATGCCAACGTCAAGGGGGCCGATTTCAAAATATGCTTTTGGTAAGAAATCTGACCAAATATGAGGCTCAATATTGAGTCCTTGAGGTCTAATCCTGTCCATTATCTCAATATAATAAACCCCGTCTTTCAATTCAGAAGGAAGCGATAAACTCCAGTTTGGAAAATCATGTCTTTTTCCATAATCACTATATTTTATTGGTATTTCGGAAAAATATTTACCATTTTCCAATGGAATTTTTACGTAGATATCCTTATCCTTATCATCGCTATTGCATTGAGGGGAATTTGAAGGTGACTGACTGCTTTTTTTCATGCAGATAGAATATTCTGAAGGTAAAAGTATATCATCATTTGAGAGAGTATAACGTTGATCATCACCACCAAAACCAGTGAATTTTTTATTTTGTATATCAATAGGTGAGATTTTTGTTGGTGATTCCATCGGATATTCTTTATTAAAAGAAGGCATAAGATATCCGCCTTCAAATTCGAAAGACTGGTAATACCATAACTTTGGATCACTCGGGTCAACGTTCTCCAGTTTTTGTATTGCACTGATATATAAAAACGGGTTTTTTCCTGAATTAAAATCTTTTTTTGATGCAAATAAATTTCTTAAATGAAAATTATCTTTATCTCGAGGATTATTTTTACAATTTGAATTTTTACCATCAAAAATACAAACTAGTTTTGCATTTTTAGCATAATCCACGTTATATTCTAATATTTTTCTATATATGTTTCCTTTTCTATTTTCGTTTTGCTCAACATTTAAAGTGGAATAATCTTCTGGTTTTAAACTGATGCTGACTTGATCTTTTATTTCTTTATGCTTGGATTTTTTGGATTTTTTGGGTTTTTTGTATTCTTGTTCTGCATTTATATTATAGTTATCATCTTTACCTAAATTTTTAAGATTAATATTAGTATTTATACTGCATGACCATAGTCCATTCTCACCTGTTTTTATCAATTCGTTATTATTTAACCCAGCGCATAATTTATCCTGTGTATAAACTTCGTCACCATACTTAGGGTTAGCGCTTAATGACAATGTTATTTCAGAACCAGGGGCGGCGTATCCACGTATGGTAAAGTTTTTGGTTAGAACTATTGATTTATCTGTTGGGTAAATAATATCAAACTCTTGCTTTGTATTTGGTATTGTTGCTGTTATGGTATCACTATCCCATGATGTATTATCTTTCTTTAACTCTTCAGCTGTAATAGTAATTTCATATTCATTTCCTTCACTAACTGTTTCAGTGAAATAAGTATCATATGGGATATCACATTTCCATTTTCTATCTAAGCCTACCTTACATTTAGTATTTTTTTCATCTTTGTGATTAATGGAGTAACGAAGATTGATCTCAGTAGATAGACGACCAAATCCCTCTACAGGTATGCTTTTTCTCCTTTTACTTAATTTTGCACCCCAATCCGGACTTTCGATCCATATTTTTTTCATGTATTGAGAAAACCAACTTCCTGGGTATCTTTTGCGACTCAAAGGGGTATCAAAATTTTTTCCTGTAACATCTGGTTTATATTTTCCTGTAACATCTGAAGCAAAAAAGAATGGACGAACTTTATTGCTATCTTTAACTTTAAGAGTATCTTTTGTTGTGGATGCAACACCGATGATTGTATCATGCCAAATAACCGGGCCACCAGAGTCTCCAGATTGTGCAATTCCTGGCTTTAAATCTTCATTTTCTTTTATAAGAAGCCCATAATTTTGTTGATAATCTACGGCATTAGTGACAATGTTAACATCAGCTCTTTGCTGTTTTTCTTCTGTATTTTTTGTCTCCTTTCCTGTTGTTGGATCAATTCCCAAATTACCATAGCCATATATAGAAGCGTTATAATAATTTTTGTCTATTTTTTCATAAGCTTCATCATAGTTAAAGAAACGACGAACATGACCATAATTAGCTAAATTAGTAGGCTTATCTAATTTTATTATTGCAAAATCTGAGGCTATAGGGTATCGAATGAAATTTCTATATGATGCAGTGCCAATTACTCTTTTTTCATAATTTTCAATCGAATATGTTTTAATGTTTTCAAGGTCACCCTTGCAATGTGATGCTGTCAAAATATAGCTCGGAGAGATCAGCGAACCACTACATGAAAAAATATATTTTCCTGATTCATCTTTAGCATGAATATTCACAACCCAAGGTTTGCATTTACTATTGTTACTATCAATACAGCTTTCTTCTCCTCCCGCAATTGTTTCTATTGGGTGGGGGGGCAATACAGCATCTGAAAATACATTTACACTGTAAGATAATAATAAGAGGGTGAAAAATACTTTAAATATAATCATAACAGCCTCCTGAATGGGGAGATTAATTATTTTTTTCAATACAGCTCATATGGTCATTACCTCCAGTGCATTCCAGTGTTTTATCTTTCCTTGCTGGATAATTTTCATTATCAGATGTTTCATGGATAGTAAAAAGATACACCCCTCGTTTAGCATAATATTCATTGTCTGAACGCCAATTTCCTTTTTCATCAGGAATTATTTCTTCCGATTTTACACCATCATAAAATATTATTTTAGGGTGGAGAGTTTCTTTGAAATCACTGGTTTGTTTATCATTATTAGGTAGGGAGGTTCCATAAAAGTAGATAAATACATTATCGATGATGCCATATTTTACAGAGAAATCTTTTGATTTCAGTATAGTGACTTCGTCATTGCTATTTTTAATGGGAACATTTGGTGTTCCTGTATTTTTAGCTTTAATTTGTATAAAACCGGCAGGGGCATCACTAATTTTGGTTTGCCAGTTATTTCCAATACGAGAAAGAATGGGGAGTACATGTTCACCATTTGAATAGTAGCTTGCAATTACATCAAGAGGTGTTTTTTCTGTTACTTTCCCTTCAATGACAATCTGTTTAGGATTGTCGTCTGTTGAAGTAATAAATTCATGTATAACAGGTTTTGTGATTTTTACCGGACAACGTGCTACTCCAAATTTAATTTCTTTTTTTCCGGGGAGATTATTGTCATTTTTCCTATTCTGGTTAAAAAGCACAGATGCTTTATAGTAATTAAAACATTTTGCGGTTAAACCTTTAAGGCTCCATGTGCCGGAATTAATATCAACATCAGGTGTATATTCTTTCGTTGGTTCAGAAGGATGAGTGTAATCAGGATCATCAAAACTAGAAATTGATACTTTAATTTTTTTAGCATCATTTGGAGTTTTAGTATTAATTAAACCGGATATGTCATATTTTCCATCAGGTATAATTTGAGAATCCTTCATTGACGTTATGGTTGCCCCACAAGGTGGTCCTTTAATAGTAATTCCTGAATTCTCAATACCCTCAATACTAATTTTTCTGGGAACCAGTTCGCAGTTTATCCAAACTTTTGCCCGCCATTGAGTCCTTTTTCCTTCTATAAGCTTAACTTTATATTTATTTTGGTCAAAATTAGTGACAAGATAAGGTAACGATTCATCTTTCATAAGACCCTGTCCCATAATAGTAATATAGTTATTTTTGGCTTGCTCTTGCGGATCAGAGGAAGTAATTTTTGGTGGTGTGAAAACATAATCATCCTTGATATCTATGCTCATACTATAGCCATCCTCAACCAAAATCCCATGATTTAAACAGTCATAGCCTTTTTTGCAAGTAGCGCTGATTTCAAGATTACAATAGCTTGTATTAACCGAACTAAGCCATGGTCCCCAAAATGATTCTGAATATATTAATAATTGTAAATCACATGTTTTATATGGTTGAAAGTTATGATAGGTAGTTGCAGTCCATTCCACGAATTTATTTTTACTATGGCAGCTGAATATTGTATTGTAATCTATAATGTTTTCACGATAAATTTCTCCACTCTTCAAATCAATATCTTCAGATCCATGATCTTTCATGCATTTATCATTAGTCATATGAATTTTTAACTCACCATATTTACTACTGTTTTTAAAGGTTAAGTTATATCTTGCTGAAAAAATGTTTGTATTTTTTTTTGAATTTCTATTCTCGTAATTTGGAGTGAAAGAATGGTTTTTGAAGTTATTTCCGTAGCCCCTACTAAGACAAGGGAATAATATGGATAGCGTTATTATATATAAGTTTAATTTATTTATTTTCATATGAAAGCCTTAAATAAAAAACATATCACCATGATGGTTAGTTTAATTTTTAAATCTTTTGGATTTTTTTATTAAATATAATTTATAAAAAATGTAATAGGATACATTGTGGAAAATCTGGGGCCGGGCAATTCCATCAAGGGAAAAAGATTCATACTTAAGTATGGTAAAGCATCTCAATAATGTCCAAGTTTGGAATTGTTTTTTATATCAGTGTGTCCTAATTGGCTTTGGTCAACTATTCCACAGATGTAAATTGTGAGCATACCAACTACAATATTCGATCAGGATTACATGTGAGTAATTTCATTCCATCCTCTCAGTATGTGAAAGTTATCAATACCATGCAGAGATATTTGGCTATAAAAACATAGTGGGATTTTTAGAGGCTCAACCTTTCATTTGATGAATTGAATGACTGGAATGTTATTTGGAGATGTATTCAATTTTTTGGTTATGTATTCAAAGAGTTGACCACTCTCAAACATAATATTCACGTTCAATGAAAGTGCCAATGATTTTGTCATGCATTTCAGGTGACTTTGAATAACCAAGTGTTTTACGGTTCAGGCGCTTAATTCGGTTACGTAACGTTAAATTTTCACGTTCGATACGTTGAGTAAAATATTTTCCAACCAGATTGTTGGCTGAAGGCAGTCAATTATAGTATAGGCACGATAATCATCAGTACACCAAAAGGCCACCTTGCATTTAGGTAGTTTTTTCAATAACTTTTTCTGCGTTTTCTTGTTTCGTCTACCAAAAGCATGCGCAATGATACGTTTTAGGCGAGGCTCCCAAGCATACCATAACCAACGTTGGCACTTTTTATTTCCGACGAATGACCATATTTCGTTAATTTCACCCAGCGGTAAGGTTGGTGCCCACCTTTGCCAATGCCATGTTTTTTAACGTCCTTCGTCTGGTGACAACTTTCAAGTTACCTCTTTGTTGTCTGCACTCGCTCACCCCAGTCACATAGTTATCTATGCTCCTAGGTATGAACTCCTTGCCGCCGCGATGCATCTTGACCGAATTTTTAATAACTCTATCTTACGTTCTATAAACGGAACAACTGGAATCGCATTTTTGTGAGTTTTCAATTTCTGTAGCTAATTTATGAGAGTGCATTTTCTTTATGGCTCGTTTTCTTTTCCTGAATTTCGGGATTTCGCTTATCTAATTCTGCTAAGATATGCTCTATTTTTTCATCAATATCAAATGATAGACTTCCTGTGCGCCAAAACAACGAACTACCACGTTTAAAATCAGTCAGTGAGACTGATTTTTTACCTTTTATTATGTAGGTAATAATAAAAGCCTGAATTTCAGTATGTATGGAATGTCTTTTCTTTCCCCAAAGACATTTAGTAATATGGAACCGAAAATTAGTAGACCATAATGTATTTTTATTGCTTATAAAATAGAGTATTAATCCATCCGGTTTGCTCTGAGGCAATGGAGTGAATTGATAGGAAATACCAGCTTGCTGATAACGAGCAGCGCTAAGTTTTAAGGATGGAGAAAATATGATCTGTCTTTCACGATCGATTATAATAATGTCCTGAGGGATTAAAAATAAAATGTGGAGAATTAATAAGATAAAAATCAGGAATTGTCCAAAATAGATAGCATAATCAGAAATCTCAAAATAATATAAATTAAATATTCCAGAGTCATACTCTTTATCACGAATTAGATCATCATAATGCAATCTATGATAAATGAAATTCCAGATTGGGATGGAGTTATTATCTTCTACATCAAGCCCAGCTATATATTTTTCCGGAGAAAATGAAGCTGGCAGATCATTTCTAAGATGAAAACTTTTTCCGTATTCTTTACGAAGTTTTTCGACCTCTTCCAAAATGATAGATTCCTCCCACTCTTTGTGTGAAATGAAGGTACTGATGTACCAACCACTGATGGGGATTTCAATAGCCAAATAAAGTAAAAATAAAAAAATACGAGGTAAAGTCAGTGACCTGCCTATTAAAACACATTGCTTATCATTAATACTTTTGAGCATGGAAAAAGCTTTTAATTCTCGTTTACTCTTTGGTTTTGTTGGTAATTTTAGTAAGTTCTCTTCTTGTTCAATGAGTAAGGAGGGGTCTGGACGCCATGTTTCTGGAGCATGAATATTTTTTCTTGTCGCTGAAAGAGCTTCTAATGCGGCTAGAATATGAGTTATCTGCTCATCAAAGTCGGCAGGTTTTTCATCTTCATGGCATTTGCGGGGAACTGGAGTACGCAGGATATCGCCTTCAAAAACAGGGGATTTACCATATAGAAGATAATTGACAATAAAAACATAAGGTAATATAAATCTTTTTTGTTGTTTTGAAGAGGAATTTCTTTCACGATACATATGTAGTGAAAATATACGACGGCTGAGTGAATTATTCCTATCCAAAGTGTATAGTATCAACCCTCTAGTTTCTGATGAGTGTAACTGTACTCGTAATTGAGAAAATCCAACCTGTGAATAATGGGCAGCATAAACTTTTCCTTTACGCCAACTAAAAAATAATTGGCGTTTTCTATCAATAAATAATGGTGGGGGATTTTTATAAAAACGACGAATATAAATGGGTAAAAAAATAGTCAATGATATTAATGTTCCAAATATAAAAAAATCCAACAGGAGAAGGGAGATGTTATTATCGGAACCGTTATAACGATAATAGAGATATCTATCGAAGGTTATTTCTTTCGAATAATTAACATATCTGACAATTTCCATTTTTTTGGAATAGTGTGGTTGGAGATAAAAATCTTTTTCTCCATATTTTTGGCGAGCCAAATTAACTTGCTCCCATATTTCCGGGAGATGTTCTTTTTTCTGTTCTGTAAATAATCCTATGGCAAGAGCCCAAAATAGGAATAATAATATTGGTCCAAATAGTGATAATGAAGAATGGAAATCTCTATCTGTCGTTTTCATCGCACATAAATCGCCATCAATGCTTTCGATACATATAGATAGGGGGATTTTTCCTAGTTTGTTACTTAGTAATGGAGTCGCAAGTAACTCTTTTTGGTGCTCAATAAATGGTGTTGGCGTTATTCTACTCAGAGCCTTGGCTGGTATGTTGTACCACTTTACATCATTCATGATTTTTCTATCCATTTTTAACTGTTTTTATTTTCTAATTTTTATTTAATTAATAAATATCAACCAGATGGATACATGCTGGTTGATATAAAGTAGAGGTATCATAAATGCAGTAACATAATTTATCTGACTATTTATGTATTTTCCTGACTATTATCTTTGGCATCTCGTTTGTCTAGTTCCGCCAAAATATGCTCAAGCTGTTCATTAAAATCTGCGGGTTTTTTATCCTTGAATAAGAACAAAGCGGGAAAACGTTTATAATCAGTAGCTGCAACGGCATCTTTGCCTTGTATAAGGTATTTAACGATAAAGGCGTGTGCTTCATCTTGCCGTAGTTTTGTGTTGAATCCTAATATAGAACCATAAGAGAGACACATCTGGAAAGCACGACGAGCTAGTGTATTGTTTTCATCCAGTGTATACATTGCTAACCCCATCAGATGGATAATTTTCATGGGGTCGGTTTGATTGGAAACGCCTACCTGAGAATAGCGGGCAGCATAGACTTTGCCTTTATACCAACTGAAAAACAATTGCCGTTCTCGATCAATAAATATGGGTGCTTGTAGTTTCCAGAAAAAGCATCTGTGTATTAGGTAGAAGGAAAAAACAAGTAATAAACTGAAACGTAAAAAATCTGTAATTAAAAACTTGGTGCTAGCGTGAAAATAGTTATAGCGGTAATAAAGATACTTCCAGAAAGAAATAGTTTTATCATTGCCGATAAAACGGGCATTTTCTAAATTTTCAGGAAGATCTTTTCGAAGATAAAAATCTTCACCATATTCTTCGCGAACATTATTGACAGTACGTAATATATTAATTTCACTTCTTGTTTTTAATTCTATAAGGCTTTCAATGCAATAATAAAAAGTTAATAATACGCCAATAAGAATGGGGAAAAATATGATTGTTCTCGCAAATCGCTGTATATTCCGCAGAGTGCATTGTTTATCATCAATGCTGTTAAGAGGAGGATAACTTTGTAATGCTTCGTAGCTTTTTTTCTCCATTGGTATTTTCAGCAAGATTTCTTGCTGGTCAATAAGTAGGGTAGGTGTGACATCATGAAGGGTTGTAGATATTTTTTTTGAATCGTTCATTTATCGGAACTCCATACCTTTAAATCCTATAATAGGTTTTTGATTCATTTCTTTACTTGTAAGATAACGTAATGGAACAATGGTATCCTCATAAGGGATATAATGCCAAAATAGTTCAGCTGTATCCTTATTGGGATAAGGATATCTATCTTCAACACTGATCGTTAGTTCTAGATTACCATTTTTGTATTCAACTTGAGCTATCTTCAGTGCTTCACGAAATCTTGCGGTGAGTTCTTCATCATATATATAAAGTTTCCCATCAATTTCTTCCGCTCGGGATTTCAACTCATTATAATATTCTTGTTCTTTTTTAAATGATTCCATATGCACTCGAATTGCATCTACAGGAGCCATACCACCCGAGTGCCAAGTATTGACGGGCTTAGGTAAAGGCTTATAAAAGGCATATTGAAGATCAGAACTGCCTTGCTGGAAAGCAGGTAATTTGAAGGTATAAATGGTGCTGAATTTTTTGTATTCTTGTTTACTTTGAATATTTAAATTAGGCATAAAGAACAGATTTAAGAATTCTTGACTTTCAATATCAAAGGCATGTTGGATTTCTTTGCTATTACTCATTTTTCTAGCATCTTTTAGCTGGTCATGAAATGCTGGACGTTCAGCATTCCCCCAAAACGGATACATATCCCCATTTCCCCAAAAGCTGTTACGGAATAAATTCTGTGTATCAGAGCTGTTAAATAATAACAGACCAATAGTGCCACCAATAACTAAGACCCATCCCATAAAAGCCATACCAGCCATCAATGCACTACCTATTGCTACTGCCTCAATACCAGCAGCCATACCAATACTCACAGTACCTAATGCTGCACTTCCCAGCCCTATGGCATAGTTGCTGTATGCCGCTCCTTTATTACTGATAGCTCTGGCTTTTCTTCCATCAATAAAAGATACATAAGCTCCCATAATATTAACCAGACCAAGACCAGATTTTACCCATTTGGCGTTCAGTTTGTTGGATAGATTATTTGAAATACCTTCGAGCCTATTTAGTAACACTGGAGAGGCGTTTGGCATAAATTTATGAGCATGTTTGGTGACTTTGGATGTAATTAGTGTCAAATCCGCTGTTAATGAAATAAGTGCTGCTGAAAACTTAACAACATCATAAGACCTGCTGAGCTCATCCTGGTCTAGCGGATTGTTGCTACTGAATTGAGACTGTATAACAATAGAAGTTGCAGTTTGAACGTTGAAAAATAGGCTAAATCCCGGAGCTACTTTTTCCAGTAAGATTGCTGTCTTATGTGTACCAACTTTTAAAAAATCAAAAGAAGTATTAAATCCTTCTTTGATAGTAATTTTCGCAAGCTTGATTCCGATACCGGTTTGATCCGATACTTCTATTACTTGCTTGGAAACGGTATTTCCTATTTTTATTCCTGTTTTCTTAGCATACTCACCTGTTTGTCTTACTGTATTTTCAAATTGTTGTTCTGCTTGGCTAGGAGCGCTTATTTTTTGTAATTTTTCATAGAAAAGAGACTGTGAATTTTTTAATTTTTTAAATGTTTCATTATGCTTAGGCATCCTCGGCCCTTTATTGCCGGAATAACTCTTTTTATTTGCAATTTTTTCTAAACGGCCTTGGATTTTATTGAACTCTTCAGGAGTAATATGAAGTCCTTCACGATAATCAATAACAATACCGAAAGGTTGCATTAAAACAGGTACAAATTTGTTAACAATCAATTGAATGGCAGTATCACTTAAATGGGTCAAAGGGCCTTTTATTGCTATTGCTCCCGCTTCCATTATCGCAAACGCTTTCCCAACAATCTTTCCAAACAGTTCAAGAAATTTTTCTGAGACGTAGACTGATATCTTTATAATTTGATCATTTAGAAATTTTTTAGATTGTTGTATCGGCTTGTTAGGATCATTAATATTTTCTAGTGTTTTGTTAATAGCATTTTTGGTGCCCTGATGAATTTTCTTGGCAATCTCTTTACTTTCGCCATGAGTTAGTATTTTCACCATACCCGTCGCCGCTATTTCCCAGGCATTGGTGCTGTATTGAGGTGTATAGTTTTTCTCTGCCGCTGTAATAGCATCCCTTTTGGCTTTTGCTTCTTTATTTGGGTCGTATAAGCCATAGGGGAGGATACCCAGCGTTGTATCAGCGAAATCTTTTAATGTGGTTGGTTTTCCTGCTGCTAATGAAATCAATTCTTCCAGCATTTTTTCCGATGTGACGGACATTTGCAGTCCATGAAAAATATCAAAAACAAGTTCAACAAAAGTGTAGATTTCCTGAATATCACTCTCATTTGATATTTCTTTTTTCTCATGAATAGAGAAGAAATGCTGGAAATAGTTATCAAGGCTGCCAACTTTTCCAGTAACCGCTGGTGCACTGGCAAATGCTTTGAATAAGCTAATGAAAACATCCTGCCGTTTTTCGAATTCCAGATGTGAATCTCTTATTTTGGGCCAATATTTTCTCACAGCCTTTCGGCTTAAGACTTCGCTATTGGCTCGTTTTGCTATGGGATCATTTTTATTAAATACCTTAATATAATCATCTATATACAATCCAATGGTCATCGGATAGAGATTGCGTTCAGCATTGTATTGTTGTAATAGATCCAGAATATTATGCGCTTCTAAAATCTCCTTCTGCCGTCCAACCGGATCATGCAGTATTACAATCCGTGCCTTCTCTTGATAACACAGCTTGTTGCGAATCTCCGCTGCAATATTCTCTGCATCCATTTCATAGGATTTTTCTGTCGTTAGCTCATCAATCCTGAGATCATTGATATCTAATTCTTCAAATTTATGGGCATCAATTTTTGCTTTGACAGCTGAGAACTGCTCCTTGCGGGTTTTGTAATCT
The DNA here is from genome assembly GCF_963876465.1 of Xenorhabdus sp. KK7.4. NCBI lineage: Bacteria > Pseudomonadati > Pseudomonadota > Gammaproteobacteria > Enterobacterales > Morganellaceae > Xenorhabdus > Xenorhabdus sp. KK7.4. The sequence continues at coordinate 305,794 of NZ_CAWNQF010000001.1, forward strand.
TCAATTAATTTCGTGAAATTGGATTCGGTTGCTTCAATCGCATATTGTTGATTATCCGCATCCAGATTAATGAACTGCATGGTCTTTTCACGCAGCTTTGTATCGCGGTTCATACGGGCAATGACATCGGGATGCCAGAGGTGTTCGCTGTAAGCAATACTGATATTTGAAACATCTTTTGCTACAAATAGGAAAGGATACCCTTCACCCTGTAAACCAGGTTCTGGCATCACTCCATCGTGGGCATCTTTTTTATTCCGGTACATATACTTCCGAAAACGCTCAATTCTCGGTGCATCATCGTTATCTGAGCTTTTTTCTACTTCATATCTAAAGATATGGAAATAAGCTGTACGGCTGGGGCGGTGTTCCATGCTGTCTTCTTCTCGAATATAAATCCAGCCAGAACGCATCAAACGAGCCGCATATCCCTTACTCTGTTTCAGCGTTGTCGCAGACATCAGTGTGTGAATATCCGGTGGAGATTCAGGTTGTTCCATTTCTTCGCCGAAGAAATTTACATAAGCATAACGGACAGGGTAGAGAGGTTTGATATTTCCATCACACGGGTATTTTGCACTTCCCATATCGAGTCTGGATACGGATTCGTTCGCGTTTGCACTAATATTTGAGATTACAGAAGTCATGACTGGCTCCATGTTGTCGGGTTAAGGCATTCCTTGAGAAGTTTGTAAGCTCTGGCTTCCTGATTGGAAGGTTCAGATAAAACAGTTGCTAGTATGTGCTGCCAGAAATCTTCATTTTTCACCGTCATTGATTGCGCCATAATGTAATAAAGCCCGGTAAGTTCAAGTGTAAAACCGTGCAGATAGGCATAATTGGCATGTTTGGTAATGAAAGAAAGAAGCTGTTCTTCCGGTACCTGGCATTGTTGCTGAATATTATCTTTAATGAATGTTTTGACCTTATGGAAGTATCTCTGCTGCACATATAGTTCAAAATTACGTTTCATCCTGTCATTGATCGTCACGGTTTCTGGTTTGGTTTCTCTGAGGCTCTCTGTAACGCTGATTTTCATCATGCTGTTTTCATTAGTTAAACCGTAAATGGCCCCGATATTACGCATAAAGGAGGCCAGAGCGCAGCGAGATAGGCTTTTGAGCATCAAATCTACTGTCAGTGAATAATAGAAGCGGAAGAAAACCCATTCTCGGCTGCTTTCCTGTTGCAAATAGGAGAATTTGCGCAGGTGGTTATACAGTTCATCAAATTTACTGTCGGTATGGATAAAAATTCCGATATCCGGTGTATGGTGGGTGATGAATATATCCCGCAGAAACTGGTTATTTTCAGAACCTGTCAGCTCGACCAGATAGGGGGCAGAGTCTTCAAGAGTAATTTGTGTTTTACCTTTAAACAGACAGCGATAAGTCAAGCCAGAAACCATAAGGGAAGGCACGATAAAGTGGCTCGTATTTTTATGATAAACTCCGGCGTCAATGATCAGATAACTATGGGAATATTGGATTTTGTTCTGTTGCTGTCGGTAAAGCAGCGTATATAGGTCGTCACTGATCCAGTGCCGATTAAAAGAGTTATCACCGATAAAAGGAACACAGGGATATTGGGTGATTGACAGCTCTCCGGTATCAATCGGCAATCGTTCACTAATATCCAGTGATTCCAATACCAGAATTGATTGTTCTATATTTATTTTATCTAGATTCAGGATTAGGTGTTTTTCAAGCTGAGCACTGTTGTTCAGATATTGGAGAAAAGGCAATACTTTCTCATACTCGCCCTCTGTCGCTTTTAATGAATTCAACATATGGTCTGATAATTGAATCAAAGCCTGATGTTGGCTTTTGGCATAAATTAATGCCTGAGCGCGATATCGTCGTTGTTTCTGTTGTTCTGAACCACGATAGCCATATGAAAACTCTGCAACCCAGATATTTTCATATCGTTGGTAGTCATTCTCTTGCCTGTGCATGATGTAATATCGTCAACTTTTATTTAGGAAAAATTTTTTGGAAAATAATGTTACGAAATTAATTTATTTAAATGGACGATAATAGCTTAATTTTATGGAAGGCTAAAACAAGAAAAATGATTTTAAATCAGTGCTTATTTTAAATTAATGAATTTAATTATAACGGATAGTTATACTACCATTATGGTAATTGATTTGTGATAAATAATATGAAATCAATTATAAGTAAATTTATTTTTTATAAATGGGATTTCTTGATGAAATGATGTTAAAGAATTTTTTGGGAGAATAATACTATGGCTAAGGTCTAATTCTCTTAGCCATAATATTTGTAACTGCTTATTTATGTTAATTAATTATTTCAGCATTAATCTATAACAACATTTTCATTCAGTACCAGCGATAGCAATGCCTGACGCGCATAAATTCCATTGCCTGCCTGCTGGAAATAATACGCATAAGGCGTTTTATCTACATCAACAGTAATTTCATCAATACGTGGCAGAGGATGGAGTACTTTCAGGTTCTCTTTGACATTCACCAAATCTGCCGCACGTAGCACAAACTGGGCTTTGATATTGGCGTATTCAGAAGGGTCAAGGCGCTCTTTCTGAACGCGGGTCATATACAGAATATCCAGCTCAGGCAGCACATCTTCAAAATTGTTGTGAATGCTGTAGCTCACCTGTTTTTCATCCAGCATGTGCAGAATATAGTTGGGCATAGAAAGTGCGTCCGGTGCGATAAAGCAGAAGTGGTTGCCCTCAAATTTCGCCAGTGCTTGTGTCAATGAATGTACGGTACGACCATATTTCAGGTCACCAACCATCGCGATTTTTAGGTTATCGAGTTTGCCCTGAGTTTCCTGAATGGTAAACAAGTCTAGCAGCGTCTGGGTAGGATGTTGGTTTGCACCATCACCGGCATTAATGATCGGAATATGGCCGGAAAATTCAGAAGCAAGTCGGGCAGCGCCTTCCTGTGGGTGACGCATGACAATCGCATCAGCATACTGGCTGATAATAGAAATCGTATCGGCCAGCGTTTCACCTTTTTTGCCCAATGATGTGTTGCTGCTGTCCGCAAAGCCTACTACAGAGGCGCCAAGCCGCTGGATAGCCGTTTCAAAAGAGAGACGGGTGCGCGTAGAGGCTTCGAAGAAGCAGCTGGCGATGACTTTGTGTTTCAGTACATCAGTCTGTGGATTGGCTTTCAGGGCTGCTGCCGTCTGCAATACCAATTCAAGATCTGTGCGGCTCAAATCATTAATTGAAATGATATGCTTGCGATATAACGGGTTAGCCATGTTTACATTCCTCTTTTATGACTTTTAGCCTTGGACTGGGCAGACGAAAAAAAGCCCCTCAATTGAGGGGCTTTTAAATGTTCGGTTAGTAATGGGGAAAACAATACGCCCAGGCTGCCAGTTGGCAGTGCTTCGTTAGATTGGCGTTTTGTAAGGCTGTATTTCATGTTTTCTCCCGGCAAATCGTCGCGCATTATACTCGCGATTGTATTCACTGCAAGATTTGTTGAGAGAAATTTTTCATTCAATCAATAATCAATCTCAGGAACCAAAGAGATAATTCCTGATCCTACCAACGCTCTGATTTAAAACATTCATTAAATAAATAATTGAAGTTGATTTAATATAAAATATAAGAAGACGCAATTATTTAACTACAAATACCGCAAAATCCTCAGCCAAATCAGTATTCGGAAATATTTCCCGACATTCAGCCAGTAAACGTGGACAATCTTCTTTACCATAACGTCCGCTGATATGCGTTGCGATAAAATGTTTTACCTTGGCATCACGAGCCAGTGTAGCTGCCTGTTTAGTGGTGGAATGACCGCGTTCATTGGCTTTTTCGGCAAACGCATGTTCCAGAGTAATTTCATGTACCATGACATCAACATCAACCGCCAGTGTCAGGGCTTCCGGTGTGGGCTCGGTATCCCCGAAAATCGCTAATGATTTGCCACGAATCGGGGCTCCAAGATAATCTTTACCGGAAATTGTCCGTCCATCTTCCAATGTGACCGTACCCCCTTGTTTTAGGGTTTGCATCCACGGGCCACGGGGAATCCCATCCTGATCCAGCTTTTGGGCATCCAGCGTACCGGGCCTGTCATGTTCTTCAATCCGATAGCCATAACATTCCACACGGTGATTCAGGGCATAAGCAGTTACTTTTATTGTGCCATCATCAAACAGTAATCCGGGCTGTACTTCAATAATTTCCAGTGGATAGGTCAGAAAGGAGCCGCTTAACTGCAATGAAGTTTCCACAAACTGGAGGATCCCTTTTGGCCCGTATAGTGTTAATGGATCGGTGGAGCCGCCCATTGATCGACTGCATAGTAAGCCGGGAAGGCCAAAGATATGATCTCCATGCAAATGGGTGATAAAGATCTTCTCCAGTTTGGAGATTTTAATCGGAGAGTGAAGGATCTGGTGCTGTGTTCCTTCTCCGCAGTCAAACATCCACAGTGAGCTGCGGATCTCCTGTAAATCGAGAATAAGGCTGGTGACATTGCGTTCTTTAGTCGGGATACCTGCGCTGGTACCCAGAAATTTTAATTCCATATCGTCTTCTCCTAATCTTGCTGAATACTTTCCCAGTCTAAGCCGAATCGGGCGAGATACTTACGTAATCTATCGGCATCATTGGGTTGTTTCTTTTGTTGGCGGGAAACAGCGAAGAGCTTGCGACCGGCCTCCGATAAACTGGCTGATCCCCGACAGACGCAGATAACGGTTTCTAACTGCTGGCGATCAAACAGATCAATTTCTGCTAAATGATCCGGTAGCAGGGCGGAACTATTTTCTCCTCGCCAGTGTTGTCTGAGGCGGATGATTTCTTCTTCTGCCAAATGCTGATTGATGCGGCCATTTTCAGCAAACGTTGCCATACGGGCGACTGATGCACTTAATTCACGGAAATTTCCCCGCCACTTGGCCTGTTCTGAGCAGGCAAAACGCAGGTAAATCTGCCGGGCTTCTTTATCAAAACGAACCTGCGTCTGTTGCATTTGTGCATAGCGGGCCAGTTCATAGTCGATATTTGGTTCAATATCTTCACGGCGCTGAGCCAGTCCGGGTAACTGATAAGTCCACATATTGATACGGGCATATAAATCTTCACGGAATTTTCCCTGAGCAACCCTATCCCGCAGATCCCGGTGAGTGCCGGCAATTAACTGAAAGTCACTGTAAACTTCCCGATCAGAACCGTACGGCAGGAAGTTTTTTTCTTCAATCGCCTTCAGTAACATCGCTTGTTCATCAAGGCCTAACTCGGCTACTTCATCCAAGAATAAAATACCACCATCGGCTTCGCGTAATAGGCCGGTTCGCGGCTGGATTGCCCCTGTAAATGCCCCTTTGACGTGTCCAAATAGTGTAGACATGGCATTATCACCGCGCAATGTTGCACAGTTTACTTCGACAAAACGCCCTTTAAGCAGATGGCGTGACTGGCGAAGTTGATAGATCCGGCGAGCCAGAAAGGATTTACCTGCCCCGGTTGGCCCGGTCAGCAGGATCGGTGCTGATGAGCGCAGCGCAACACGCTCAATCTGGTCTATCAGATGGTTGAAACTGGCATTGCGTGTAGCGATGCCGGATTTCAGGAACGCCACTTGCTCCTGCTGTTCACGCAGAAAGCGGCTGGTTAACGTGGTATAACGACTGAGATCCAAATCGATAACAGTGTAGACTCCTTCAGGATGGCTATCGCGATCGCCATTTCTGGGAGAAGTCTGGATCAGCTGGGCTGGCAGATAACGCGCTTCAGTCAGCAAAAACCAGCAAATCTGGGCAACGTGCGTGCCTGTAGTGATATGTACCAGATACTCTTCATTTTCAATATCGAAAGGATAGCGCACCGCAAAATCAAGCAGAGCAGTATAAACTTCCTCAAAATCCCACGGATCATCAATCTGGATTTCTTGCAGAACAACACGGGTCTGTGGGGAGGTTTCTTCAATATCTTCTTTAACTCTTTGCGCCAGATTGTAGCTATCTGCCTGATAGAGTAATTCCAGCCTGTCAACTGGCAGCTCAGGTTGCTGGCATAGCCCAATAGTAGGGCGCCATTTTGTCCAGCGATTCGCCTTTTTCCCACGCCTGTCTAATGTTGTTCCCAAAACCCCAATAGCAACTCTGCGTTTCATCCTTGCCTCTGTTATTGATTATCTAAATTTATAAAAAACGATATAGAAAGATAAGAAAATCAAATGGCAAAAACAATCGCCGAAAATAGGTAAAAATAAAAATCGTTAATTTTCATAATGATAATAAATATTTTTGCCTTTTTTCAAAGTTGGCACGGGATTGGCTATATAAATATCAAAGAATTAAAGGAGAACAAAAATGTCTATAACTGAAATGAAAACCAATGATTATAACTTATTGACTCAGGAGAGCGGTGCTCCGGTAAAAATGTGGACGAATGGGGTGCCGGTTGATCCAAAAGCGATTACTCAATTACAAAACACGGCCAAGATGCCTTTTGTATTTAAGCATCTGGCTGTGATGCCGGATGTACATGTCGGTAAAGGTTCTACCATCGGGAGTGTGATCCCGACTCGTGGCGCTATTATCCCGGCAGCCGTTGGGGTGGATATTGGCTGCGGAATGATTGCAGTTCGTACTTCATTGGTGGCATCGGATTTACCGGATAATTTGCTGAATATCCGCCATGCTATTGAAGCTGCTGTACCGCATGGACGTACTGTGAACCGTGGTGGACGGGATAAAGGTTCCTGGAATAAGGTGCCGGAAGTGGTGGATCAACATTGGGCAACGTTGGCTGATCGCTTTAAACATATCACCGATAAATACCCGAAACTACTGAACACCAATAACCGTCAGCATTTGGGGACGCTGGGAACAGGGAACCATTTTATTGAGCTGTGCCTTGATGAAGCGGATCGCGTTTGGGTAATGCTGCATAGCGGTTCCCGTGGAGTAGGAAATGCCATTGGTAATCTGTTTATTACACTGGCGCAGAAAGATATGCAGCAACATATCGCTAATTTGCCTGATCGTGATTTGGCGTATTTTGAGGAAGGAAATCGCTACTTCGATGATTATATGGAAGCGGTGGACTGGGCACAGGACTATGCGCGCCAGAATAGGGAAGTGATGATGCATCGAGCACTTGAGGCGTTATCACGCGAGATACCAAAACCGTTCACAACACAACAGGAAGCGGTGAATTGCCACCATAACTATGTACAGCGTGAGCAGCACTACGGTGAAGAGATTTTGGTAACCCGTAAAGGAGCGGTATCAGCCCGTAAAGGCCAGATGGGGATCATTCCGGGTTCGATGGGAGCAAAAAGTTATATTGTCCGAGGGCTTGGAAATGAAGAAAGTTTTTGCTCATGTAGCCACGGCGCTGGTCGTGTAATGAGCCGTACTGAAGCGAAAAAACGCTTTACAGTGAACGATCAGAAACAAGCCACCGCGCATGTGGAATGCCGAAAAGATAGTGATGTCATCGACGAGATCCCGATGGCATATAAAGATATTGATGCAGTAATGGCTGCTCAGTCTTCATTGGTGGAAATCGTGCATACTTTACGTCAGGTAGTTTGTGTAAAAGGTTAGAAGAATCGCAGCAGGAAAAAGAAAATGGAAAGGGAAGCAGAAACAGTCAGCCCGGCAATGCGGGCTCGTATTAAAAGAGAACTGTATAAAATAGAGAAAAAATATGGCGTGCGGATACTGTACGCCTGTGAGTCTGGCAGTCGAGGGTGGGGCTTTGCCTCACCGGACAGTGATTATGATGTGCGATTCATTTATGTTCACCCCGTGGACTGGTATCTCAAAGTGGAAGCCGGGCGGGATGTGATTGAACAGCCGATAAATGATGAGCTGGATATCAGTGGCTGGGAGTTGCGCAAGGCTTTAAAACTACTGAAGCAGGCAAACCCGACTTTGATGGAATGGCTGGATTCTCCCGTCATCTATCATGCAGATGCGGCTGCAACTAATGGGCTGAAAGCGATGGTGCCGCATTTTTTTTCGGATATTAAAGCGCGTTATCATTATCTTTCAATGGCGAAGAAAAACTTCAGGGGTTATTTGCAGGGTGAGCAAGTTCGGCTAAAAAAATACTTTTACGTATTGCGTCCGTTACTGGCTGTGCGTTGGGTTGAGATGGGTAAAGGTACTCCTCCCATAGATTTTGAAACGCTGGTGGCTGGTACAGTTTATGATCCTCAATTGAAAGCAGAAATTGCAGATTTACTGCGAATTAAACGAGCTGCCAATGAAGCAGAATATGGTTTGCGCAAGCCGGGAGTTCACGCATTTATTGAATCAGAACTGAATGAGACCGTAGTGCGTTGTGAGCTGAAGGATAATCGTGAACGCAATCAGGATTTACTTGATAGTTATCTGAAGCGTTGGGTAATGAAAAATAGATAAAAAACGCCGATTACTGAGGGAAAACATGGATCATATCGATACTAAAATCAGCAAGTTTTTAAGTTACGTATTGCGTCATCAGCCTGAATCTATCGGTCTAACACTGGATAGTGAAGGCTGGGCGGATATCAGTACGCTGATTAAATGTGCAGTGAAGCAAGGAAAGCGGCTGAATTACCCTATGATTGAAAAAATTGTCGCGACTAATGATAAAAAACGCTTTGCGATTTCGGAAGACAGGAAACGTATCAGGGCAGTACAAGGGCATTCAGCCAAACGGGTAGATATCCCTTATCAGGAAAAGATACCGCCGACCGTTTTGTATCACGGTACAGCAACCCGCTTTCTGGATTCAATATTTAAACAAGGGCTGGTGGCGGGAAATCGCCATTATGTGCATTTATCGGCAGATGAAGTGACCGCGATTAAGGTGGGTCAACGACATGGTAAAGTTGCTATTCTAAAAATTGAGGCCCAGTTAATGTATGAACAGGGAATTAAATTCCATCAGGCCGAGAACGGTGTCTGGTTGACAAAGGCGGTTCCTGTCGAATATATCAGTATGAAGTAACATCATAATTAAACATGTTTATGCACACCTAACTCTGGAGATAAAAATGACAGTTCTGGATTCTCTATTGGCATTCATGATCGCTGCTACATTATTAACATTAACTCCTGGTCTGGATACGGCTTTGGTTTTAAGAACCGCCGCGGCGGAAGGTGGGAAAAAAGCCTTTCAGGCCGCTCTTGGAATTGATGCCGGATGTTTTATATGGGGAGCGATGGTGGCATTTGGTTTGGGTGCATTGATCGCTGTATCTGAACTGGCATTCAATATTCTGAAATGGTGTGGAGCGCTGTATTTATGCTGGTTAGGTCTTCAGATGATCTCTCGCCCTAATACCGATCTTGGTGGTGAGAATACTTCTTCGGTTAAAACGTCGAACTGGTTTATCAGGGGCATGCTGGGAAATGTACTGAACCCAAAAGTAGGTGTGTTTTATGTCTCTTTCTTGCCTCAGTTTATTCCTCAGGGGCATTCACCCATGATCTGGACATTTGGCTTAGTTGCTATTCATGCCGCACTGGGTACGATATGGTCCCTGATTCTGATTTTTGCCACACGTCCGCTTTCCCATGTGTTAAAGCGCGGTAATGTCATCAAATGGATGAACCGGGCGACAGGAGGATTATTTCTGTTTTTTGCGGTTAAATTAGTATTTAGCCGGCGTTGAAACTTCGTTGAGCTTAGGTTGATATTTGTATTCTACAATATATTTATGTTCGACATATTATCCATTGTCTTTTCAGTTTACAATCTGAAAGACAATGGACATAGCTTATTAAAGTGACTTTCCATTTTAAACAAACCTTGTGTTTTTCTGACCATTTGATGGGCTTATTCTATATTTAAATTAATTGATTATTATATTTCTCATTGTCACAGTTATAGGAATGGTATAAATATAATAAATGAGGAGATAATTAAATGAATATTACTTTTCGCACATTTGATATTAAAATATCTTCTGGAGATCCCAGAAGGACGGATAAATTTTATTATAATGGTAGACAGCAAGTCACATTGGTTATTAATATTATAAAACAAGTGGATGGTGTCGATACGCCATTAACTGAAGACGAAAAGGAGAGTGTGACGCTAGCGAGTAAAAAGCATCCCAAAACTCCTCTCAGCTCTCCCTGGTTCTGTGATAAAGTAAAGAATCAGTATGATGAAGGAATTAGGGGAGAAGTAATAAATAGTAATACAATCAATGAGAATAAAAGTAAGCAGGGAGATACAAATCCAGAGACTATTTATCGCTATTTTCGGGCGGAAGCAAGTGATAAAATGGAGCTTGTAGCGACAGTGACCATTAATGGGAAAATATACTCTTCCAGCACACAAGATGATAAAGTAGTAACAATATTACCCCGTGCACCGTATAAAGTAGAACATCGTGAACTTAAGTTAGAACAAAAAATAGCTTATTTAAATGAATTTGAAACCAGAAATTATATAAGTATTAGTTTTTATTCTTGGGGACTACCAGATTCATTATACATTAAAGAATATAAAGTTCTTTGTTTTAAATACGAGGCTATTCCTGAAGGTGGCATTATAGGTCGTAATTTGCCTGGTGAGGATCCTGCACGAATGAGTGTCATGTTAAAAAGAGATATTTTAGATATTCCAGTTAAGAGTTTAATAAGAACGGAAAATGTACCGGGTGGAGATACTATTTTACATTTTCCCATTAAAAATAATGAATTCAGAGCAACTCTTGGATTTTGTGATAATCGCGTTCATCATGAAAGAAAAATAAATGAGGGCTGTATGGCCGAGATAGTGGATAATTTTGGATGCCGTCATACTTTTCTAGTGGAAACAACCAACGACTTTAGTTCATTATATCTTGTTGACTAAGCGGATATCTGTTGAGACGCCGGTTGCTAAGATGCTGGCGTCTATTTTAATTTCCACTTATAGACATTTCGTCTTTCAAGTTGTTTCTATGTTTATATTGGCTGCACTCACTTACCCTAGTTACCGTATTTATAAACATACGATTACCTATGCTCCGGAGATTACTGAGAGGCTCCAGTCTCTCACCGCAGCTCAGCCTTTGGCCGGGCAAATTCGTACCTGACGAATTTGTTTTTCCCTTGCCGCCGCGACGCATTTTGAAATAAATCCATTGTATATAGAGTTAGTTCTCAAATAGCGTGTTAAATATCAAAGTCTAATTCTTTAACCAATGTAGCCACCATGACAGCCTTAATCGTATGCATACGGTTTTCTGCCTGATCAAAAACAATGCTGTATTCTGATTCAAACACATCATTAGTCACTTCCAGACCACCAGACAAGTTGAATTCTTCCGCAAGCTGTTTACCAAGAATGGTTTCTTCATTATGAAAAGCCGGCAGACAATGCAGGAATTTCACATCTGGATTTCCCGTTAGTTTCACGAGATCCATATTAACCTGATAAGGCGCTAATAATTCAATGCGCTCCTGCCAGACATTTTTAGGCTCACCCATTGAGACCCAGACATCGGTATAAAGGAAATCAGCTGCCTGTACGCCAGCCGCGATATCTTCCGTCAGTGTGATTTTTCCACCTGTTTTCGTTGCCTGTTTTTGGCATTCACTCACTAATTGAGCATCCGGCCAGCAGGTTTTTGGTGCAACCAGACGCAAATCTAATCCCGTTAATGCAGCCGCTTCCAGCAAGCTGTTACCCATGTTATTACGGGCATCGCCCAGATAGACCAGTTTTATTTCAGTTAAGGGTTTTCTACTGTGTTCCTGCATCGTCAACAAATCTGCTAGTAGCTGAGTCGGGTGGAACTCATCCGTCAGTCCATTCCAGACGGGGACACCGGCATATTCTGCTAGCGTGTCGACTATTGCCTGCCCATAGCCACGGTACTGAATACCATCATACCAACGCCCAAGTACCCTTGCTGTATCTCTGATCGATTCCTTATGCCCAATCTGGCTGCCGCTGGGACCTAAATAGGTGACATTAGCTCCTTGGTCATGTGCTGCAACTTCAAATGCACAGCGTGTGCGGGTGGAGTCTTTCTCAAAAATCAGGGCGATATTCTTTCCTGCCAGCAAGGGAATTTCTTTACCTGATTTTTTATTCGCTTTCAATTTCATTGACAGGGATAAAAAAAGCTCAATTTCTTTAGGCTTGTAATCAAGTAATCTCAGGAGATGACGGTGAAAAAATGGATTCATGTGACATTTTCTCCATAGGGATAAATTGAATTAATATGCACTATATATCAATAAAAAATCTTATTACAAGCGCTATATACACAATGGATTTCAAGATGCATCGCGGCGGCAAGAGAGAGAACCCCCAGGAGCATAGATAACTATGTGACTGGGGTGAACGAGCGCAGCCAACAAAGAGGCAACTGGAAAGACGAAGTGTATAGTGTGTATTGAAGATTTAAGGATAGCCAAGAGAATAGTGACCCGGCGCTTAAGGCCTGTACTTTTGGTTTAACAGCACGGGATAGCTATATCCTTTGCAAAGAAAAGATGGGAGAATGCGGAACAGGATAGCCAACTGACAGAGGGGATTGGCATGGCAGACCCACATGCACTGGAAGAACAGCGCGAAGAAACTCGCTTGATCATCGAAGAGTTATTGGAAGATGGCAGTGATCCTGAAGCGCTTTATATCATTGAACACCATTTTTCAGCAGACGATTTTGACCGTCTGGAGAAAGCAGCAGTTGAAGCATTTAAACTTGGTTATGAAGTGACAGATGCGGAAGAGCTGGAAACAGAAGACAGCGTTATTTTGATGTGTTGTGATGTAATCAGTGAGAGCCGTCTGGAGGCTGACCTGATCATTGCACAGGTTGAGCAATTGATGGATCTGGCTGAAAAAATGGGTGTGAATTACGATGGCTGGGGAACTTATTTTGAAGACCCTAATGCTTCAGATGATGAAGAAGATGTAGGTGATCTTTTTCCGGAAGAAGATGAACCCAGATTACACTGAGTGTTTCTATCGCATTTGCCCCACGGTTCGCGCGGGGCACATTATTATGTTTTTACAGCATTTTAACCATTCTAACCTCACAATCACTGTGCCCAGTATTGCCTAGGGGAGCATCAAGGTAACTGAATCCCAGTTTTTCATACAAAGCGATGGCTGCTTTCAGGTTTTCTGTTGTTTCTAAATAACAGCGTGTAAAGCCTTGTTCTACCCCGAATTCCAGCGATTGTTTTACGATTTGTCTGGCAACACCCTTGCCACGTAATACTGACGAAAGATACATTTTTTGCAGTTCACAGGTATTACTATCACCTCCTGACAGTGGGGCAACTCCACCACCTCCAACGACTTTCCCCGCTATTTCAACAACCCAGTATGCACTGCGGGGCTGGCTGTAAACTTCGTACAGAGTATCCAGAATTGGGTCAGCGACGGCGAAGCCTTTGTCAGCTGTCAAACCGTGCTCGGCGGATACCTCACGAATAATGGCGGCAATATCTGGATTATCTTGTTGGGTAATAGGGCGGATGATGTAGTTAGGTGTTGTGTTTTTGACCATTGTTCCCTCGTTATGTATTTTGATTTTTTGGTACTAGGTGAAAGCGCTGACTAAGCGTTTTAGGTAATAGCATGATTTAAATACGTCTTGAAATCAATTGTATATAAAAGTATTTAATTTTATTTTCGTAACATATTTAAAATTTTTTATGGCAAAATAGCAGAATTAACAATTAAGCACTATAATAAATAATTATAATCACGTAAATATCGAGCTTAATTATTGTTTGGTTTTTATTTCCGCTAAATGATTGTTTTTATTTAGTTGGCATCAAATGCACTGTTGTTTACTGTGTGCAATTTTTCATGTGGTGCAATTACTTTAAAAATAATGAGACGCAATTCATTTTAATATCATATCAAATTTTTCGGAATGATTAATTAACATGGAAAATTTAATTTTATTTATTGTTTTTATATATTTTTAATTTTTTTCCGCATGGCGGGAGTCATTTTGTGCAATAAAATTGATGGTTTAATGATGGTTATTTAAATTTTCTCCAAAGCTGAAAGTTTATGTGGAATGTATTCCAAACTCGGATGATCAGGAGAATGAACTGATAGTACTATTATGGGCTGGATGGGATATTTGGTAATGTAGGAGAAACTATAATGAATCTAATAAAGAAAATATTTATTTTAATATTCATGGTATCGTCGTTTCCGCCATTTTCTGCCATAGCAGATAATAAAACGCTATCTGATAGTGATCCCAAAAACTTTGTTGTCGGTTTATTTTTTGATGAAAATGGTGATACCTACAATCCTCTAGTAGGGTATGGCAGTGTACTACGATATACACTATCTGATCCAAATTTATCAATACAGTATACACACCATGATGATGTTGAAAATATTCCGATTGCACCACTTATGCAACGCGCTGCAGTATATTGGAGTCGTGTGACAGCACCACATTTCACTGTTAGGGAAAGGAGAGAAGGAGAATCTGCAAATTTCATTTTGCAAACGATGCTACCTGTTATGCTAGATAGTAGTAATGCAGGCCTTTATCTTGGGAATTTGGATGCATACACTGTCTTCCCTCATTCGAGAGAATATGAAGAGGATGTGAGGGACTACGGCATCACATCAGCAGGGATATTTTTCCGGCCAAGTATTCCTATAACAGATGATGTTTTCACCAACTGGGAAGACGCTATGGGGAGCGGTAGATCTTTTAGAGAGTATGCAGAGCATAATACATATGCACTGATACTTCATGAGATGGGACACGCTCTAGGATTAGCTCACCCTGATGAGATTGTTAATGGGCCAAGTTTCGTTACAGATATACACCCACGCATTTATAGAACGAATTCGTACGATGTATATTGGTTGCCCGATAGCCATGAAACTCCAATAATGCTTCAACATTTAACCGATTTTTTACTCACTCTACGGCAAAGACTTGGACAAGATTTAACGCTGGATAATATTGCTGTATCTGAACAGGAAATAAATGTGATATTAAGTCAACTTTCTTTTGATTGTCGTCCACATCGGGAGAATTTCGACATATCTTCTCGTTCACTTTCGCTTACAAAAAGTAAGTATTGTAATCATAGTACCGTTTATCCTCTGGCAAAAAGGATAGTACCAATTATTACGGCTCTGTCGCATTAATGTAGATTTAGAGTAGCTTGATCAGATTATATCCGACGCTTTGCAGAAGATAATGCAATTGAAGAATATAATCTGATCAGTTCGTTAATTAATTACTTCGAAATATCAGTTCCGAAGTATTTCTCAGAAATGTGGGCATAAGTTCCGTCATCTTTCATGCCTTGCAGAGCTTTATTAATAGCCTCGACTAATTCAGGATCGCCTTTGCGCATTAAAACGGCCGATTTACTGGCATCAGTCTGCTGAGCGACAATTTTAACCGGTGCATTCGGGCGTTGGTTTTTGAAGTCAAGAAATGACAAACGATCATTCAGAGTGGCATCAGCCCGACCGGTGGCAACTAAATCAACGGACTGGTTAAAACCATCCGTGCTGACCAGCGTGGCACCATAAGATGTTGCTAATTGCCCGTAGTTGCTGGTTAAAGATTGCGCGGATCGTTTTCCTTTGAGGTCAGCAAAGGATTTGATGCTGTTATTGTTATCACGGGTGATAAGAACAACCTGAGATGTTGTGTAAGGAATTGAGAAGCTGAATTTGGCTTCCCGCGCCGGGGTAACACCAACCTGATTAACAACGGCATCAAAGCGTTTGGCATCCAGCCCTGCAATTAAACCATCCCATTTTACTTCCGTAAACTCAGGTTTAACATCCATCCTGCGTGCAATTTCTCTGGCAATATCGACATCAAAGCCGGTTAATTTATTGCTGGCATCGTGGTAGGTAAATGGAGGGTAAGTCCCTTCTGTACCAATTTTAAATACGCCAGAGGCTTTTATGGCATCTAAATCTTTACCGGCATAGCTGGGAGCAGCGATAGCAAGAGTAACGGCACCTGCAAGCAGCAATT
The DNA here is from genome assembly GCF_963876465.1 of Xenorhabdus sp. KK7.4. NCBI lineage: Bacteria > Pseudomonadati > Pseudomonadota > Gammaproteobacteria > Enterobacterales > Morganellaceae > Xenorhabdus > Xenorhabdus sp. KK7.4. The sequence continues at coordinate 321,752 of NZ_CAWNQF010000001.1, forward strand.
TTAAGAATACTTTCATGATGTTCTCCAAATGAATTTTTATAAAAATGTAGTGGCTCTCTATATTTGCCAGTCCGGTAAAGTTTCAGTCAGAGTTGAAACAAACTCGATGGTGCGCTGGTGATCCGGGCGGGTAAACATGTGTTTGGCGCTTCCCGATTCGATAATTTCCCCAAATTCCAGAAAGATAACATCATGAGCAAGGTTAGCAGCCAGACGCAGATCGTGCGTTGCCATTAACATTGTTGTCCCTTCATCTGCTAACTGTTTCAGTACAGAAACGACTTCTTTTGATAGTTCAGGGTCAAGGGCTGAAGTCGGTTCATCACATAATAATACCTTTGGCGATGGTGCCATCGCTCTGGCGATTGCAACACGCTGCTGCTGACCACCGGATAATGTGGTTGGCCACACATCCGCTTTATGCGACATTTCAACTTTTTCCAGTAGCTCCATCGCCCGCTCTCTGGCACGTTCACGAGGCCATTTCTGTACCCAAATCAGCCCCTCCATGATATTTTCAATCACAGTGAGGTGTGGAAAAAGTTGGAAATTCTGGAATACCATGCCTGTTTGCAGACTAAAGCGCTGGATTTCCTTGTGGGAAAGCCGCTCTTTGCCGGTAAACGTGATTTTTTCTTTCCCCAGCATAAGTTGACCGGCCTGTGGAATTTCCAGCAGATTAATGCAGCGTAACAGGGTGCTTTTCCCACTGCCAGAAGGGCCAATAAGGGCGGTCAGGCTGCCTTCCTTAATCGTCAGGTTAATATTTTTCAGCACCTTTTGTCCGTCGAAACTTTTTTCAATGTTAGAGAGCTGAATCATTATTGGTTTCCTTATTATTGCTATTTTTAGCGTATTGCTGAGAGAACTTGTTTTCCATACGGGTTTGCAGTGCTGATAACAGCGAACTCAGGAGCAGATAAAGAATGGCTGCTTCGGTGTACAGGATCAGTGGCTGGTATGTCACAGCGGCAATGCGCTGTGCGGCCAGAAACATTTCCGGCACGGTAATAACAGACGCCAGTGAGGTATCTTTTACCAAAGAAATAAAGGTATTTGACAGTGGCGGAATAGAAACTCTTGCAGCTTGTGGCAGAACAATACGACGCAGGGATTGCCACCAACTCATGCCGATAGAGTGGGAAGCCTCCCATTGGCCTTTAGGCACTGAACTCAGCGCAGCCCGGATAACTTCTGATGTGTAAGCACCGACGTTCAGCGTAAAGCCAATCACGGCAGAGGTGAATGCTTCCAGTGTAATGCCGATGCTGGGCAGTGCATAAAATATCAGAAACAGTTGCACTAATAACGGTGTTCCGCGGATCAGCCAGACATAAAAACGTACAACTACAACCAATGGCTTAGGCCCGTAAAGCCTGATCAGGGCAACGATAAACCCCAGTGTAAGCCCGAGGGCAAATGTGATCAGGGTGAGGGGAATAGTGAATGTCAGGCCTGCGTAAATCATCGGCCAAAGAGAATCCAGTGCTAAGCTGAGCCAGGATGGAGTCATATATCGTTCCTATATTAACATCAAAAAGTATTTATTTTTTATAAGATTGTTTTAGGGATGATATGGCAATAAGAGAGCATCCTTATATAAAATAAAGTTATAGCTTAGAACTGGCGGATCAGTGACTAAAATACTTGTCCCAGATGCGTTGGTAAGTTCCGTCAGCGTTGATTTCAGTAATGGCTTCATCGACTGCGGCCTTTAACTCGGTATCGTTTTTGCGCAGGAGTACAGCAGTCTGTGCTGCATGGGTATCGGTTGCCACAATTTGTACCGGTGCTTCTGGGCGATGTTTTTTATAATCGAGGTAGGACAGTTTATCGTTGATGGTGGCATCTGCACGGCCCGTACTGACAAGCTCAACTTCCTGATTAAAGCCATTTGTAGCGATAATTTCTGCTCCGTGCTGACGCGCAATCTGGGCGAAGTTATTGGTTAAGGTATGAGCGGACTTTTTGTCTTTTAAATCACTAAACGTTTTAATCTTATTGTTATCGGTTCTGGTAATCAGAACAGCTTCTGAAATGACATAAGGCAAGGAGAAAATATATTTTTTCTGGCGTTCGGGGGTAATCGCAATCTGGTTCATAACTGCATCTGATCGCCTAGCATCCAGACCAGCAATCAGCCCATCCCATTTCCCTTCAATAAATTCAGGTTTTACTTTCATTCGTTTGGCAATTTCACGGCCGATTTCTACATCAAACCCAGTTAATTTTCCCGAGGCATCATGATAACTGAATGGAGCATACGCACCCTCTGTTCCGATCCTGAATATGCCAGAGGACTGGATTTTACTCAGAGTGGATTCTGCATAAGTTAAATGTGTAAAGCCCAGTTGAATCATTCCTGCTAATAATATTTTATGGATAATTTTCATTTTACCTTCCTGATAATGAGAGTTATTATCAAATATAATACATGACTGGCTTTTTAGTCCCAATGATTTATATATAATAGGAAATTATATAATGTATTTTAATTCTCATATGAAAATATTGTGAGAAAACTAATAGTTCATACCTGTTCTTGTAAACAATGTTGATTACTTCCATTTTTTAATAATAGAGAAACATTTTTTAAAAAACATATTTGTTTTTTTGTTTTTCTTATCTATTTGATTTTAATTGATTTTATTTTTGTTATTTAATGGTTTTATTAACATGGAATAAAAGTAATTAAATGTGAAATCTACATTAATAATAATTGTTCTCAATAAGATAGCGTCAAAAACATTGAAGCATCATTTTTTTTAATGTAATGTTTTTCCATATTATGATTTTTTGTGTGAATTTATTGATATTAAAAGTTGGTGTTCAATGCAAAGTTCATTATTTAGAAAAGGAATGTTAGATTCATTACCTGTTTGCATTTCTTTTTTCCTCATTTTTGCATCCGTTGGTGCTCTGTATCAAAATAAAGGGCTTTCATTAATAGAGACAATGGTGGGTTCTGTATTCACTTTTGCTGCACCGTTGCAGGTCGCTGTTGTTAATTATCTTGCTAATGGCGCATTTTTATCAGTGATAATACTCACCCTGATCATTAACTTTCGCTTCTTTCTGATGTCGATGGTTATGTCACAGTATTTTCATGGCATATCAAAAAGCAAGGTTGTATTGTCAATGTTGGCATTCAGTGCCAGTACATATACCGTAACTCATGCTCATTTAGTTTCGGAGAAGATCCCTGAAGGGAAGGCTCAGTTTAATTATTATCTGGGTGTCTCTATCCCCAGCTTTGTTATCGCTGTTCTTGCAACCTTACTGGGATATGTATCTTCAGATTACCTGAATTACGATTCAATCTCTCTTTTTCTCGTGATGTTAATTCCGATTCATTTTTCATCTCTTACCGCTAAGCGTGCCGGAAAAGATTTGTCCGTTTTTGCTACGCTGATAGGTGGGTTGTGTGCACCATTCATCAATGAATTAAATATTCAGCTTATGGATATAGTAATACCCATTATGGTTGGAATGTGCATTGCATTTTATGAATTAAACATTAAAAAGGGAGCCTGAACATGATTATGGTCTTATTGATGGGAGCAATCAGTTACCTTCTTCGGGTTATACCATTTTTAATGGGTAACAAGAAAATTAAGAAAGATGGTTTTCTTATTACCTCTTTAGATTATTCAGTGTGTTTTATCCTTGGCAGTATTATTGTAAATATTTCTCTTGGTAATATAAAAATCAGCGAATTAATTTATAATTTTGAAATTAAGTATGCTCTTGCAATTATTACGGTTATAACTGCTTATTTTATCAGTAAGCGCACAGGCTCTATATTAAAGAGCTTAATTATATCATCTGTTTTATTTACATTAATATCATGGTGGGTTAATGAAAAAAATATGTTTTTTTGATACAACATTGAGAGATGGTGAGCAGGGGATTGGGTGTTTACTCTCGAATGAAAAAAAGTTGAAATTGTTACCACGTTTAATTGATTTAGGGGTTGATTCTATTGAAATTGGCATGGTAACAGATGAAGATAGCGAAAATTTTTTTTATGAGGCCGCATCATCTAATATAGATTTTAAAGATACCCATATTGCCGCTTTATGCCGATTAAAACCTGATGATATTGAAAGAACAACTTTAGCGTTAAGCAGATTTAAAAAGCCCAAATTAAACTTGCTGTGTGTTGGCTCAGAAATACATATCAGAAAAAAGTTTGATTCTACCAAAGATAGCATATTATTGATGCTGAAAGATTCTTTGGAATATATAGCTAATAGTGATTATAAAGGTAAAGTTTCAGCTATTTTAGAAGACTCATCAAGAGGGAGCTTTGATCTTTTAGAAGAGAAAATTGAGCTACTGACAGCTTACCATGTTAACGATATCTGCTTTGCCGATACCACCGGTTGTGCTACACCGTTATATATCAGTAATCTGATTAGTTATTTTAAAAATAAGTTTCCGGGTATACGGTTCTCTGTTCATTGCCACAATGATTTAGGGCTGGCGGTTGCTAATTCAATCAGTGCAATTGATGCCGGAGCAGATGAAGTACAGGTGACACTGGGTGGCGTTGGTGAGCGCTGTGGTAATGCGTCGTTTGAAGAAATAATGGCAATTCTGTCTTATAGAAGTGAATATAAAAATAGGTTTAAAGCAGATATTGATATGAAAGATCTCATTGATCTATGCAATTTTTATTATGACATTATCAATAAATTGCCTCATCCTAATAAACCTTTATTAGGGAAATATGCGTTTTCAACTTGCGCAGGTATTCATCAAAATGGAATTAAAAAATTCCCTGAAACTTATGAATTTATCAACCCTGACACATTAGGTTTGGAACGAAAATTTTATTTTAATAGATTATCAAGCAGTAAACTTTCTCAGCAAGATATTTAATAGGAATGGTTATGAATTTTTCTCAGAAAATTGGCTTCTCAACAAATATTTTTGAAAATCCGGCAGATATAGACGTTTTGGTTGAACAGTTAAGTAAAGATTTTAAGCGTATTGAAATTGAATTTGAAAAAGAGCTAAGAGACTTAATTGATTATCATCCTGAGAAATGGAATGAGAAAGTTGCTGTATTGAATAAGTTAAAAGAAGATAACGATCTTTACTATTCTGTCCACGCGCCTTATATCGGCATTAAAACAGATATTGCTAATAGTGAAGAGTTGGACAGAATTATTGCTGTTGATTATCTTGAATCATTCATTTATGAAGCGAAGAAGATTGGTGCTGAATATATTACTATTCATCCCGGCTATCTTGAATTTGATGATAATGGGATCTCTGATTTTGATTTTCAGCAGCTGTCTAAATCTATCGAGAAATTATCAAAAGTTGCAAAAGAAAATGGCATGACTATCCTGCTGGAAAATACCGGAAGTGACAGAGAAAAGTATATCGTACTAAGTGATGAACAGCATGAGATCTTATGCCATCAGTACGGTGTTTTCCTGACTCTGGACATTGTGCATTTTGAATCATTTATGCATAAAAACAGTACCAGAGAATATAAGGAAGGATTAAAAAGAATTCTACCTTATATTAGGAATGCGCACTTCAATGATGTACTGAATGGTGAACACGTTCATTTACCGTTGGATGAAGGCAACTTCGACTATCACAAAGTATTATCCTATATGGTGAGTGAAGGTTATCAGGGGAATTTTATTATTGAAGAATCAGGCGGCGGTTTTTCACCGGAAGAATTTATTATCGCCGGGAAGAAGTATGTTGAATGTTTGAATGGCATGGAATGATCCTAATTGTAAAATGAAACATTTTGTTAGTATTAATAAAAATGAAATCGAATTTTTTTCTGATGAAAACATAACTATATTGGAACAAGCCGAAAATAACGGACATTCTTTAAAAAATGGTTGCCGGTTGGGAGCCTGTCGGGTTTGTAAGTTAAAGTTATTATCCGGTGATATAGAGTATACAGTCGGGAATAAAATTGGATTAACAAAGAAAGAACTGGACGATAATTACTTTTTACCATGCTGCGCGATTGCCAAGAGCAATATTGTTTGTGAAGCAGATGGTGATAATAAAATGCTTTCAGATACCAAAGAAGGCGCTGTTATATGTGATATAACAAGAACTCCCGGAATCACTGTTATAAGATTCAAGTTATCGAAAAGATCTAAGATGGATTTTATTCCGGGACAATATATTGGTATAGAAGTCCCTAATGGTAAATGCCGGTATTATTCTGTAGCTAATATCCCGAAGGATGATGGATATGTTGAAATTCATGTAGCTAAGAATAAAAATGGCGTGTTTTCAGATGTGATTTGTGAAAAGCTGAAAGTCAATGATGTATTGTGGATATACGGGCCTTATGGTGATTTTATTTCGGATTATCATGATGAGGTAAGAGATATTGTTTTTGTTGCGACAGGAACAGGATTTGCACCGATAAAATCCATAATCGAATCTGGCGTATTTAATGAACGAAAAATTCATCTTTTTTGGGGAGGAAGACGAAAAGCCGATCACTATTTTTCTGAGATTGTAGATAACTGGAAAAACACATTAGGAAATTTTCATTTCCATATGGCTTTATCACGATCAGATGAAGAAGACTATCCTGAAGTCCATTTTGGGTATGTACAGGATGTCTTTAAAAAAGAGATTGGTCTGAATAATCAGATAGAAGTTTATATGTGTGGTTCTCCTAATATGATCAGTGATATGTCTGAGTTATTAAAAGAGAGTTATCAACTGAATGAAGATTATATTCATGTTGATGTATTCTATCCCAATAGCTAACACTCAAAAAAAGCCACTGAAAATATACAGTGGCTTAATTTAATTCAGAAAATATTACAGAGCAGCGATAGTTACTTTCTGTGCCAGTAATTTTTCTTTAGCTGCATTGTTTGTTGCCAGACGCTCACGCTCTTTAGCAACAACAGCTTCTGGTGCCCGGCTGACAAATCCTTCGTTGGACAGTTTGCCTTCGATGCCACTGATTTCTTTATCCAGCTTTTCGATTTCTTTATCCAGACGTGCCAGTTCTGCATCTTTATCTACTAAGCCAGCCATTGGGATCAGCACTTCTGCACCGTTGATCAGCTTGGTCACAGAAACAGGCGCTTCTTCTCCTGCTGTCAGAACGGTAACGGAGGAGAGACGGCCCATTGCCTGAAGGAAGTTCAGGTTTTCAGTAACGCGGCGTTGTGCATCGGCATTCGCATCACGCAGCAGAACTTCCAGTGGTTTGCTTGGCGCAATGTTCATTTCTGCACGGATGTTACGTACTGCAATGATCGCCTCTTTAATCCACTCCAGATCGTTCAGCGCTAATTCATCAACTCTCGCCTGATCGAATTCAGGGAAAGATTGCAGCATGATGGTATCTGCATCAATGCCCTTAACTACTTTCACACGTTGCCAGATAGTTTCGGTGATGAATGGAATGATTGGATGAGCCAGACGCAGCAGGCCTTCCAGCACTTCAATCAGAGTATGGCGCGCTGCGCGGACTTCTGCTTCAGAACCTTTATTGATAGCCGGTTTGGAAAGTTCCAGATACCAGTCACAGAATTGGTTCCATGTGAATTCGTAAAGAATATTAGCCGCGATGTCGAAACGGTAAGTATCCAGCGCTTCGCGATAATCTTTCACTGTCTGGTTGAACTCTGCCAGGATCCAGCGATCGGCCAGTGACAGCGACATTTCGCCACCATTCTGACCACAATCCTGCCCTTCGGTGTTCATCAGCACGAAACGGCTGGCATTCCACAGTTTGTTACAGAAGTTGCGATAACCTTGCAGGCGCTTCATATCCCAGTTGATATCACGACCCGTGGAAGCCAGTGCCGCCAGAGTGAAACGCAGGGCGTCAGTACCATGGGCTTCAATGCCTTCCGGGAACTGCTTTTCAGTACGCTTGCGGATTTTCTCTGCCATTTGCGGCTGCATCATATTGCCGGTGCGTTTTTCCAGCAAATTTTCCAGCGGAATGCCGTCAATCATATCCAGCGGGTCGATAACGTTCCCTTTGGATTTAGACATCTTCTGGCCTTCTTCATCGCGGATCAGACCTGTCATATAGACCGTCTTGAATGGCACCTGAGGTTTGCCGTCTTCATCTTTGATGAAATGCATGGTCATCATGATCATGCGGGCAATCCAGAAGAAGATGATATCGAAGCCACTGACCAGTACATCGGTCGGATGGAACGTTTTCAGTGCTTCCGTCTGTTCAGGCCAGCCGAGGGTGGAGAATGTCCACAGACCGGAAGAGAACCAGGTATCCAGCACATCATCGTCCTGAGTCAGAGTAATATCTGCACCCAGATTGTTTTCACGACGGACTTCTTCTTCATCGCGACCCACATAGACGTTGCCTTCTGCGTCATACCATGCCGGAATACGGTGGCCCCACCACAACTGACGGGAAATACACCAGTCCTGAATATCACGCATCCAAGAGTAGTACATGTTCTCGTACTGTTTTGGTACGAACTGGATGTCGCCATTCTCAACAGCTTCAATCGCTACTTTTGCCAGCGGTGCGGTGCGGACATACCACTGGTCGGTCAGCATTGGCTCGATGACTACACCACCGCGGTCGCCATAAGGAATGGTCAGATCGTGAGGCTTGATTTCTACCAGCAGGCTCTGCTTTTCGAATTCGGCAACAATAGCTTTGCGGGCGGCAAAACGTTCCATGCCACGATATTCAGCCGGGATCTCGGTTGAATAAGCGTCAGAAGCTTCACCATTGCTATTGAACACTTCTGCGGCTTCGCGGATATCACCGTCGAGCGTCAGGATATTGATCATCGGCAGGCTGTGACGTTTACCTACTTCATAGTCATTGAAATCGTGGGCCGGAGTGATTTTCACACAACCAGTACCTTTTTCCATATCAGCGTGCTCATCGCCCACGATAGGAATACGACGGTTTACCAGTGGCAGAATGATATCTTTGCCGATCAGATCCTTATAACGTGGATCTTCCGGGTTAACTGCAACACCGGTATCTCCCAGCACCGTTTCCGGACGGGTTGTCGCAACAACCAGGTAATCTTTGCCTTCGGCTGTTTTCGCACCATCTGCTAATGGATAACGCAGATGCCACATTGAACCTTTGACTTCGCGGTTTTCCACTTCGATATCAGAAATTGCTGTGCGCAGTTTTGGATCCCAGTTAACCAGACGCTTACCACGATAAATCAGGTCATCCTGATACATGCGTACGAAGGCTTCTTTAACGGCTTTTGACAACCCTTCATCCATGGTGAAGCGCTCACGCTCCCAATCCACAGAGTTACCCAGACGGCGCATCTGGTTAGTGATTGTGCCACCGGATTCCGCTTTCCACTGCCAAATCTTGTCAATAAAAGCATCGCGGCCATAATCGTAGCGAGTTTTGTTTTCTTCAGCTGCGATTTTGCGCTCAACAACCATTTGCGTTGCGATACCTGCATGGTCAGTACCGACCTGCCACAGCGTGTTTTTACCCTGCATACGCTGGTAACGCACCATCGTATCCATGATAGTCTGCTGGAAGGCGTGCCCCATATGCAGGCTGCCAGTCACATTTGGCGGTGGAATGACGATGCAGAAGCTTTCACGGCTGGTGTCACCGTTTGGCTTGAAATAACCACTCTTTTCCCAGTGATCGTAAAGAGGTTGCTCTATCTCTGTCGGGTTATACGTTTTATCGAGAGATGGCTCAGATTGCGTTTTAGTAGCGGGTGTCTTTTCCATTTTATCTTGATATTTAATAGGTTGGCGGGGTTGCCATGGTCAAATTAAAGCCGACGCTACGATAGGATTTATATCGTTCGCGAGCTAACTGTTTCAGATTTTCATCAATAGGGACGAAGTCTACCACTTCATGGAAAGCTGTGGCAAAGTCTGCAAAATGAGGAAGCAGTGTAATCAGAATATCACGGGGAGCATTGCCTCTTTTCTGCGGCCAGCACAATTCTACAGGCGCGCCATAACGGGGGCCTTCTCCTGCAAGATTGTGTGGCACAAACTGGCCCGGCTCTCGCTGCCATAGGACTTCATCCAGCTTTTCGGCCTGCTGCTGGCTTTCACAAGCAATCAGAACCCGCTTCCCTGCACGCCATTGGTCAGCGGCAAGCTGACATGCCAGCCATTCATGTGGCTGTAAATCATCTAAAGACGATGATTGTTCCGGTGACATCTTTTCCAATAAATAGAAAGTGGCGTTTTTCATAGTCTCATGATTATCGAAAATAGGTTACAGAAAAATGGTTAAACGACAGGCAAGGTGACGGAAAAAGGGTATTGCTGCTGCAATACCCTTTTCTTTAATACCTTTATTATCGCCATCATTTTTCAGGTTGTAACCCGAAATCTGTTGGGTATACGCCATATTCTTATGCAAAAAATGGCGGAGGGGTATTAATCATCAGCATTAAGACCTGCACGATTTAACAGGAATTGTGCCAACAGTGCAACCGGACGACCTGTTGCTCCTTTCTGCTTACCTGCCCGCCATGCTGTACCGGCGATATCCAGATGTGCCCAATTGTATTTAGCCGTATAACGCGACAGGAAAGCACCGGCAGTAATCGCGCCGCCAAGACGCCCACAGGAGTTAACCATATCCGCGAAATTCGACTCCAACTGCTCGGAAAACTCATCGCCCAACGGTAGACGCCATGCCCGATCACCGGCCTGTTCTGATGCATTCAGCAGTTCATGGGCCAGTGGATTATGGTTGGACATCAAACCAGTATAATGACTGCCCAGTGCAACCATACATGCACCTGTCAGCGTGGCGACATCAATAACCAGCTCTGGTTCGAAACGCTCAACATAAGTCAGCGCATCGCACAGCACCAGACGACCTTCCGCATCAGTATTCGTCACTTCAACGGTCTGGCCGGACATTGTGGTTAAAATATCTCCGGGGCGATAGGCACGACCACCGGGCATATTCTCGCATCCAGCCAGAACACCGATGACATTGATGGGTAATTGCAGCTCAGCCACAATTCTCATCGCACCATAAACAGAAGCCGCACCGCCCATATCGAACTTCATATCTTCCATGCCATCGGCTGGCTTGAGGGAGATACCACCGGAATCGAAAGTCAGGCCTTTACCCACCAGTACGATAGGTTTCGCATTCGGGTCTTTACTGCCTTTATATTCGATTACCGACATCAGCGATTCGTTCTGAGAACCCTGACCTACCGCCAGATAGGCATTCATACCCAGCTCTTTCATCTGCTCTTCACCAATCACTTTGGTAACCAGATTTTCAGCGCTGTCAGCAAGCTGACGTGCCTGTGAAGCAAGGTACGCAGCATTACAGATATTAGGCGGCATATTAACCAGATCTCTTGTTGCCTTAATGCCGGCAGCAATGGCAAGACCATGCTGAATGGCACGTTCACCGCTGGTCAGTTCGCGGCGGGTCGGCACATTGAAGACCATCTTACGCAAAGGCCGACGCAGTTCGGTTTTGCTGCTCTTAAGCTGGTCGAAGACATACAGTGACTCTTTTGCTGTTTCGACTGCCTGACGTACTTTCCAATAGTTGTTGCGTCCCTTAACGTGTAATTCAGTCAGGAAACAGACAGCTTCCATTGAACCAGTTTCATTGAGGGTGCTGATGGTTTTCTGAATAATCTGCTTATACTGGCGCTCATCCAGTTCACGCTCTTTTCCGCAACCAACCAGCAGAATGCGCTCAGACAGCACATTAGGAACATGATGCAGTAGCAGGGTCTGCCCCACTTTGCCTTCAAGTTCACCGCGGCGCAGTAAGGCACTGATATAACCGTTACTTATTTTGTCAAGTTGTTCTGCGATAGGGGAAAGACGGCGCGGTTCAAATACGCCGACAATAATACACGCACTGCGTTGTTTCTCCGGGCTACCGCTTTTTACACTAAACTCCATGCGTTCTCCTGAATCTTAAAGACAAAGACAGATACAATCGCTAAAATACCATGTTCCGCATTAAATCATCCCAAATAAAGTTCTCTGCTATGTTAAGCTGAGTATATTAATTTTAGATACTTAGCCAACGATAAGTATGCTCTAATTGAGAACAAATATATGGAATGCTTTGGTATCATTTTAGCTACGGGGAAGCCAAACTGATTCATATAAATGGTAGATATACGACGAAGTTAGCGACTTTCCTGCAAAAAGACAAGTTTTCACAGGCGTAATAAGCGTGATCATCATTAGATATCTGGTACGGGAAACCCTGAAAAGTCAAATCGCAATACTTTTCATCTTATTGCTGATCTTTTTCAGTCAGAAATTAGTTGAGGTATTGGGCGCGGCGGTGGAAGGTAATATTCCCGCAAATTTAGTTTTATCTTTGTTAGGGTTAGGTGTGCCGGAGATGGCGCAGCTAATTTTACCCCTGAGCTTGTTTCTCGGGGTGTTAATGACATTCAGTAAACTCTATACGGAAAGCGAAATTACCGTCATGCATGCCTGCGGTTTAGGTAAAAGCGTGCTGGTGAAATCCGCCCTCATTCTGGCCCTGCTCACTGCGATGCTGGCTGCGGCCAACGTTATCTGGTTCACTCCGTGGTCATCTAAATATCAGGAACAAGTGCTGGCAGATGCGAAAGCAAACCCAAGCCTTGCCGCAATAATGGAAGGGCAGTTCAAGCCTTCTAATGATGGCAACATGGTGCTGTATATCGGTAACGTCAAAGGGAATAATTTTGAGAATGTTTTCCTTGCCCAGCTTCGTCCGACGCATAATCAGCGGCCTTCAATCGTCATTGCTGATGGCGGGCATATGGAAGCATTACCCAACGGCAATCAGGTTGCGGTCCTTCATACAGGAACTCGCTACGAGGGAACGGCCTTGTTACGTGATTTCCGCATTACCGATTTTAACGACTATCGTGCCGTTATCGGACATCAAAACCCGGATGTAGACAGCGGTAAAGTTGAACAAAAATCAATGTCTGAACTGTGGCATAGCAATGATAAAGATGCCCGTTCTGAACTCCACTGGCGTCTGACGCTGATTGCATCTGTCCTGATTATGGCATTGATGGTTGTTCCGCTCAGTGCAGTCAACCCGCGGCAGGGGCGCGTACTCAGTATGCTGCCGGCCATGTTGCTCTATCTGATTTTCTTCCTGCTGCAAAGTTCCCTGCGCTCTAATGGCAGTAAAGGGAAACTGGACCCGATGATCTGGATGTGGCTGGTTAACGGTATGTATTTTGCTCTGGCACTAGCGCTTAACGTATGGGATACCACCCCGATGCGTAAACTGCGTTCACGCTTTAAGAATCAAGGAGCTGCCTGATGTTTGGTGTATTAGATAGATATATCGGGCGGACGATCCTGCAAACCATTCTGATGACACTGTTCACACTGGTGTCGCTATCCGGCATTATTAAATTTGTCGATCAGCTGCGTAAAGTCGGGCAGGGCGAGTATACCGCCCTTTCTGCCGGTATTTATACCTTGCTGAGCGTTCCCAAGGATATCCAGATTTTCTTCCCGATGGCGGCTTTGTTGGGAGCGCTTTTGGGTTTAGGAGCGCTGGCTACCCGCAGTGAGTTGGTGGTAATGCAGGCTTCGGGTTTTACCCGCCTTCAGGTTGCCGGTGCGGTAATGAAAACGGCTATTCCGCTGGTTTTACTGACAATGGTGATCGGTGAATGGGTTGCTCCACAAGGGGAACAAATCGCCCGTAACTTCCGCTCACAGAAGATGTATGGTGGTTCTTTGATGTCCACCTCCAAAGGGCTTTGGGCAAAAGATGGTAATGATTTCGTTTACATTCAGAGTGTAGGCAAGGATAGTTCTCTGAACGGTGTCAGTATCTATCATGTTGATAACGAAAAAAAACTATTGTCAGTGAAATATGCAGCATCCGCTGTGTATGATACGGAAAATGCACAATGGAAGTTATCTCAGGTGGAAGAGTCTGATTTAAATCATTTTGGCCGGATCACCGGTTCACAGTATATCTCTGCTGACTGGAAAAGCCGACTGACACCAGAAAAACTGGGGGTTGTTTCCCTTGAGCCTACCGCGCTTTCTATTCGTGGCTTGTATCAATACATTACTTATCTGAAACAGAGCCAGCAGGATGCCGGGCGCTACGAACTCAATATGTGGAAAAAGGTTTTTGCGCCGTTATCCGTGGCGGTCATGATGTTGATGGCACTTTCCTTTATCTTCGGGCCGTTGCGCAGTGTTCCTATGGGATTCAGGGTTGTGGTAGGGATCAGCTCAGGCTTTGTTTTCTATGTCCTCAATGAGATATTCGGCCCACTTAGTCTGGTTTATAGCATGCCGCCGATGTTGGGTGCATTGCTGCCGAGTCTGCTGTTCTTTACAGTGAGTGTTTACTTACTTTTGAAGAGAAAATAGCAGCCACAAATTGATATCCTGCTTCTATCAGACTGATACAGCCTGAGTTTTGATGATATAAACTCAGGCTGTTATTTTTTATAGGCTTATTTTTTTACCAATTCCATTACCGGTTGCTCTGGAATCTGGTTATGATTCTGTGCCAGTGCAGTGACCAGCTCATTCACACCTTTAGTCACCTGATGGAACTTACTGTGCTCTTTTCGGGTCATGACGATAAAGACGCCAATATTCTGCTCAGGGATCATCGCCATATAAGTGTTAAACCCGCCGCCGCCGCCTGTTTTCTGATAGATACCCGGAACATCTTTCTTACCGTTCATATAAACCCAGCCAAGCCCGATGCCATCAGCTTTTCCGGCCACATCCATTCCTCTGATTGAAGCCAGCTCAGCGCGTTTAAAATAAATGCCCTGTTCACGGCTGGCAGTCTGTTTTCTTAAATGATTGTGGGAGGATAAAAACTGCTGCATCCAGCGTTGCATATCGGCGGGAGTAGAATAAATGCCGCCACTGCCTGCTGCGGCGATAGTATTAAGGCAAGGGCTGGATTTGATCCCCTCCATCAACCGGGCACACTGGGCAGGGGTTGGTGTCAGGGTTGTATCCTTCATTTTATAGGGAAGAGTGATTTCTTCATGTAGAAGGCGGCTATAAGGTTCGCCGGTTGCTTTGGAAAGGGCATCAGCTAATAGATCGTAGGCCAGATTAGAATAAGAAGCCGTTGTGCCGGGGGCCGTTTCTAGATCCGCATTTTTCAGCCAGTTCCATCGATTAGACTGAGTCGGCCAGATAAATACCGGACGCCCCCATTTTCCACCGGGTTGCTCCCGTGGTAACCCACTGGTGTGGCTTGCCAGATGATATAACCGAATAGGCTGATCGATACCAAAATCGGGTACATGCACACCATGATAAGTATATTTTTGTAATGGATCGGTGATTTTAATACGCTTTTGTTCTGCCAGCTTGATCATGACTTCACTGGTCATCAGTTTGGTGATTGAAGCGATGCGGATTAAAGAATTCTGGCTGGGTTTGATACCGCTCCCTGGATAAGTTTCCCCAAAACTATGGTGTATGACCTGATTATTATCAATCACCACCATTGCCATACCTAGCGGATTACCTTCATTAAAGATTGACTGAGCATACTCTTCAACCAGCGCTGAAGCCATTTTCCGGTTTGAAACATCGCCGTCAAACACTTCCCATTTTGTAGGCTGTTTACCTGAGTGCGGCGTTTTGTTCTGGTGCGAATTGCCAGAAGCAGAGCAGGCTGAAATCGCTAATGAGAGAGCTGAAACAACACAAAATTTATAGAGCCGTTTGTTCATTTTCGGATTAACCAATCAGGGAGCGTAATGCATGGCGAAACTCAACCGTTATTTATTCTTCTTAAATATCGCAATAACGGCACCGATAACAAAACCCAGCAGAATACCTGCGAATATCCAATTGATAAGCGTCATACTGATTTACCTCAACAGCAGTGTTTTATAGTATTTTATTTTGAATTATATAAGGAGATTATGGGTTGTCTATCGATGATAAGAAGTTATAAAAGGTCGATTTATGTTACATAGAACAATGTGGGCTTAAATTTAAGCAAATTTATGTGAAAGTTATTGTGTTTGCTTTTTTTTTCAGCACTTGAACAAAATTGGAAGGATAAGTGTTGCGAATGGTCTTCGGGCAAGTATAATGGCTCTCGTTTTCCGACCCCTTTCAGTGCCGAAGTGGCGAAATCGGTAGACGCAGTTGATTCAAAATCAACCGCCTTCGGGTGTGCCGGTTCGAGTCCGGCCTTCGGCACCATTCATTAGTTTTCTAACGTCTATCCAAGTCTACAAAATCCCTAAAAATCCCAATAAGTCAACAAATTACGTTATTTTGACGTCTACTCCAGTCTGTTACAATCAACATGCAGCAAGGGGAATAATCTGGGGCACCTACACTTCGATTTTAGATGTGCCCCAAAAATGAAACTAAATACCTGACAAATCGAGACTGCGAAACCTAAAGAGAAATCCTATAAATTAGCGGATGGTGCTGGCTTATATCTCGAAATTACGCCACGCGGTTCTAAATACTGGCGCATGAAGTATCACCGCCCGACCGATAAGAAAGAAGACCGTCTGGCCTTTGGTGTTTATCCTGCCGTTTCATTAGCTGATGTTCGCGCTAAACGGGATGAAGCTAAAAAATTGCTTGCTCAAGGGATTGATCCCAAAGCAGAGAAAAAAGACGCACAAGCCGAATCAAAGGGGGCATATACTTTTGAACGGATCGCCCGTGAATGGCACGCCAGCAATAAACGGTGGAGTGAAGACCATCGAGACCGGATTATGCGAAGTTTTGAACAATACATTTTCCCTTATATTGGTACTCTCGATATTCGCGCTTTACGAACCAGTCAACTGTTGGCACCAATCCAAGCCGTTGATACTGATGGTAAACATGATATAGCCCAGAGATTACAACAGCGTGTAGCTGCCATTATGCGTTACGCAGTTCAAAATGACATTCTTGAATATAGCCCTGCCAATCATATGGCGGGCACTCTCACCATAGTAAAACCCAAACATCACCCTGCATTGCCTCATGAACGTCTGCCTGAATTTTTGGCTCGTCTTTCCTGTTATCGCGGGCGCTTGCTGACCAAAATTGCAGTAGAACTGACTTTATTAACATTTGTTCGTTCCAGTGAAATGAGATTCGCCCGTTGGGAAGAAATCGATCTTGAAAGGGCTATCTGGCATATACCAGCGACACGAAAACCCATTGATGGTGTTAAGCATTCTCAACGTGGTTAGAAGATGCGGATTCCGCATCTTGTACCTTTGTCGCGACAGGCTCTCTCCATTTTGGAAAAAATCAAAATCATGAGTCAAAACCGTGAACTGATTTTCGTTGGCGATCACGATCCGCGTAAGCCAATGAGTGAGAACACGGTGAACAAGGCTCTGCGAGTAATGGGCTATGACACGAAAACGGAAGTCTGTGGGCATGGTTTCAGAACTATGGCATGTAGTTCGCTGGTTGAGTCAGGGCTCTGGTCTAGGGATGCAGTGGAACGGCAGATGAGCCATATGGAACGTAACTCTGTGCGTGCGGCTTATATTCATAAGGCCGAGCATCTTGATGAACGTAGACTGATGTTGCAGTGGTGGGCTGATTTTCTGGATGCGAACAGGGATAAGGAGGTGAGTCCGTTTGATTTTGCTAGGCTTGGGCGATGAGCAGCCACGATTTATATCCTACGTTGAGTACTACCCTGCATGAGAAAGACTTTAAGATTACCTAGATTGATCTCCAGTTGACGCATGTGAGCAAGAACAGCATCCTTAGCACCTATAACCATGCCTAGGATCTTGATAGCAGGCGGGGGATAATGAGGTAGCATATTGATTATTTTTAAAACGAAGGGGTCATGCCAACGCCACTCGTAAGGTAGTAATTGGTAATAAAAGCTATCAACGCCAGTAAGGATACTGGCGTTGATAGCTTAGCTTTTTTTTGCCGTAAAATTCAAATGTTGAATAAAGCAACATAAATGGTGTTTTATGCTTGATGAGGTATTACATCAAAATGAGAGTATAACACCATGGCTCCGTACCAGGCATGTATCGCATTAATTGAATTATGTTGATGGTCACAGGGTGTGGTGGATCTAGCCACCATACCATGCGGAACAGTTTCGGCACCATATAAGGTATGTCATCTAGAAGGTAATCGTATCGTCCAAATGTTGATACGTGTGTAGGTGGAAAGCTCTCTAATACTACAGTCGTAACTGTTCCATGATCAGATATTCCTCTCGGCGGTGATAATGGCATTGTTGAGCGCGATACTGATGTCGTCGCCGCCAGTCTGACCAAAATAAAATCTGTTCTCTCGTTTCTCCTGCCTTTTCCATCAGTTTTGACAGCAGCTTACGCAGTTCCGCTACACTCAGGGCTATCAGTCCCGCCGGCGTTTTTTTTCTCCTGTATCCGCAAAACCGCCAGAACCGCATGCGCCAATAATGACAACGTAATATGCCGATACCAGCTGTGCCACTGCCGCACTTCGTAATGATCCAGACCGCACTCGCCTTTTGTTTCCTCAAAACCGCTTTCGATTTCCCAGCGATGTCCGGCCACCTGAATCAACGTCTTAAGATCGGCCTGCTCTTTAAGGGCATAGACAACATAGTAGGCCCGTTCCTGCTTCTCATTCCGGTTACGCCGGATCAGCAGATAATGACCATAACGCCGTTCCTCTTCACTCATTTGCAAGCGCCAGAGCGGGATCCGTGCCCAGTCATACCAACGTTCGTCTTTTGTTCCCAGCCCGGCTGACTGTGTTTCCCAGTCGTCATCGGTCAGACTGGCTGCAATGGTGTCTGCTCGGGTGTAATGCGGTGTTTGCCACCAGAGGCGCTCATTTTTGGGGATCGCTAAGACAAACGGTTGATGCTGAGATTCCAGCCAGCATCGCAAGCGACGATCCTGTCCATAGACCGCATCAGCGGTGACCCAGCGACAGGGGATATTGGCCTTGAATGCGCGCGCCAGCATGTGCCGGGCGAGTTGGGGTTTAGTGGCAAAGCTCACGGCGTCAGGGATGCCCGCAGCCGTACAGCGGGGCCGGTTCTCAGTCCACGGTTCGGGCAGGTATAAGGCCCTATCAAGAAAGGCATGGCCGCCCTTACCGGCGTAACACAGGAAAACCCCTATCTGACTATTTTCAATCCGTCCCGCCGTTCCACTATACTGACGCTGCACGCCGGCAGAATGCGTCCCTTTTTTGATAAAACCGGTTTCATCGATAATAAGGATACCTTGCTCATCCCCCAAATGTGCGGTGACATAATCACGTAAGATATCGCGGGCGGCTTCAGCATCCCAATGGGCCCGTTCCAGAAAATATTGAATGCCATCCGGTGAGCGTTCACCCAGCCATTCAGCCAGTTGCCAGCCGTTTTTACGTTCAACATCGCTGAGTAACCCACGAAGATACGCCAGACAACGTTGCTGAGAACTTGCAGAGCAAAATAGTGGGATCAGACGGGAATGAGCCAGCAGAAGCGCCTGTTCCCAGAAATTGACAGGTGAGGCCATAGGGCACCTCCCTTAGGATGAGGAAGAAAGAAGATAGCTATCATGACACAATGCCGGCTACGACTGTAGTACTAAGGGGTCTAATGCCAAACTGTACCGGAATGTACGCCAGATCCGTTTTTGTGCTTCTAGAGTCAGGCTAGCTAAATAACCATTCATTTAACGCCTAAAGCCAATCCCAACTTATATCTAATATATTAATTTTATTTATAATCAATATGTTGCTTAATTTTGCGTGTTCCCATTTAAAGAGGGATTCAATTAAAATGGCTGTCGAATCAAAAATTGATTCAAATTATGATTCTATTTTTGATTCATTTGTTGACAGGGGTTAAGATTCATGTATGCTAACTCAATGTCAAACACAAGAGCCTAATCATGAGCCTATTAAATAATCTTAATAAAAAATTTAATTCTGATATTAAAAACACTGTGACCTTAAGTGTTCGAGTCACTAATGAAGAAAATGCTGTACTCCAAGAAATTGCCGATGTTGTTGGCTGTACAAGACAAGATGTTATTTATCAGTTGATCTCCGACTATGCTATCCCCGAATGGTGGAAGATGAAAATGGAAAGTGAGAATGAATTAACAGATATTGCTGATGAAAATAGCGGTGTTTCTTATTTCCTCTTAAATACTAATAAAACAAATAGCACCGTTGACCATAACATCATTCTGGAGCAAGGAATTGCTGCAACTTTCGAAGATGATTATATAGGGAAAATCAATAGAATAAAAAAAGGGGATGTTGTTTTCTTATACGAATCAGGGTCAGGGATTGTGGCATATGGTTTTGGTAGTGGCCAGAACATTGATGAGCCTAATCCAGAAAAAATTAACCATAACTCAATGCGATATCAGGTGTTATCTGATTTTTCTTTGCTGGAAAAGCCTTTATCTGCAAGAGATGTAAAACGAGTACTTGAAAATGATATACCTTTCGCTCAAACACTGTCACGCGTTAAAAATGGTGAAGTGTTATATAATTATCTAAAAAATAAAACTAATCTCGCATAAGAGAAAGTATTTTAATTTATTTGGTTATTAAGGTGATTGTTTTTTAATCTTTCATAAGGTAATGGCATGCAAACCGAATTAATAAAAGAACTGAACAAGGTTTTAAAAGGTTTTTCGCAATTCTGGAACGGAGAGGAATTGCACCGCTCAATGGTGATTGAAGCTATCAGTAAAAAACAGCCAGATCTAATCAAGGCATTGGTCACTAATGAAAAAGTGCGTTCTGTTTATGGTACGGATGTTGATGGTATTTTCATCTTTGACTTTGATAAATTATGTAGCCTGCTCAAATACAAGGAATACTGGGCTAACAGCTTCACTAAATACCGGAACAAAGTGGGATTAACAAGTGAAGGTAAATACATTGATTACAGCTCGGATGTAGTACTTGACTTCCCCTTTAAGGATTGCATTCTTGAAGGCGGGATGACAAAAGAGGAAAACGGTAAAAGTGAATTATACTACAATGAGATAATTGCAAAGGATGAAATAGATAACCTTTTATCCCCAAAGGTTTTTACATCTATAAAAAAATATAATAAAGAATCTGTTTCTGACAGGCTATTATCATTCATCTCAAATGATAATATTTTATTAAAAGGGAATAATTTAATAGCACTACACTGCTTGAAGAAAAGATTTATTAACTCAGTTAAGTTAATCTATATAGATCCACCATACAACACTGGAAACGATAGTTTTAGGTACAACGATAAGTTTAATCGTTCTACATGGCTTACTTTTATGAAAAATAGACTATCAATCGCAAAAGAATTATTAAGCGATGATGGTATCATATTTGTTCAATGTGACGACAAGGAGCACTCCTCCCTGAGATTTTTAATGGATGATATTTTTGGTAGGGATAACTTCCTAAACAATATCGTCGTAAAGACTTCTGATCCTTCAGGATTAAAAGTAGTAAATCCGTCACCATATTCTCAAACAGAATACCTTCTAATGTTTTGTAAGGACAGGAGCAAGTACACCTACACACCTCAGTTCGTAAAAAGCTCTTACGACCCATCATACGGGAAATTTATAAAAAACATAAATGATGACTATTGTCAATGGGAGACGTGCTCTTTAGCTGAACATTTCGCTAAGTGTAAGGGTTTTAATAGCGTTAAAGAAGCAAAGGAAAAATATGGTCGATTAGATTTTGACGAAGGAATGGCTCAATTCGCGATTGAAAACGCAGATGCTGTTTATCAAGCAACCGCAATAAGCAATGCGGCTGGCAAAAAAATCGTAGAGATTAGGGATGAGTCTAAAAAGAATCCGGGTAAAATCTATAAAGTAGAAAGGGATAACGACAATATATATATTATTAACGGAAGACAAATATATTTTTATTCTAATAAGGTCAAGAATTTAAATGGAACTCTGACCCCCACCATGTTACTTACTAATCTATGGCTTGATATCCCGTGGAATGGAATAGCTAATGAAGGTGGTGCTATTTTTAAAAATGGGAAAAAGCCTGAAAAACTGATTCAGCGGTGTATTGAGTCATGTACAAAAGAAGGTGACTTGGTTTTGGACTTCCACCTTGGGAGCGGAACAACAGCAGCAGTAGCCCATAAAATGGGGCGTCGCTATATTGGCATTGAGCAAATGGATTACATCAATGAGATTACCGTGCCGCGCCTGCAAAAAGTCATCGAAGGCGAGCAGGGTGGTATATCCAAAGACGTTAATTGGAAAGGTGGGGGAAGCTTTGTCTATGCCGAACTGATGGAGCTGAACGCGTACTTCGTGCATGCAATCCAGAAAGCGCAGTCTACTGAGGAACTCGAAAAACTGTTTTCCGTAATGAAAACGGAGGCGCACCTCAATTATCAGGTGGCACTTGAAAACGTGCTGTCCGCTGAGTACGAAATGGAAGGCATTCCACGAAAAGTTGCATTCAGCGAGTTGGAACTGCACGAGCAGAAGCAGCTTCTAATTGAAATACTTGATAAAAATCAGCTCTACGTGAACGCCTCGGAGATGGACGACTGCGATCTGAACATTTCAGAGAGCGACAAAGCTTTCACCCGCAGCTTCTACGGTATGGAGTGACGGCATGGCGAAGAAACCGAAATCAGGCGGCAGTGAGAAGCTACTGTTTAACAAGCTGAAGCAATTTGACGAACCCGGTCTGTTCCATGACAACTACCAGACGCCGGGCTACGTTCAGGCGAACCTGAAGGACGAGTTGCGTCCGTATCAGCACGGGGCACTTCGTTACCTGCATTATACGCAGCGTAAGCGGGAAGAGGCACTGCTGCATTACCGCCACCTGCTGTTTCACATGGCAACCGGTGCTGGAAAAACGATGGTGATGGCGGGAACGATACTCTATTTGTTTAAAGAGTACGGGTATCAGAACTTCATCTTTTTCGTGCATACCGACGCGATTATCCAGAAAACCCGCGAGAACCTGCTTAACCCACAGTCGCCGAAGTATCTGTTTAGTCAGGAACTGGAAATTGATGGAGAAAAAATCACCATTTCACCAGTGGAGACGTTTCCGTCTGTACCTGAGCACAATACGATTTATCTCAAGCTCTCGACTATCCATAAGATACACGACGAGCTGAACAGCTATCGTGAGAACAGCATTACCTATGAGGATTTGAAAGAAATCCCGCTCGTGCTACTCGGTGACGAAGCGCATCACTTCAATGCCGGCACCAAAGCTAAAGGCAAGGTGAAAACCTCACCGGAGAACGAGGAGCAGACGTGGGAGCGCACGATTGAGAATATCCTCGACCTGCGACTGGATAATCGCTTATTTGAGTTTACCGCGACCATTGACCTTGCAAATAAAGATATCGGGCAGAAATACCGTGACAAGGTGGTGTATCAGTATGATCTGAAACAGTTTATGTCAGACGGTTACTCGAAAAAGGTCATGCTGCTGGAAGCCAACCAGAACGACCGTGACAAGATGTTCGATGCCGTGCTGTTAAGCCAGTACCGTAAGCTGACGGCAGCGGATAACGGCATCGCTGGCTTCAAACCGGTCATTCTGTTCAAGTCGAACAAGATTGCCATCTCAAAGGCGAAGCAGGATGAATTTTCGCACCTGATTGCCGAGCTGACACCTGAGAGCGTCAGACGTCATCTGGCGAACAAAAAAGTACAGCTCAGTTCTAACACCAGTATCTGGCATAAAGTGATACAGCGTTACGCTGAGAGCGATTTGGTGACAGTTATCGGGCAGATTCAGGAAGATTTTAACGACTTCAATCTGCTGAACGTCAATAAGTCAGACCTGCTGGAAGAAAACCCCGTTCTGCTGAACACGCTGGAAGAAGTCGATAATCCGGTGAGAGTCGTCTTTGCAGTGGCAAAGGTCAATGAAGGTTGGGATGTACTCAACCTCTACGATATTGTCCGCATCAGCGAACAGGCGAGCAGCAGCAAAACCGGCACGGACAGCGAGGCGCAGCTTATCGGGCGCGGTGCACGCTATTATCCGTTCCGTTATGACGGCAAGCGGAGCTTCACCCGCCGGTTTGATAACAGCGCGAAGGATTTAAGCGTGCTGGAACAACTGCACTATCACACCATCAATGAACCGGCGTACATCAAAACGCTGCACGCTTCCCTTGAGCAGGCGGACATTGACGTGCATCAGGATGGTGGCGGCACAATCGAACACGCTAGGCTGAAAGAGGACTTTAAAAAGTCCGCCATCTATCAGACGGGTAAACTGTACTTCAACGAAGTGGAAGAGATAGAGAGCAGCAACCGCTGCTGGGAAACGTACTCACTGGAAACGCGTTTTGAAATATCGTATCAGACCGCCGGTGAGGAGTCACTGGACAACCTGACAGGGGTAACGGGCAACGTCACGAAACATGAACCGCTGGCACTGGATGAGCGTTTTTACCGCAAAGCGATGCAGAGAATCCGCTTCTACGAGCTGGATAACCTGCAACGCTTTTTCCCGAAGCTGACCGGTATTCGTGAGTTCATCGGCAGTGAAGCCTATCTTGGCAAGCTGAGAATCACCGTCACCGTGCCGCAGCCGCTGGATTTCTCTGCCGTACCGGCAAAAGAAAAACTGCATCTGCTGGAAAACGTCCTGCTACGTATCTCAGAGAACGTACGGCGCAATGACCAGAAGGTGAAAGGCACATATCGCTTCATAAGCCTGCCGGTGAAGGACGTTATCAAGGACTACAGTCTGCACATTGACCCTTCCGTGATAATTAACCAGAAAATCACTGCCGCGCAGACCATCGGTAAAAAATGGTACGTGTATGACAACGCGATACTGAATCAGCTTGAGCATCGTCTGGTGAAAATGCTGGAAGCCTTTATGCCGAAGCTCAGAGCCCGTTACGACGATATTTATGTACTGCGTAACGACGAACAGTCAACGCGCTTTAAGCTCACTGAGTTCGGCGGCGTGCGCGGCTTTATGCCGGACTTCATTATGATACTGACGCGCCATGCGGATAATGCTTACTGGCAGGTCTTCCTTGAGCCGAAGGGAGATGACAGATTGCTGGATGACGCATGGAAAGAGAAAATGCTGGAAACCCTGAATGACAGGGATCGCATTGTGATTGATGAAAGTGAGGACGTCAGACTGGTTGGGATTAAGTTCTTTGCCAACAGTCAGATGGAGGCATTTGTCAGCGATATGCAGGATAAAATTAACGATGGTGAGCCACTGGAAATCTCATCACTGCTGCTTTGAACACTGCAATTAAGAAAAGCGGAGCCTTGTGCTCCGCTTTTACTGTTGTTGAAATTCCATTCCCTATACATCCGCGTCATACAGCTCTTTGAACGCAGCGGCTATCTCACGGGTGGTCATCCCTTTGGCATACAACGCGAGGATCTGGTTATCCATCCCGGTAATACGGGTCTGATTTTTCTTCACCAGTTGTGGTTCGAAGGAGCCATCATGATCGCGCGGAGTACGCAGTTCCAGTGGGCCGTCGCCCGTGATAACGCTCTTTGTGGAATAACCGTTGCGGGAGTTAGTTCCCGGTTTGGGCTGGTTTTTCTCGTACCCGAGATGATGCGTCATCTCTGCATTGAGTGCAGTCTCAACGCTGATCTTTTTCAGCAGACGATCAAACTGGCTGAGGTCTTCAGGGGTTTTGAGGTTTTTGGCCAGTTCGTTAGCCAGAGCCTGTAACTGTTTTTCGTCCATAAATTAACCTTCATTTGATACTGGATTGAACACATCAAAATCAGGCAATTACACAAATCTATGTGCAGGCTCTGAAGGGCCGTTTCCACGGTCAGTTTTTTGAGGAAACGGGAGAGCTGACTTAAATCTTCGGGCGTTTTGAGATTTTTAGCCAGCTCAGTAGCCAGGGCTTGTAACTGTTTCTCGTCCATCTTTTCACCTGTATTAGTTGATAAATTAAACATATCAAAAACAGGCAATTACACAAATTTAGAAACAGGGTCTGATATGGCAATTAAAGAAGAAAGCTGGATTATTGATGGAAACTACGGAAGATGCTTGCCACAACGCTTATCCAGGGCAACAGGAGTTATTTTATTAGATGTTTCAACGCCATTGAGCCTGCTTCGTTATATAAACAGAACGTTATTCCAGCGTAAACGATACGGTGGATTGGAAGGTAATCAAGACTCAATCAAATGGGAAATGCTTCACCACATCACTGTTGTTACACCCAAAAATCGAAAACGCTATGCTGCAATGTTTGAAAAATTGGTCATACCAAAAATAAAACTAAGTTCTATTAAAGAGATGAAAGAACAATTTGATAAATGGGCGCTATTTTAAGTAGAAACTGATATAAATTAGTTTTCATTATATTTATATCTAAAATAACCAGATGGATTAATTTATTTTAGATATAAAATTCATAATGTTATTATTTTTATGAATTGTTTTATGTCCAGTTAACTCCCTATTCTATATAACTTATTTTTGTTTTTTTCTTGTATGACAAACAAACTTTAGGTTTGTTTATTTAGAATTTATCTATTTAAATCTTATTCATTCTATATTTAAAATCCACCGTTATGCAGGTTGTGGACTCCTTATGAAATAACATTTTTAAATAGAATAAGTAATAAAATATAGCCAGACAACCAAAGGATAAATCCGAATAATTAGCATAAATGTACACTCTGCACGTCCTTTGTCCTTTGTCCTTCGTTTTCATTTCATTAGCAGCCTGATAAATGTAACTAATTGTTAAGTCGTAAGTAAAAAGACAGCGTAACTAGTTTTAATCATTACAAAAAATAAGGGGATAACCATGAAGAGGCAAAAATTGATGAAGCAGATCGTTATCGCCATTTTGCTTGGCGTGATAACGGGATGGGGATTTAATCGTTATCTTGATGCCAGTCAGGCAAAAGAAATTGCCTCTTATATCAATATTATTACCGATGTCTTTCTGCGCCTGATAAAAATGATTATTGGGCCGCTTATATTTTCCACGATTGTTGCCGGATTAATGTCAATTGGAGGGTCATCATCTGTCGGGCGGATCACTATCAAGGCAATGATATGGTTTATTGTTGCTGGCTTGATTTCGATTAGTATTGGCACTCTGATAGCTAATCTGTTCCAGCCAGGGGTCGGGCTGAATATTGCAATTCCACAACATGGAAATATCGATACGAGTCTGAATGCTGGTGAATTTTCGCTGAAAAACTTTATCAGCCATATATTTCCCAGTAGTTTTGTGGAAGCCATGGCAAATAATGAGATCTTACAGATCCTTATTTTTTCTCTCTTTTTTGGTTCAGCATTGTCATACATTTGCCGGAATAGTCAGAAAACAAGCCCTATAGTGACTATGATTGAAGATCTGGGGCGCATCATGTTCCGCATCACAGATTATGTTATGTCATTGGCTCCAATAGCCGTATTTGCTGCCATTGCCTCTGCAATTACGATTGAAGGAATGGGATTACTTTATGAGTATGGAGAATTAATTGCTCTCTTTTATCTGGGGATATTTTTACTTTGGTGCATTTTACTGACTGTGGGGTTTCTTTTCCTCGGCAAAGATGTCTTTTTGCTGATGAAGCTTATCAGAGAGCCTATCATACTGGCTTTTGCCACTGCGAGTAGCGAATCTGCCTATCCAAAGACCATGAATGCACTGAACTGCTTTGGTGTGCCGAAAAAAATTTCCAGTTTCGTATTGCCTCTGGGTTACTCATTTAACCTTGATGGTTCAATGATGTACCAATCCTTTGCCATTCTTTTTATTGCGCAGGCTTACAATATTGATTTGAGTATCACAGAACAGATCCTGATTATGTTAACGCTGATGGTTACCAGCAAAGGTATGGCTGGCGTAGCCCGTGCTTCTGTAGTAGTTATTGCTGCCACTCTCCCGATGTTCAAACTGCCTGAAGCGGGCATATTATTGATCCTTGCTATTGACCAGCTCCTAGATATGGGACGCACGGCCACTAATGTGGTGGGTAACTGCATTGCTACCTCAGTCATTGCTAAATTGGAGGGAAAGCGGAGTAGTTCTGAATCCGAAGTGCAGGAAAAAGAGTTTGTCGGGCATGATAGTTAAATTATTGGGGAAATTACTGCATTTTTCGTTTTTACATATGATTGATATGTTTGGTGTCAGGGTATTATTTAATAAAATTAGATTCATCACTAAATAGACTCGCTATTTTTTGTATTAGATAGAAAAAATATAATAAATATAGCTAAATTTATTACTTTAATTTAGAGGGAAGCTTTACCAATTTAATTAATTGGTACTGAAATAATTCATTAAGACTATAACATTATAAAAGTGTTGCATAAGATGGAACATGATTATTATGATCAAGAGTTTCAAGCACAAAGGACTGAAAAAATTCTTTTTAAAGAATGATAGTGGTGGGTTGGAACAAAAACTAGTTCCACGAATAAAAAACCGACTTACAATTATCGACTCTGCCAGTTGTATTGAGGCTATTAATCTTCCCGGTTATGATCTTCATGAATTAAAATGTAATCGTAAAAATATCTGGTCAATCAAAGTATCAGGAAATTGGCGTATCACATTTAAATTTATAAACGGTGATGCTGAAATTCTTAATTTGGAGGCTTATCACTAATGCAAATGGCTAACCCCGCACATCCTGGTGAAATTATTGCAGAAACATTAATCGAAATGAATGTGAGTTTGCGCCAGTTTGCTAAGGCAATGGAAATCGCGCCTTCTACTGCTAGCAGGCTTCTTTCAGGACAGACATCTGTCACTCCTGAAATGGCGTTGAAGTTATCCATAGTGATTGGCAGTACACCAGAAACGTGGTTAAAAATACAGGCTAATTACAGCTTGCGAGAGGCTGAAAAGCATCTTGATTTAAGCAACTTGCACCGTTTAACGCTTGCGTGATTTTTATACTTTAGGCATAAATGGTACGTCAAAACAGTAGATGTTCTTTGAGGGTAGCATCAAGGATGTCTTTTTTAAGAAAATGTCGACTATGGTTATTGTTCGTTTTTTGTTCTTTCGGGATGATTTAAGGAGTTGCGGTTAAACTGCAACTCCCCACAACGACCTCACTCCACAACTTCTTTCTTCTTAACTACCCCATAAACCCCAGCAGTCAACATCGTACCCGCTAAAATCGCCCCTAAATAAGGCAATACAGGTGTAATTGCACCCGGTATCAGAAGTACAAAAAGTCCGCCATGTGGTGCCATCAGTTGTACGCTGAAATACATCGAAAGCGCTCCTGTAATTGCACCGCCGAGAATGCAGCTTGGCAGAACTCTTACCGGATCTTTCGCCGCAAACGGAATCGCTCCCTCCGAGATAAAACACAGCCCCAGAACTAGTGCTGCTTTTCCGCCTTCGCGTTCACTTTGGTCAAATTTAGTTCTCGCAATCACTGTTGCCAGCCACATGGCTAATGGTGGAACCATACCCGCCGCCATAATTGCGGCCATCGGGCCGTAGCTCTGGGCACTCAATAATCCTACGCCGAAGGCATAAGCGGCTTTGTTCACTGGCCCACCCATGTCGGTGCACATCATTCCGCCCAGTATTGCGCCGAGGATCACGGCGTTGGTGGTTCCCATGGATTTCAGCCAGTGAGTCAGCCATTCCATAATCGCTGAAACGGGTTTACCGACGACGTAAATCATGATTAATCCTGTCGCCAGTGTTGCGACCAGTGGAATAATCAGGATTGGTTTTAATGCTTCCATGCTTTGTGGCAGGCGAAGTCTGGTTGTCAGTAATTTGGCAACATAACCAGCAAGAAAGCCTGCGATGATACCGCCGAGGAAGCCTGCACCAGTGCTAACGGCGAGCATTCCGCCGACAAGTCCGGGAGCCAATCCCGTGCGTCCTGCGATGGAGTAGGCGATGTAACCAGCGAGTATGGGTACCATGAGGGCAAGCGCGGATCCGCCGCCGATTTGCATCAGTGCTGCCGCCAGTGTGCCCGGCTCTTTAAAGGCTTCGATGCCGAAGACAAATGATAATGCGATGCACAGGCCACCCGCGACGACCATGGGTAACATGTAGGAAACACCGGTCATCAGGTGCTGGTAAATAGGAGTATTTTCCTGATTGTTCTTGCTGGGGACAGAAGTTGTGCTAGTAGCGGTATAAATCTCAGCTTTGGTTAAGGCGTTATCCAACTCGCTGGCAGTTTTTTTCAGGGCTGCCCCTGTCGAAGTGCGGTAAAGGCGTTTGCCGGAAAAAGGAGGGAGTTCAACCTCGATATCGGCTGCGATAATCACGAGATCTGCTGCCGCGATTTCGGCATTAGTGAGAGAGTTTTCGCTTCCTACAGAGCCTCGGGTTTCGACCTTGATTTGCCAGCCGCGTTTTTGTGCTTCTGTTTCCAGTGCCTTGGCTGCCATAAAGGTATGGGCGACCCCGGTTGGGCAGGCGGTGATGGCAACAATGTTGACAGGCTTTTGCTGAACCTTGCTTTCTGCTGTATCAGCAGTGTGTTGCTGATGGTAAACGCTCGCTTCTGTTTGGGCTTTGTGGAGAAATACTTCGGGTTCGCTGATTATCTGTTTTGCGGAGCCAATGAATATTTTCTTTCCATACAAATTATGACTAGGCAGATTCAGGCTGTCCGGTACAGATTCTCCGATGATGATCACCAGTTCAGTCGTACTTAGATCGTCAGTCAGGGTAAGGCCATGTTGGGCTATGACATTTTCCAGTGTTTGTCTGGCGAGGTAGGTGCGTGCTTGTCCTTGTTTCTCATTGTTAATAATCAGTATGTTCATGGCGTTCTCATCTTATTGTTGTTTGTTTTTCGATGGTTGTTTTTTCGATTGTTTTTTTAATGAAATGAGTTCCACTTTTGTCATTAAGCAAGCGAGTTTCTGGCGGTCGATATTTCCGACGTTACTTTGGCTGACGGTCATGGCAGAAATGGCGGTAGCAAGGCGCAATGTATGTTCGCAGGGTTGCCCCATCATCAGGCCATAAATCAGGCCACTCACCATGGCATCACCAGCACCGACGGTACTGACAATTTCACAGTGCGGTGGTCTGGCGTGCCAGGCTCCGGCTGAGTTAACCAGAATAGCCCCTTCCTCACCTAATGAGACGATGACATGCGAGATCCCCTCCGCACGTAGCTGCTGAGCAGCGCCGATGATATCTTCCTGAGTCAGTAAAGGCCTGTCTGCCCAGATTTCCAGTTCATGGCGGTTCGGTTTAACCATCCACGGTTGTGCTTTGATTCCGGCAGTGAAGGCTTCCCGGCTACTATCGAACACGACACACATACAAGCTTCGCGCAGTTGTTGCATCCAGTCCGTGAAGTCATCCGGTTCAACGCCTGCCGGCAAGCTGCCACTGACGCACACCATGTTGAACTCCCGCAGCCATGTGAGGGAGTTTTTGGCAAAGCTCTGCCAGTCTTCTTTGCTGATATTGAATCCTGAAAAGTTGAAATCGGTGACAAGGCCGTTCTGCTCGGTAAGTTTGACGTTGATACGCGTCCGGCCTTCCACTATCTGAAATCGGTCAGTAATGCCCAGTTCTACGAAAGTTTTTTGGAAGCTGCTCTGGTTCTCTTTACCGAGAAAACCACCTACCGTAACGTCAATGCCGAGTGTTTTGAGGATCTTCGCAACGTTGATGCCTTTGCCTGCCGGATATAATCCCGCAGTTTGGATCCGATTAACTTCACCGGTTTTTATATCTCCGGTTAACCCGACCAGATCGTAGGCAGGATTGAGGGTGATGGTGGCTACTCTTTTATTCATTCCATTCTTGTTCATGCGATATCTTCACCCAGATTGTTGTTGATAAGATTTTTGATGGCGTCCAGAGCCTCTTTGGCATCCGGGCCGGAAGCAGTAAAACGGATACGGTCTCCCCGTTTAATACCTAAACCGGCAACCAACATCAGTTTGCGGCCATCAACGGGAATGGTGTCTCCATCCAGATGGATGATGGTAATGCGGCTGCTGAATTGTTTGATGGTATTAACCAACAGTGCACTGGGACGGGTATGTAGCCCGTGTTCATTGGGCAGGATAAAATCTGCGGTCAGGGTATTTTTTGTTTGTGATGCAGCTTGTTGTGCGGCCTTAGTGGTCAGTAATGTAATGAGCGCTGCATGATCCTGAGCCCGTTGCAGTTGCTCCCCTTTTCCTTGCTGGATCAGGTTGTTTAGATTAGTTAGCAGGCTATGGAGCTGATCGTCGGCATAGACAATGGTGATGAGCAAACTGACCGGTTTTTCATCAAGATTATCTGTATTAATACTGAAGGAAGCTTTTGGACGGGCGATGGCAACGGCATTACGTAAGCTACCCTGTGAACTGTCACTCAACCAGATCCCTTGCCCCAGATGTATGGGAGATCTAGCGAGGATATCGGCAATAAATGCGGCATTCACCGAGCTGGTTTTTTGCAGGCGAGCGAGGTTCAGCGCCTGCAAGGTTTCCAGATCTCTGGCGTCAATATCCAGTGTGATTGTAGAGGCATCCAATAGATAGGGCGGTTGTGGGTTCATGAGTAATCGGTAGAGTTCATCTGCCGAGGTGGTTTTTGCCATCTGTCTGGCTCGATTTTCATCACTGAGAATCGGGAGTAACTGATGTAGCAGCTTCAGATGCTC
Organism: Xenorhabdus sp. KK7.4; assembly: GCF_963876465.1. Lineage (NCBI taxonomy): Bacteria > Pseudomonadati > Pseudomonadota > Gammaproteobacteria > Enterobacterales > Morganellaceae > Xenorhabdus > Xenorhabdus sp. KK7.4. Next base: position 354,295 of record NZ_CAWNQF010000001.1, read on the forward strand.
GTCAGATTTTGCTGCAATGCCGATAACGATGTAGGCAGTCTGGTTATCACCCCAGTCAACACCATCTGGGAATTGCATCACTTGTACACCCGTATGAAGTACGTTGCCAAGTGTGGCATGAGTACCATGCGGGATAGCAATACCGTTACCCAGATAGGTTGAAGACTGTGTTTCACGCTCCAGCATCCCATCAACATACTCTTTACTGACATATCCGGCGGTGGTTAAAACATCGGCAGCCTGCTGAATTGCATCTTCTTTATTGTCAGCATGTGCTGCCAGATGGATATTTTGCAATGTTAGGTGAAACATTTTACCTCCCTATATACACTTCGTCTTTCAAGCTGCCTCTTTGTTGGCTGCGCTCGCTCACCCCAGTCACCGTTTTTATAAAAATACGGTTATCTATGCTCCCGGAGATGAACTCCCTTGCCGCCGCGATGCATCTTGAAATCCATTGTGTATAAAATTGATTGAAACGATTCAGTTTTTTAGGGGTGAAAACCGACGTTGAATAAATTCACGTTATTTTTATTAAGTAGATGGATGGTTTTATTTTTCTACGTTGAAGTTACATTAATCCTAACGCTAGGAAATAGTATAGCAATTGATATAATGTGATTTTTATTAGTAACTATTTTTCATAATTATTAACTAGTTGTTTATTGATTTTTTATTATTCAGGTAATATTTGCTAATCACCTGTATTGTCAGGAAAGTATCGTTAAATAGTTAATGTGTAAAGTAACGTTTTATATTATTTCCTGAAAGAGTGATAGCGATCTTAATTATTTTAATTTCAGTTAAATTAAATGATTATAAAGTTCATTATTAGAATAATAAAAAATCATATGAATAGATTAATAAATTATCTTATCAAAGAAATATTCTATTTATGAATGTGAATTCTTGGTCTGAAAAAGGTTTGAGTATGTTGTATTGGAAAGAAAGGCGGTGTACTGTCTTTTCTGACTGAAAAATAGTCAATAAAAGCGTGTTACAGACTGGAGAAATCCGGTTCAAAATGGCCTGAAATGCGAACATACATGAAATGTTAATAAAAAATAGCATATTGCCATATTTCGGCTTTCAATTTCGGCGTACTGCGTTTATTATGCGCGCTTCGTAATTTCAACCGGCGCCACTGGCTTTGAGCTTCAGCGGAGAAATAATGCTTCCTGTTAGCTGACACAGTCTTTTCCCGTGGCGGTTCTATCTGCATTATTCCAAGGGATAGATGATAACATAAATGACTGAGAATACCTCTCTGATACCACTCGTTGAATTAAAGTCCTTAAGTAAAGGCTTCGACGGCAAGCAAGTTATTTCACAGCTCGATCTGACAATCAATGATGGCGAGTTTCTGACCATCCTTGGTCCATCCGGTTGTGGTAAAACCACAGTACTTCGTCTGATCGCCGGGCTGGAAGATGCTGATAGCGGCAAAATTTTATTGGAAGGGCTGGATATTACTGATATCCCGGCCGAGAACCGTCATGTTAATACGGTTTTCCAAAGTTATGCCCTGTTCCCTCATATGACCGTATTTGAAAACGTTGCCTTTGGACTGCGTATGCAGAAAACACCGGAAAAAGAGATTGCTCCGCGTGTTGAAGAAGCATTGCGTATGGTGCAGCTTGAAGAGTTTGCTCAACGTAAGCCTGCACAGCTTTCCGGTGGTCAACAGCAACGTGTGGCGATAGCCCGTGCGGTTGTGAATAAACCCAAAGTTCTGCTGCTGGATGAGTCACTGTCAGCACTCGATTATAAGCTGCGTAAGCAGATGCAGAATGAGCTGAAAGCGCTCCAGCGTAAACTCGGTATTACTTTTATTTTCGTCACGCATGATCAGGAAGAAGCGCTGGTCATGTCTGACCGTATCGTGGTTATGCGCGATGGGCGTATCGAACAGGATGGTTCTCCGCGCGAGATCTACGAAGAGCCGAAAAATCTGTTTGTTGCCCGCTTTATCGGCGAAATTAATATCTTTGACGCCAAAGTATTACACCGTATTGATGATCAGCGGATACGTGCTGATGTGGAAGGCCACGAATGTGATATTTTCACCGCTCTGCCAGTAACCGCCGGACAAATATTGAAGGTGCTGTTGCGCCCGGAAGATCTGCGGGTAGAAGAGATCAATAATGGTGAGCAGGTATCGGGCCTGATTGGTTATGTTCGCGAACGTAACTACAAGGGAATGACGCTGGATTCCGTGGTCGAAATGGAAAACGGCAAAATGGTGATGGTAAGTGAATTCTTTAACGAAGATGATCCGGATGTTGACCATTCCCTGAACCAGAAGATCGCAGTCACTTGGGTAGAAAGCTGGGAGGTTGTGCTGGTCGATGAAGAAGTCGCGTAAACTATTCCAGAACATCGTCATTACAGGCATCGTATCCTGGCTGATGATGTTTGTCTTTCTGCCGAATCTGATGATTATCGGCACCAGCTTTCTGACGCGTGATGATGCCAATCTGGTACAGATGGTATTCTCTCTGGACAACTATAGCCGCCTGTTCGACCCACTATATGCAGAAGTGTTAATACACTCGCTGAATATGGCGGTGATTGCAACGCTGTGTTGTCTGGTTATCGGCTATCCGTTTGCCTTTTTTCTGGCGCGGATGCCGAAAAAACTGCGTCCGCTGATGCTGTTTCTGCTTATTCTGCCATTCTGGACAAACTCGCTAATCCGTATTTATGGATTGAAGATGTTCCTCAGCACCCGTGGCTACATGAATGATTTTCTGTTGTGGACAGGGATTATTGAGAAACCGCTGCGCCTGATGTATACCCCGGAAGCAGTGGTGTTAGGTCTGGTTTATATTCTGTTGCCATTTATGGTGATGCCTCTTTATTCGAGTATTGAAAAGCTGGATAAACCCTGTCTGGAAGCCGCTCGCGATTTGGGTGCAGGGAAGTTGCAGACTTTTATCCGTATCATCATCCCACTGACGATGCCGGGTATTGTTGCTGGTTGTCTTTTAGTTCTGCTGCCGGCAATGGGGCTGTTCTATGTATCTGATTTGATGGGTGGTGCGAAAAACCTGCTGATTGGTAACGTCATTAAAAGTCAGTTCCTCAATATTCGGGACTGGCCGTTTGGTGCGGCAACCAGTATTTGTCTGACGTTGGTAATGGGCATTATGTTGTGGGTCTACTATCGTGCGGCTAAGCTGCTGAACAAGAAGGTGGAGCTGGAATGATCGGACGCCTGTTGCGCGGTGGCTTCATGACCATCGTTTACGCTTACCTGTATATCCCGATTATCATTCTGCTGGTAAGTTCGTTTAACAAATCACGCTTTGGTATCAACTGGCAGGGTTTTACAACCGAATGGTACAGTCTGCTATTCAATAACGACAGTCTGCTGCAAGCTGCGGGGCACTCCCTGACAATGGCTGTCGTCTCCGCAACATTTGCTACATTGATTGGTTCATTAACGGCAGTTGCGCTGTATCGTTATTCGTTCCGTGGCAAAAAATTTGTCAGTGGGATGCTGTTTGTTGTGATGATGTCACCGGATATTGTGATGGCGATTTCGCTGCTGGTGCTGTTTATGTTACTGGGCGTTTCACTGGGCTTCTGGTCACTGTTGTTTTCGCACATCACTTTTTGCCTGCCGTTTGTGGTAGTGACAGTCTATTCCCGCCTGAAAGATTTTGATGTCAAAATGCTGGAAGCTGCCCGTGATTTGGGGGCAAGTGAATTAACGATTCTGCGTAAGATTATCCTGCCACTGGCGATGCCAGCAGTTATGGCGGGATGGTTACTGAGCTTTACTCTGTCCATGGATGATGTGGTTGTTTCTTCATTTGTGACAGGGCCGAGTTATGAAATTCTGCCACTTAAGATTTACTCAATGGTGAAAGTAGGCGTTTCACCGGAAGTGAATGCATTAGCTGCTATTTTGTTGGCTTTGTCACTGGTGTTGGTACTGATTAGCCAATTTGTGATGCGTGATCGCACGGGTAAGTCTTAGGATTGTTTTTAGCGTAGTCACACGTTGGCTACGCTTTCACTTTATCAATAACATTATTTTTCTCTCAATTAATCAGCATTTCTTTCCTAAACCTTAATTTGGTAAGGAATAAGTGGCTTTACCCCATGTAAGGGCGCTTTTATAATAGCCGTTTTTTGGGGTAGGTTTATATCGAGCCTGCTGTATATGGGAATGACGCGATAATAACGCATCAACTGCGGGGAAACACTACATGAAAAACAGCATGAAAAAGTGGTTCTATCTGTTAGCCGCCGGGATGATGGCATTAAGCATTGGTTCGGTAAATGCTGCTGCCGAGAATGATGGCAAGACACTTTATTTTTACAACTGGACTGAATACGTTCCGCCTGGTTTGCTCAACCAGTTCACTAAAGAAACCGGAATCAAGGTGATTTATTCCACCTATGAATCCAATGAGAGCATGTACACTAAGCTGAAAACTTATAAAGACGGCGCTTATGATTTGGTTGTGCCCTCCACTTACTTTGTCTCCAAGATGAGCAAAGAAGGGATGCTGCAAAAAATCGATACCAGTAAGCTCAAGAATTTCCATAATCTTGATCCTAATCTACTGCATAAGTCATTTGACCCGAAAAACGAATATTCCATTCCTTATATTTGGGGTGCGACAGCGATTGGTGTTAACAGCGATAATATCGATCCAAAAACGCTGACTTCTTGGGCTGAGTTCTGGAAGCCTGAGTACAAAAACAGTTTGGTATTGACGGATGATGCCCGTGAAGTCTTTCAGATGGCGTTGCTGAAGCTGGGGTATTCCGGCAATACGACTGATCCGAAAGAAATTGAGGCGGCGTATCAGGAACTGAGAAAGCTGATGCCAAATGTACTGGCATTCAATTCAGATAACCCTGCTAATCCATTTATGGAAGGTGAAGTTGATGTCGGCATGATGTGGACAGGTTCTGCTTATGTTGCCCGTCAGGCGGGAACGCCTATCGATATTATCTGGCCGAAAGAAGGCGGAATTTTCTGGATGGATAGTCTGGCTATTCCGGCAAATGCCAAAAATGTCGAAGGTGCGATGAAGCTGATTGACTTCCTGCTGCGTCCAGAGATTGCGGCCCAAGTTGCAGAAACCATCGGTTATCCGACACCAAATCTGGCTGCGAAAAAATTGTTGCCAGCTTCTGTATCAGGGGATAAGTCACTGTATCCTGATGAAGCGGTGATCCAGAAAGGGGAATGGCAGAGTGATGTTGGTAATGCCAATGTCCTGTATGAAGACTATTTCCAGAAACTGAAAGCAGGCCAGTAATTCAGTATTAAATTTAGCTAGAAGGGAGCATTTGACTCCCTTTTTTAATATGTGAATCCAAGTATTAATGTTATAAAAAGAGGTATTCAAATTGAGATGCCAAAATAAAGATCATTGGGACAGTTGGGTTGATGATGAAAATTCTACACCTGATTTTATGGTTGAGTTGATAGGTCGCAGTCAGATGAGCAAAACAGAGACGAGTTCAATTAAGCAAGGCTTAAAATTTAACAATTAGATTAATGAATCCTCTTTACATCCTGAATTTCTACAACTAGTATACCCGGCTCAAACCTTCCTGAATTATGCTGCTGCAGGAAAAACAAGACTTCTTCCCACTCAAAACGGAAGAAGCGACTTTTTGTTTTTCTGGGTAGCTTACATGTCTACATTAAATCGTTTACAAAAACGTCTTTCCCGTCAGGGAATTGAAACTTATTACGAAAACAATACCTATCATTTCAATCAAAATCAGGTAGAAGCCAAAGTCCTGTTACCGGAATCTTTGCCACTGGAAGAAAAAGCTGTACAGCAATTGCTTGATTTAGCTGCGGTTAGGGTTCCCGGCAGTGATGCAAAAGTTTGTCAGGCTCGAGCAACGCCAGATTTTCATCCCGGCACGACAGCGCCTGTTGGTAGTGTTGTGGCAACCACAGAAGATTTAGTGATCCCTGCTGCAATTGGTACGGATATTAATTGTGGTATGCGTCTACTGACAACCGGGTTGAGCTATGAAGAAGCAAACAGCCAGAAAGAAGCATTGGTTCAGCAGCTAAAAAACGTCTTACTACTGGATCAACGCAATGTCCCTGTTACTCCGCAATCATTTGGTGCCTTATTTGATGAGGGATTGTCTGCGTGGTTGCAGGAATTACCCCGACAAGGAATTTGGCAGCAGGCTGATTTCAGCCGGATGTATGCTGAATTAAGCGCAGTATTGAGTACACATGCAGTAAAAGCTCATAGTCGATATGCTCCAGAAGCGTTTTTTGAACAGCGGGAAATTATCCGGCCCGCTAGTCTGGGAACTGTTGGTTCTGGCAATCACTTTGTTGAGTTGCAGATCGTGGATACTATTTTCGACAGACATGCGGCTTATGCTGCTGGTCTGCGCGAGGGTGATATATTGATAATGATCCATACCGGCTCACGGGATGTTGGGTTCTATGTTGGTCAGCGCTGGTCTGATAAAGCGAAGGCACTTTGGCCTGCGACAGAAAAATATCCGGCTTCCGGTCTGTTTGGTCTGACGGCGGAGCATGCTCAGGAATACTTATTGGCGATGGGAGTTGCTGCACGTTATGCGTGGGCGAATCGTATTGTGTTAACTGAATTAGTACGTTCGAAATGGCAAAAGGTATTCGAACAGGATAAAAGCCGTCTGCTTGTCGATCTCTCACATAATATTATTTTCCCTGAACAGGGAATGAACCTTCACCGTAAAGGTGCAACTCCGGCACGAGCCGGAGAATTGGCATTAATTCCCGGTTCAATGGGGGATTATTCTTATCTCGTCATGGGAAAAGGTCATTCTGACTGGTTATGGTCATGCTCGCATGGTGCCGGTCGTTCAGTACGCCGTCAGGAGATGCGTAGTAAGGCTCTAAAACCACAAGAAAATCGTGGCTTGCCGTGGCAGTGCATTACTCTGAAAAGTGAGCGTTTACGGGAAGAGGCACCTTCTGCTTATAAACCCATTACACCTGTCATCGAAGTTCAGGAACAAGCTGGATTAATTAAATCAGTGGCAAGAGTCAGGCCATGGCTTACGTTTAAGGCCTGATATTAGCGAAGATTTAAAGGCTGGTTTTGACCAGCCTTAATTACCAGAGAAACATCTTTAATTATTCTTTAACATATTCATTCAAATAAAAATCAATATTTGATGATTTTTAATAATTAATTGAAGGACAAATTTCATATGAAATTGTGAATTCATGGTCATTTTATTTTTTTCTTATTTTAAGAAAATAAATGAATTTATTTGATTTTAATAAATTTTAAATAGCCATTGTTTTTTTATAAATTAATGAATCAATCATCTTTGCTTTTCCAGTCAGAAAAAGGCATTGGATTACTATATAATTAAACTTGATTTTTTATTTCTTCCTTACGTTGAATAAATGTTTTCATAGTCTATTAAGTTGTAACCATTATTTATGTTAAGTTTGTAATCGCATCATTCAAAGCTATACTCCAAACTGCAAGAGTTGATTTCGGGTTAAAGTACTTCTAACCAGAGGATTTATATATGAAGAACTTGAAGTTATCAGTTGCGGCATTACTGGTGTTGTTTTCAAGTGCAGTATTTGCAGCGCCAGCAGTACCAACAGAACCTGTTTCTAAGCCTGTGATACCCGTGGAAAAAAGTATAAAATCGGTAAAAAATAAAACCGGTTCATTAGAAAAGCAAGTGCAGAAGAATAGTAAGAAATCAACAAAGAAAAGGAAAGCGACTTCAACAAAAGCGGTGAATACCGCACTTTGTAAAGACGGAACATATAGTAAGAGCAAATCACGCAAAGGTGCATGCTCTCGTCATGGCGGGGGTGCCAAGTGGTTGTAGTTTTCCGTTGATTTCTTATCATATCCAATTAGGGAGCCTGGGCTCCCTAATTATTTTCCAATTGATATCATTTTAATTGGTTTAAAAAAATATATCGACAACTAAAGAAAATAGTATTTTACCAATATTAGTAATGTGTTTTTTACTTGAGAATGTATTTAATTATAATGAAAGAATGAGCTTTAATTATTCTTGATAGGATAATTGTGGGTGAGGTTATATTAAATCAATTGATTTAAAATGGCCCCATTATTTATTTAACTTTATTGTTTAAATATAACTAACCAGCAAAATAGATAATGAAAAATAGATAAAATCATATCTGATAATTCATGTTGTATCGCTAATGTTTTATCAATCGATTGAACGTGGTTGGAGGGTGATTTTTTTATTTAAAATAAATGGGTTGATAATGTTTTGCTGAACATGAGTTTCCTATTTTTAGGTGTAAAATGAATGTATTAACAAGTGTTATTTCGGGATAAAAATCCAATAATTATTACACTTATTTACTATGTTGAGTGAAAAATATAGATTATTATCAGTAACGTGCTAATATTCGTTACGTAAATAGTTTGTGCGAATCACGAATAAAGATAGCTATAGGTTAATTGCTTTGTTAATATTCGTGTGTTTTTCACCCAGAGTAATAAAACGAGGAGAAGCAAATGCCCTCTCGAATGATGAGGACAACTGCGGTCTTCGCTTTCTTTCTCTCTTTAGTCTTTACTGGTTTGAGCAGTGCTTCAAAAAATAGCTCAAAAATGGAAGAGTATTCTCACAGTGGCATCAAACATCATTTGCCTGATTTGCGAAAATACCCTTCTGGCGTGCCCAGAAAGAAAGCGTTTTTGAACCTTGTTGTCCCTGTAATTGATAAGCATAATCAACAGATTATGCGAGACCGTAAATGGGTTCTGTCACACCATCATACTTCTAAATGGTCTGCACAGGATATCAGGAGGTTGCAAAGGATCTGTTCTGATTACAAAATGACTTGTACCTCACCACAACACACCAACTGGCAGAAGTTAATCAGTAGAGTTGACATCATTCCAACCCATTTTGTTGCTACTCAGGCCGCAGCAGAATCTGGTTGGGGAACATCAGAACTTGCGCAGAAAAACAATAACCTGTTTGGAATGCGTTGTAGCTCATGTGGTCATTCCAAAGGGAAAGTCAAAGGCTATTCCGTCTATAATACGATTGAAGATTCGGTCATTGCCTATATGAAAAATATGAATACGCACCGTGCTTATGAGTCACTGCGTATTTCACGGGCCAGACAACGAACAGAGCAGAAGCCGCTGAATACCAGCAAACTTATCGATCATTTGCATGGTTATTCTGAATTAGGTGCTGTCTATAATCGTTATTTACACCGGGTATTTGATGGAAATAAGGAATTGATTTCACAGGTACTGGAATACGATAGTTATAGCCAATAAGGCAAGTAATATGGTAATTCATCAAATAATCCGCACCGTATTAATTACGCTGCGGATTATTTTTATTACGACATCTTCAGTTAATAGATTTTGGAGTACATTCCAGAGGAAACGGTATATAGATAATAAAAAAGAAATCGATGTATTATCTATTGTAAATATAAACAAATTCCATAACATAGAGGGGATCGGGATTGTGTTTTTCCTACAATGATAAATGGTTAGCTAGAGCCTAATATGAACTTCTTTTCTTTTGAGTTTCTTGGAGCATTTGTTATTCTGCTCTGTGTTTACTGGCTGTTACAGAAAGCCCCCAGACTACAAAATGGATTGTTAATTTTAGTTAGTTATTTATTTATATTCTCTTTTTCAGCAAATTTTGTTTATGTTCTATTCATCTACACTCTGTTTATTTACTTTTTAGCCAATATTCTCAGTCGGTATTTATCTCATAAAATTATATTTACTTTACTGACATTGGGTATCCTTGGCTGTTTTACTGCATTTAAATACTATTCTTTCTTTCAGGAGGCAATACAACAGGCATTAGGTAGTATAGGTCTTAATGTAGAGCTACCGGTTCTTGAACTGTTATTACCGTTAGGGTTGTCATTTTATGCTTTTCACTCAGTCAGTTATGTAGTTTCTGTCTGTAAGAAAGAAATTTCACCCGCCTCATTACCAGACGTTATCCTATATCTTTGCTTTTTCCCAAGCCTTGTAGCAGGGCCGATAAATCGGGCCAAAGATTTTCTACCACAGATTCAGGCATCATCCAGAATCATTCTGGAACCCCTGAAAGCCGTGCTTTTGATTGGGCTGGCTGTTGGAAAGCTATTTCTGCTCAGCGCAACACTGACTGAAAATTTCGTTAATCCGGTATTTGAGGATCCGGCTGGTTATCATGCTGGTCAGGTTTTGGTAGCGATTTATGCTTATGCATGGAATATCTATTTTAACTTTTCCGGTTATACCGATTTGGTAACAGGGATAGCGTTATTACTCGGCTTCAGAGTACCGCAGAATTTTAATGCCCCTTATCTGGCTGAGAACCTACAGGTGTTTTGGCGTCGCTGGCATATCAGCCTGTCCACCTTTATTCGTGACTATGTTTATATTCCTCTGGGAGGAAATAAAAAGGGAGCTATCCGCAAAAGTTTTAATCTATTTGCTGCGATGGTTATCTCTGGAGTGTGGCATGGTGTGGGGATAAATTTTATTCTTTGGGGCGCTATTCACGGTCTGGGGCTAATCTTCCACAATATAAAGCGCTTCCTGTTCTCTCCATCAGGAAAACATCATGAAACGTCAGCTAAAAACCCTGTTTTGTTATTTTTATCCCGCATGATGACATTCCATTTTGTTTGTCTGGCATGGGTGTTTTTCCGAAGCCCAACACTGAATGACGCTTTGACGGTACTGGGTCAGCTTTTCTCCGGTGATATCTTGGCATCTTTGCTTTCCAGTAGTGCTTTGCTAGCCACCTTTTGGGGATTGTTTATTGCTTATCCATTACTGGTGAAGATCAGAAATTCAATGGAAAGAAATTCCCGGCATATTTCATGGCTATATTATCCGGTTCCTCTGGCACTGGTTCTCACATTGGTATTTATGTTGTCACCTTCCGGAATGCCTGGGTTTATCTATGCTAACTTCTGAATTTACATCTACATTTAAGAATGTCGGACGGGTTATTTTCATCGTTTTTTTGACCACACTGCTGTTAATCTGGCTGAATCAAAGTTCACTGGATAATTTCTGGCAGCAGAAATATCACCGCAATAGCCCGTGGACTGCCCTGAAAGGTGAGCCGCTATGGGATTTGGGAAATAATATACAGCAAGGGGTTGTTGCGGCTGGTGAAACGTTTATAGCACATGCAGGCGGTCATCATCAGGAGAAATCACAGCAATCTCGTGATAATAGCGGATCTTCCCCCGCGTTATTGCCTGAATTTCAGGTTGGGTTACATTTTTTGCAGGGCTATATTTATCCGGTAGAGAATCGTTATTTAAAGTTTCCTGATTTATTAAGGAAGGATATTAAAATCCCGTCATCACCTTTATTGGTCAATAATCAAAAGACCAACCGTCCGGTTGAGATTATTCAGAAAACGGAGGTCAGGTTAGGAAGCAGGGATAAGGTACTTTTTGCCGGGGATTCGATGATGCAAGGAGTGGCTCCACATCTGAAACGCCGTCTTTATCAGGAATATGGTATTTCCGGTATCAATTTGAGCAGACAAAATACCGGGCTGACCTATTCTGGCTTCTTTGACTGGCCGAAAGCGATCCGCAATGCGTTAAATCAGGATCCGGATATCAGGCTGGTTATTGTGTTTTTAGGGCCAAATGATCCGTGGGGTATTCCAGCAAAACCCGGAGAAAGTTACCTGAAATTTGCGAGTGAAAGTTGGGAAAGTGTTTATCGCCAGAGGATCGAAGTCATTCTTAATGATGCCCGTGAGCATAATGTTGATGTTATCTGGATCGGGCCACCTAACATGCGCCAGAAAAAGCTTTCCGGCAATATGGCTTACCTCAGTAAATTGTATCAGGCAGAAGTGGCAAAAATGGGTGAGATTTATGTTTCCGTCAATGATATGTTCAAATATCAGTCAGAAAATTACTCAGATTATATTGGTGATGGCAGCAGTACAATCAAACTCAGAAGTGGTGATGGTATTCACTTTAGTTTGAGTGGGCAGAAAGTCATTGCTGACTCTATCTTTTCATTAATCACCGCTATTCAGGAGCCAGTTGAGGAAAATGCAGCCATTCAGACAGTTCCATAGGTTTTACCGGTTAATGGGTGCAGGTTTAATCCTCTTGCTTTCTATGGGCTTATTATCATGCCATGAAAAAAAGCCTCTACCTCCATCGGAATCTCAGGTAACGCAGATAAATTATCAGAATCAGCTAGTGGACTTTTCTGAGCCTAATCTCGCATTGTTGGCTGATAAATTGCGCCACAGCCATTCCCAGACGCTGCATATCGTACAATTAGGGGACTCCCATACTGCTGCTGATTTTTTCACAGGTAAACTACGGGATTTATTTCAGCAACGCTATGGCGATGCGGGGCCAGGTTTTGTCAGCCCGATGACTGTTCCGGGGCAACGCAATGCGAGAGTTAAATTCTCCGGTGATAAGACGGGCTGGTGGCTTTCTTCCAGCCGAAAAGAGGACAGGGCTGATTTTCCTCTGGGTGGGTTTATCGCTACGCCCGAACATGCTGGCAGCACAATAACAATAAATTTATCTCCGCCTGACAATCACAAGTATCGAATGCGTGTTCTTTATCAGTCTCATGATGAAACTTATTTGCAGCCGCAATCTTCTCCTTTATGGCGGTTACCTGCGACACAAAGTGAATGGCGTTTTTCACCGGATAACCCTGTTTTTTTTCCGCTTAAGCTCTCTGCACATGATGCTCAGTTAAAAATGGGTGGCTGGCTGATAAATCGCCAGAATAGCGGGGTGATGTTATCTGCACTCGGGATTAATGGCGCGACTATTAATATGCTGAATAAATGGCAGCCGGAATGGATTAATACTCTGGCACAATTGAAGCCGGATTTAGTTATTCTCGCCTATGGCACAAATGAGGCTTTTAATGATGGTTTAGATCTTGATGGCTATCGTCAGGAACTGACCGCGAAAATACAGAAGATCCGCAGTGTTATACCAGACGCGGTGATCCTGCTGATTGGCCCGAATGATTCTTTGAAAAACAAACATGCAATAGGCTGTGAAGAGCAGCAACCTGCCTTGCTTAGAGATGTTATTCGGATTCAGGAGGAAGTCGCCAGCAAACAACATACGTTGTTCTGGAACTGGCAGGCATTTATGGGAGGAACATGCTCAATTCGCAACTGGGAGCAACAGGGCCTTGCGCGTCCTGATTATATCCACCTTTCTGCTGCGGGTTATGAACGTAGTGCGGAAGGGCTTTATAAGCAGTTTATTGATTTAATTGGGGAGTAAATCGGTGGTGAGGGCAAGAGGGCTGGAATGGCTTGCCTGCTTTATTGTAACTTAATTGAACCAATATATTTTCTGCTTACCTTGAGTGGTATCCTCAAAAACTCTTCATATTGCAACATGATGTGAGCAAACGTCATTCTATTTACGATGGGTTTTTGGCAAATATCGCATATTGCGATACCATGAGAATCAGGCATGCGAGTTATCTCGGTTAAAACCATAACGGATGCAATGTTAAAACATGCTCAGTGGAAAGTCGGTTTAAAACTGTGGCTGGATGTGTTTGACAAATCATCTTTACGTTTTGAGTCATACAGTCAGATTTTGAATGTCTGGAAAAATGCTTCTGGATGGAATGTTGACCGTATATCACATGAATTATTGGAGAAAGGGAGTAAGAAGGGGCCTCTTGATATTTATATCTTTGATGTACATAAAAATAAATGTCGCATCATTGCATGGCTTAACCCTCATTCTGGCTCTTTGTACGTCAAAGATGTTTGTTCACACGCTGAGTACGATAAGTGGTGGAAAAGCCAGACTAAATCGAAAAGGTGAATGATGAGAAAAGTATTACTCAATTCAGCAGGAACTGAGGAACTCCTTAAAAATTTACCTGTTATATTACGGGCAATATCTGATCAACTTAGTTCCGTTTCTTTATTATTCTCTGCTTGTATGGAGCCTATCGAAAATGATGAAGATCTTAAAGCAAGAATGGAGATTATCGATGAGTTGTACTCATACTCTAATGATGTCAAAGATATTTCAGCTCAATTGGCTGAATTGATAACTGATCGGGTGTATGAGTATGAAAAGCAGAACATTAAAGTTCCGCATGTAAGCCCGGCAGAAGCCCTCTCATTTTTTATCAAAGAGAGAAAATTAAAGCAGATAGATTTACGTGAGATTGCGACTCAGAGTGTTATTTCAGAGATTATTCATGGAAAAAGAGCGATGACACTCGAACAGGTAAAAGGGTTTTCTAAATTCTTCAACGTTCCAGTTGAGACCTTTATGGGAATACGTTGAAATAACGGCACCTTATCCATCAGATAATGTGCCGTTAATTTATTACAGCAAGGCGAAATAGATCATACCGATAATGGCTCCGGTAGTGCCTAAAATAGTTTCCATGATCGTCCAGGTTTTTAAGGTTTGTCCTTCAGTTGCTCCGGTAAATTTGCCGAACAACCAGAAACCGGAGTCGTTGACATGGCTGAGGATCAGAGACCCCCCTGCGATACAGACGGATAGTGCTGCCATTTGTGCACCGGAATAACCTAATTCACCGATAACAGGCAGCACTAAGCCTACAGTGGTCAGGCAGGCAACAGTGGCAGAACCCTGAATCACACGTACAGCTCCCGCCAGAATAAAACAGGCCAGAGCGATTGGCAGACCCGCTCCAACTAATGCGTTACCTAATGCAGGGCCTACACCGGAATCAACCAGCACCTGTTTGAAGACTCCGCCCGCACCAGTCACCAATAGGATAATTCCCGCTGGCTGGAGTGCCGCAGAACACACTTCCATCACCTTTTCTTTACTCATACCACGACGGATTGCCAGACCATAAATAGCCACCAAACAGGCAATTAAAATCGCAGTAAACGGATGTCCGATAAATTCCAGCCACTGATACAGGGTTGATTGTTGATCAACAAAACGGGCGGCGATAGTTTTCAAACCGACTAATACCAGCGGGAACAGTACCAATGCCAGACTTAAAGTAAAGGAAGGCATCTGGCTCTTGCCAATGCTTGGAGTACTCAGATCTTCGGGTAAATCCAGTGTGACATGTTTACTGATGAAATTACCGTATATCGGGCCAGCCAGTAACATGCCGGGAATTGCTGCACTCAGGCCAATCAGGATCATCCAGCCAAAATCCGCACCCATTTGGGAAGCCAGCATCATTGGCGCCGGGCCCGGTACCAAAAATGCCGCCGCAGCGGCAACACCCGCAAACAGAGGGATCGCCAGTTTTACTACATTACCGCCAGTCCGGCGTGCAACAGCAAAAACCACACCTATCAACAATACGACTGCCACATCAAAAAACAAGGGTAATGCACAGATAAGCCCCGCAACACCTACCGCATAATTAGCCCGTTTTTCACCGAAACTACCCAGTAATTTCACGGCAATCTGATCCAATGCGCCCGTTTCATGCAGGATCTTTCCAAACATTGCACCGAGCGCAACAACGACAGCAAGGAAGCCCAGTGTGCCGGACATGCCGTTTTGCATCGTTTGAGTAATTTTTTCTAATGGCATACCGGAAAACATGCCGGCTCCCATTGAAACCAGCATTAAGGCGATAAAGGCGTGCATTCTGGCCTTCATTACTAAAAACAGTAACAGAAGAACAGAACCGACGGCTGTCAGTACCAACGTTAATGTACTCATGAATGCCCCTCAGTAATACGTTCAATTGTTGTAATTGTATTTTTAATTACTTCGTCAAGACTCGGTTTGATATCAATGAAATGAACATCTTTTTCATCAATTGTTGGCTCTTCCAGTGTCTCAAATTGTGAGATAAGCATCTGCGGTTTGAAAAAGTGCCCTTTACGAGCTTTCAGGCGGCTTTCAATTAATTCAAAATTCCCCTGCATATACAAAAAGGACAGATTTTTATTGCCGCTACGCAGGATATCCCGGTAGTGTTTTTTCAGAGCTGAGCACACCAGCAAAGAAACGCTATTAGTACGCTGCATGGCAAAAATGGCATCGTTGAGAGCTTCCAGCCACGGTTGACGATCATCATCATTTAGGGCATGACCTTCAGCCATTTTCTGAATATTGGCGCGGGGATGAAGAAAATCACCATCTAAAAAAGCGGCACCCAGTTCACGGGCAACACCATTGGCAACGGCAGATTTACCGCTGCCGGATACCCCCATCAATATAAAAACGTGGTTTGGTCGCTGGGTATCGCTCATATAAAACTCCTTTATGCAGATTTTGCCACTTGGCTATCCCTGTGACTGATCTGCAAAATTTTCTCTGTGAAATATTACCTGTGCAATGTTACCGGTAACTATCTATCAGCAACATTATCAGTAGCAAAGGATGGTGAGCAATCAATCAAGATTGGCAAAAAAGGAAAATGTGAGGCTTATCGCAATTGAAGGTGGGAAAGCATCATATTAAGCTACAAAAATTAAACACTTTCGCCTAATGAAAGTGTAAACCCAACATCAATCAGGGTTTGTTCCAGTTTTTCACCTTTCAGACGAGCGAGTAATGCTTCTGCTGCCTTGCGTCCCATTTGGTCACGGGGAGTCAATACACTGGCAAGTTTTGGTGTCATTACCTGACCAACATCATGCCCGTGAAAACCGGCGACAGAGATATCTTCCGGTACGTTGATCCCCTGACGCTGACATTCAAAGATAGCACCAATCGCGATATCGTCATTGGTACAAAATAGCCCATCGACATCAGGGTATTTCAGGCAGGTTTCCTGTAAAAGCTGGGCGCCTAATGAGTAGGATGAACTCGCCGTAGTCATCATTTTCTTTGGTTGTAGACCGGCGCTGCGCATTGCCACTTCATAGCCCTGTAGGCGTATCAGTGTCCTTTCATCCTGTCGGGCACCGAGATAGACGATACTCCGGCATCCACGTCCGAGCATGGATTCCGTCATCTGGCGTGCAGCTTCAAAATTATCGATACCGACAGCGACATCAAGGCAGGGTGAGACACTGTCCATTAATTCGACGACAGGAATGCCAGTAGTTTCCAGTACTTTCAGTGTCTTAGGCGTATGCGTTCGTTCAGCCAGTATCAGACCGTCAATATTATAGGAAAGCAGGGAAAGCAGGCGTTCTTCTTCTTTCTGTGCAGAGTAACCGTAGTGTGCGAGCATAGTCTGATAACCATGACGGTCTGTCATATGTTCAATACCACGGATCACTTCAGCAAATACCTGATTAGTCAGTGAAGGCAGCAAAACACCGATTGTTCGGCTGGTGGAGTTGGAGAGAATATCCGGCACACGATTAGGAATGTAACCCAGTTGATCCAGCGCTGCCGCAATCCGCTTTCCCAGCGGTTCGGAAACTTGATTGGGATTGCGTAAGAAACGGCTGACTGTCATCTTTGTGACACCGACGAGATCTGCAACATCTTGTAAAACTGGGCGTTTTTTCTTCATTTTCAATGCGGTGTAATCAATATTGGGGGTACAGATTAATAGGGTGTGTTTTTAACACATTTGGACGTCATGATAATACGATTTTTAGCAAAAAACTCTGGCTAACTCACATTCCATAGATGCTCTATTTATTCATAAGCTGTCATAATGTTTTCGTAGATAGGAAATCAGAATAAACCGGATAGATATGAATACAACGACTAATATAACCTATTGGAACCGAATGGTTCCTGAACTGACGGTTACGGATTTTTCGCTTTCTCTTGACTTTTATCAGCGCATATTGGGTTTTAACGTATTGATAAGAAGGGAGGATCCTGATTTTGCTTATCTGAGTTTGGGGGAAGCACAACTCATGCTGGAAGCATTTCATGATAGTGGCTGGAATACCGGAGAGTTGAGTAAGCCACTGGGGCGTGGGATTAATCTCCAAATTGAAGTGGATAATGTTGCTTCTTTACTGGTTAGTCTGAAGGATAACGGTATTAAATTGTATCGCTCAGTAACAGATAATCATTATTGCATCGGCGAGACTTCTGTATGTCAGCGCGAGTTTCTCGTGCAGGATCCTGATGGTTATTTACTCCGATTTAGTCAGTTTATCGAGAGTACATGAAATAATTAGGATGAAAAACAATCAACTCTAAATGATTTATTTCATGTTAGTTATTCATTTTTAAGCATTTTAGGTTAACTTTAAGTGGCAGAGGTCATGCTAGTCTGCCGAGTCCTCCATTTTTCCTTTGAGTTTATTATGACCTTAACTAACTATAGCAAATTGTTAGCAACTGCATTCTGCCTTGTAACTTCATATAGTTATGCAGACAGTGAGCGCCCACTTTTTTCATTGACGATGACTGAGTCTGGTGTACAGCAAACTAATAGCGATGGTAGTTTGTCCCATTCCGCTAAATCAGAGTCCCGCATTTTGCCGATTTGGGGGGATGAAGCCCGAGCCAAAGGCTATGATCTTCCTGAACCATTCGGGGTCAGTTATGGTTATATGAACCTGCGCCAGAATGTGATTGTGGATAAAATCGGGTTTGTTATGCCTGAAAATCCTGATACCGCAGAGGCTTTAGAAGTGCTTGCAGGAAATACCCGTAGTCGCAGTGAGTCACATATGCTTAAACTGGATTCATGGGTACTGCCATTTTTAAATGTTTATGGTCTTTATGGGAAAACAAAAGGTTCATCTTCCACTAATATTGAAGGCATAAAATTTGGTGGGCATCTTTTGCCTGAAATGTTCCAAAATATACCTTTTACATTAGATTTTAAAGGCAATACTTATGGTGTAGGTACTACGATAGCTGGTGGCTATAAGCAGTTTTTTACAACTCTAGATGTAAACTATACAAAAACGAACTTGGATATTTTAGATGGAGATATAAAAGCTTTTGTAATAACACCTAGGATTGGTTACGAATTCGTATTCAGTCCACTATTTACAAGGCAAGGTAATACTAAAGTTCAAGTTTGGACGGGTGCTATGTATCAGGATATTACCCAACGTTTTAAGGGGAAAGTTGCGAACCTAAATATAACTGGAAATTTAGGTAAAGTAGTTGAGATGTTTTCCGAAAGTGACCCCGATATGGGGTTCGATGTCAAACAACACCTTGCCCATAAATGGAATAGTACAGTTGGCGCTCGTTTTGAGGTCACCCGTAATTTCAATCTATTATCAGAAGTTGGTTTTGGTAACCGAAACAGCTTCTATATTTCCGGCGAGTTTCGTTTTTAATGTTGCGCTTTACGACTATCAAAAGGCTGGTGATATCCAGCCTTCTTATTTTGACTACCTCAGCTGCTCATGCAGATATCCTGCCTGACCGCAAAAAAATTGACGGCTGGCTCAGTGAGTTAGGTGGAGATAATCAGTTTGACGCCAGCAAGAAAATTGACTGGGGTGTATTGCCAGGCCCTTTTTATACACCGGAAATGGGCGTAGGGCTTGGTGTGGCTGTAGTCGGGCTTTATCGCCCTGACAGTCACGACGATATTAGTCAGAATTCTTCACTGGGGCTCAGTGGGTTTGGCTCATCCACCGGCGCTTTTGGCCTCAATTTCACTAATTATAACTTTCTTGCCAGTGACCAGTGGCGGTTATTTGTTTCTGGCACCCTCAATAACATACCTACCTATTATTGGGGAAAAGGTTACAGCGCGGGAAAGGATAACAGTAATAAACAAAGTTATCGTTCGCGTGAATTTGATATTCGTCCCCGAGTGCTTTACCGCGTTGCTGATGCCACTTATATGGGGCTGGGTGTAAATTTTTCCTCCGTCAATGCCGGTGATACTGATGCTCAGGCGAAAAAATATTTTGAACAGTCTGTTGGCGGGGCTTCGGTTATCAGTTCTGGTGTAAGTGCATACTTTAGTTATGATAGCCGGGATTTCCTGCCCAATCCGCAGTATGGTCAGGCGATTGAGCTGATTTACACCTATTTCTCTCCTGAATTAGGAGCAGACTATCGTTTCTCTACGACACAGTTACAGTTTTCGACTTATCACCAGCTATCTGAAAAAACGGTACTCGCTTTCGATAACTACGCGCGTTTTAGTGCCGGTGAAGTGCCGTGGAACCAGCTATCCCTGTTGGGGAATAGTCTGCGTATGCGAGGTTATTATGAAGGGCGTTACCGCGACAAAAATATTTTCACAACTCAATTGGAACTGAGACATAAGCTGGACTGGCGTCACGGCGTTGTGGGCTGGGTTGGAATGGGAACGTTAAGTGATACTCCGTCAACGTTGGGAGAGCGACACTGGCTTCCTTCAATTGGCGTCGGTTATCGTTTTGAGTTTAAGCCACGTATGAATGTCAGGTTGGATTTTGGTATTGGAAAAGGCAGTACCGGGTTTTATTTTCAGGTTGGAGAAGCATTTTGAAGTATTTGGTCACACTACTGTTAAGCTTTCTGCTGACAGCCTGCCAAAACAAATCAGTACCGGTTACAACTGTCGAGCCAATGCTCAAAAGTACGACACATGAACAGGCAAAAACGGACTGGCTAGCCCTGCCTCCTGTTAAATCTCCTGAAGGTTTAAGGGCATGTTGTGCATTCGGTTATGATCTTAAAGTGAATACATTAGGATTTTCTATACCTCTCTATCATGTTGATAACATTGTTGAAGCAGAAAAATTGGGAGAACATCACTATAACGATAGCGTTCTTGGTGCAAGCGCGGCGTTATTAGGTGTCAGCAATGAAAAAATCGGCTTGCTGTATACCGAGAAAGGCGGATTCATTGATATTTCCCATGTCAGGGATACTGCGGACTATACGCTTTATCTTTTTAGCCAGATTTATGCTCACCTTGGTCGGGAATGGACACTGTCTTTGGATGATGAGCTTGCGGCTCGTAAGATTCACTTTTTTGCATTTATCCCGCCTACAGATCCAGCAGAACGCTATACTCTGAGTGCGTATCTGGCTGCAAAGCTGGCATTTCAGTTAGCCGCCTGGCATGAGATTGCCCAATGGTACGGTTATCAGTCTGTTCCCGGCTTTTCAGAGGCGATTTCGGCCTTTTCCCCGGAAGATCTCTACTCTAATTTATTGGGTGCGAGACTGGCTCTGACGCTTATTCTGCAAGGTCAGGCATCTTCTGTGAGTCACTTTTCTGCTGCGATTGCGAATATCCTGCCAATTGCCTTAAATGAGCTGGGAGCTTACGACAGGTCAGGCACAAAGAGGATGTTTGATAAGGTTGATGGTTTATGGTGGAACAGTTACCAGCGTATTCCGCAAAAGTTTCTGGTATTGCGCAGGGATTATGAAACTCAGGATAATCGTTATCCATTAATGCCTTTCGGCAAGGAAAAATCTGCTTTACGCCTCTCGTTACCAAATTCCTATCAGCATTTTTCACTGGAGAAACTGGCTGAATTTCAGTTATGGCCAACAAAGAGCATGAAAAACTTACCTTCCCCGCAGCATTACTGGTCAGTAAAAGATTTTTCAATGTTGGCGGAGAATGCTGAAAAACAAGACAGGTATCAACAACAGTTGAATAGCAGATAGCTTTTGTGACACTCAGCTGTATCGTGTTTTACCTGCCGTTTTTCAGTGGGTTTCAGCATGTAGCAGGAAAAGTCGCGGAATGACAACTTTTCCTGCTACATCAATTTATGCTGACAGGACGATTTTCAATGCTTTCTCTTTGGCGGCATTCCCAAATATGTCATAAGCGGTCTCTATTTCACTCAATGAATAATGGTGAGTGACCAATTTTTCCGGTGAAATCTTACCGGATTGAACGCTTTTCAACAGCATGGGAGTGCTGCTTGTATTGACCAGCCCAGTGGTAATGGTGATATTTTTGATCCAGAGATTTTCCAGATGTAAATCGACGGATTTGCCATGAACACCAACATTGGCAATAAACCCGCCTGCGGCAATGATATCCTGACATATCTGGAAAGTTGCAGGGATCCCCACACACTCAATAGCAACGTCAACACCAATGCCATCAGTCAATTTGTGGATGGTTTCAACCACGTTTTGCCGTGTCGGGTTGATAATTGTGTTGGCGCCAAACTGCTGAGCAACGCTGAGGCGGTTATCATCGGTATCTATCATGATGATATGTGCCGGAGAGTAAAATTGGGATGCCAGTAGCGCAGACAGTCCGACCGGCCCTGCACCAATTAAGGCGATGGTATGGCCCGGCTGAACCCTGCCATTGATAACACCAATTTCAAGTCCGGTTGGCAGAATGTCGCTGAGCATTAAAGCAGCTTCTTCATCAACACCCTCCGGCAGGCGATGAAGGCTGTTATCAGCGTGGGGAATACGTACTTTTTCTGCCTGCGTACCATCGATTTTATGCCCCAAAATCCAGCCCCCATCTTTGCAGTGCGCATAAAGCTGGCGCTTACAATAGGGGCAACTACCACAGACGGTAATACAGGAGATGATAACTTTATCACCGACTTTGAGGTTACGGACAGAATCGCCGATTGACTCAACAATACCAATACCTTCATGGCCCAGTGTCCGGCCCTGCTCAACAGTAGGAACGTCTCCTTTGAGGATGTGCAGGTCTGTCCCACAAATGGTGGTTTTGACAATGCGAACAATAGCATCAGTGGGCTCAATGAGTTGGGGTGGCGCTTTCTCTTCCCAAAGTTTTTTTCCGGCTCCGTGATAAACAAGTGCTTTCATATAACCCCCTTCACAATGGTTTTACAATGTTAAGAACTACAGTAAGCCTTGGTGCTTGAATATCTTCATGTATATTTCATGCACAACCGCATGTTTTCTCTGATTGTAATCCATAACGTGAGTTACATTATCTGCTGCCTGAAGTTTAGCAGAGATATAGCGTTCCCGATCTTCAGGGTGTTTTCTGAGCCAGTCGCGGAATAAAATATGGCGGATATGTTCAGGGCAGGCAGGGCCAAATACGTGGAGATTGGCTCTTGGTTTTGCCAGACGAAAACAGCGATGCTGATAAAAGCTGGGTTCACGTACGGTTAAGTAATAGCCTAGCCTTTCCAGTGCTGGCAAATACTTTTTTTCCTGTATGGGATCTTCCACAATAAGATCGATATCGATGATTGGCTTGGCGGCAAGATGGGGCACAGACGTTGAGCCAACATGCTCCAGCCGGAGGACTGTGCTGCCCAGTACAGATTTTATATCAGCAGAAAGTTGTTGCCACTGAGTGACCCATTCAGGATCATAATCCACGACCTCTATAACTTCTTCGATAGGTTTTCCATGCACCCACGGATTTTCATTGGGATCTGGTGGCGGGAAAAAAGTAATCTCTTTTGGAACAAACAATTTTGTCTCTCCATGCTATTTGGAAAGAGGGAATAGCCCCCTCGCGGGGACATTCGTGTTAATCGTCCTGTTGCTGCTGTTCCTTCTCTGCCTGAACTTTTTCTTTTTCAGTCATTTCTTTTTTCTTTTTCAGCTTATGCCAGATACGGCTTTCCTGTCCTCGCCAGAGACGCTGAATATTATCGTGATGGCGCATAAGTATCAGGCATGAAAGCATAGCGACGGGAAAGGTAAATTCAGGTTTAAACCACCAGACGTAGAAAGGTGCAACCAGCGCACCGATAATCGCGCCCAATGAGGAGTAACCGCTCAATAATACGGTCAGCAGCCAAGTGCCTGCAATTAACCCCATAAGATCCCAGCCAATGGCAGCGATGGCACCGAATGCAGTGGCAACACCTTTACCGCCTTTGAAATGGAAGAAAACCGGGTAAATATGCCCTAAACAGGCTGCGATAGCGATAATGCCTAAATAAAAGGGTTGAATGTTGAGTTTATATGCCAGCCAGACAGGGATCATGCCTTTCAGTACATCGCAGATCAGTACTGCCAATGCGGCACCTTTTCCGCCGATACGCAGTACATTTGTTGCTCCCGGATTACCGGAACCATGCTGGCGAGGATCGGGTAATCCTGCCAGACGACAGATCAATATCGCGCTGGATATAGAGCCACATAGATACGCGAAGATGATCATACCAAGCGCGATAGCACTCATAAGATATCTCCAATGTCCAATGAATAAGGGTCGTTTTCTTTACTATAACAATGGATAATACGCACATTTAGTCGGAAGTGGTATCCGGTGAACTAAAAAACGGGGAAACAGCGTGATGGATATCGTATTTATTAAAGAATTAACTGTTATTACTACGATTGGCGTATATGACTGGGAACAGACGATTAAGCAAAAACTGGTGTTCGATATCGAAATGGGCTGGGACAATAAACGCGCAGCTTCCAGTGATAATGTTGAGCACTGTCTGGATTATTCTCAGGTCAGTGAAATGGTGATCCGGCATGTAGAAAACCAGCGATTTGCTCTCGTTGAACGAGTGGCGGAAGAAGTGGCGGATATTTTACTGAATCAGTTTCACTCGCCGTGGGTCAGAATTAAAGTCAGTAAGCCCGGCGCTGTGGCACAGGCAACCAGTGTGGGTGTCGTGATTGAACGTAGAGCCCGCTAGCGCTGGCTTTGTTCCCAGTCGGCGATGGCTAGCTGGCGTTGCCGTTCTAATTCTGTGCGAATCTCCGCTCCCTGAAAACCACGGGCAATGATTTGCTGAACACTGACTTGAGCAGCAACAGTAAAAGCGCCGCGTAAATAGTTTTCAGAGGGATAGCGCGGTGTTTTCGAGCCGGTAGAGGCACAGATATCGGCTTTACTACAGATAATTAACTGCTCAAGGCGTTGCGGTTTTCGCCATACATCGATGGCATTGAACAGCGCCAGCACTTTTTCTGGCGATAGTTGTTGAGCTGTATGTACCCAACCGGAATATTGAGCCACGATGCCGGTAAGATCCCGTACAGAATTAGGAATACGTAACCGTTCACACAACTGTTTAATCTGTTCACTTTCGATGTGAGTGCACAGTGAAGCAAACCGAATATCAATATCAGTGCTCAGATAAGTAGACATTTTCAGGACGTTCAGAGAATGAACGCCCATATTCATACCAGTATCTGTGTGCTTGAGAGGAGCATCAAACAGGTTATTGAGTTCCGGAAAAAGAACAGCCAGAGCGCCACAATTGCGTAAAACCTGAAAATAAACCTGTGGGGATTGCGATGCGAGTGCTTTTTCCGTTTCCCGCCAGACTCGTTCAGGAGTTAGGGATGACAATTCACCACTCGCTGTCATTTCAGTGATCAGCGCCTGCGTTTCCGTTGCGATGGTAAAATCTAAATGAGCAAAACGGGCTGCAAAGCGAGCCAGACGTAATACCCGCAGCGGGTCTTCTGCAAATGCTGCTGAAACATGACGAAGGATGCGGTTTTTCAGATCTTCAGTGCCCTGATACGGGTCGATCAATTCACCTTCGGCCGTTTGTGCGATGGCATTGATAGTCAGATCCCGACGCAAAAGATCTTCCTCTAGTGTGACATCAGGAGCGGCATAACAGGTAAATCCGGTATATCCCTGACCGGATTTTCGCTCTGTACGTGCCAGAGCATACTCTTCATGGGTCTTAGGATGCAGGAAGACGGGAAAATCTTTCCCGACCTGTTGATATCCCTGTGACAGGAGTTCTTCAGGGCTGCCGCCAACAACAACCCAGTCTCTTTCTGTAATCGGCAGATTCAACAGTTGATCACGAACGGCTCCGCCAACCAAGTAAACTTTCACGCTTGTGTCCTTTAAAGCTATATCCTTAAGACTATGTTCTTGAATCGATATTCCTGAACACTGCATCCTTAAAACCGGCGTTTTAAAATCAGCTCATCCAGCGATCTTTGCGTTTCCGACGCGGAATGATATGCGGCAGAACAAGCCCCAACAGCAGGCCGATACCAGCGACAGCTCCGCCATACATGAACCACTGCAAAATGATTTCTCTTTGTTTATCATCGAGCTGTAGGTTAGCAATTTCTACTTTTTTCTCAGCGACAGTCAGCTTGTTATTGAGTTTGGTATTCTCGGCTTTTAAATCATTGATGATTCTATCGCTGGCAGCGACTTTGTCCTGCATTTCAGCAGTACGTTCATTCCAGCTATTATCAATATTAGCCAATTGCTCAGTCAGCGTTTTAATTTTCTGTTCCATAGCGGGAATACGCTCGTGCACACTGGGAATAGCGCTGAGTTCACTGGATAAGATCCAGCTTGTACGCCCTTTGCTGTCTTTTATCTGCGAGTAGCCATTCTCTGATTTAGGATTCACCAGAATGACTTCTGAACCCGCATTCAATGAACCCGTGATGCGGTTCTGATTACTTGGGCCGCTACGAATGTAGGCTGATAGTTCATCGGAAACATAACGTTTTTCTTCAGCATGCACGGATAACGGAAGTGTAAAACCAAGTAATAAAATAAGTAATCGATGTAGTTTCTGCATTCTGTTGTCAACTGTTTTGGTGTATGTGATTAACGTGATTCAAGCTATCCAATTTTTCAAACTACTCAGGCTGATAGTAAAGAGTTAAGTTTGTGGGTGCAATCAGTAAACCAGAATGAATGTTCAATCAACTGACCGAATATCGATATTGTTAGGGTTTTTTTGATGGAGTAGCACAATCATTGTTGAGAGAACAGGCTATTGTGGTTTATTTTTCATATTCTGAAAAACTTCTCTGAAGAATTTCCCTGAAAAAACCGTGGTCAGGATGAAAAACGATCCGCGCAGTATGAACCGAGAGAGAGATAGATATGCGTTCTGTAGAAGTAGAGTTGAAACTGTCAGTAAAACCCGAAACGATATCGACAGTACGCGACCGATTATTCCAGCTTCCTAATCATTACACCTCACCACAACATTTGACCAATATTTACTTTGAAACACCGGATAACCAGCTGCGCCGCTGGGATATGGGGCTGCGTATTCGTGGTTTTGACCAACAGTATGAAATGACGATTAAAACAGCCGGGCGGGTCATTGGTGGTTTGCATCAGAGACCAGAATTCAACGTTCCTCTTCATCAGCCAAAACTGAATTTAGCCCTGTTTCCTGCTGATATCTGGCCTGAAAATACCGATATTACTCAATTGCAGGCTGCGTTGACGGATCTGTTCAGCACGGATTTTTCTCGTGAAAAATGGCTGGTGAACTATGGACAGAGTGAAATCGAAGTGGTTCTGGATAAGGGAGAAATCCGTGCCGGAGAGAAAACCTCGCCTATTTGTGAATTTGAACTGGAGCTGAAATCCGGGCAGGTGTCTGATGTGCTGTCATTAGCTGAAGAGCTGGCGGTTCAGGGGGGATTACGACTGGCAAACAGTAGCAAAGCGGCACGGGGTTATGCGCTTGTCAGAGAAATCTCGTCCATTAACTTGGCTGGTATGGAAGCGGAGATCTCTGAAACGCCGGAATGGCAGCAACCGTTATCTGTTCTTCTGACAGATATCCTGCAACAGTGGCAGGAACAAGAGGAAGGATGGCTGGCAGGGATCAATGCAGGAAAAGCAGGCTTAGAGAAAGTTTTAAAACGGGCAGGGCTGGTGGTTGAAAAACAAGGCGGAACAGCTCCGGCACTGGGTTTATTGTCTGAATTAGAAGAGAGCCTTTCTAAGGCCGATGCAGAGACTGGTGCAGAGAACCTGTGTTACAACGCTAAATGGCTGCAATGTAAACTGGCTCTGACTCAGTGGTTGATGACCCAATTACCATAAACAATGGAACCTGACTATGCTGCCACTTTCATCCGTTTTAACTCATCAATTAAAGCATATGGTGATGCACTTTCAGCCATCATTCCGGCAATCAGAGGCAATCTCAGATAACTTTGCACCTCATGAACAGGCGGTGTTGGCGATAAGTGACTTTGTAGCAGAAAATCTACTGACTCGCACGGAATGGCTGGATGAGATCCGTCAGGATCCTCCGCAGCCTGATGAGTGGAAATACTATTCTACATGGCTGGCTGAATGGCTGAATCAGGCTTTATCTTCAGCCAATGACGAAAATACCCTCATGCGGGCTTTACGCCTTTTCCGCAACAGAATGTTGGTGAGAATTGCATGGTCACAGGCTCTGCATAGCAGTACAACAGAGCAGACATTGCAACAATTGAGTGTACTGGCGGAAACGCTGATTATTGCTGCCCGTGACTGGTTGTACCGTCATTGCTGTCAGAGTTGGGGAACTCCCACGGATCAGGCTGGTGTTGCACAGCCACTATTGATTCTCGGTATGGGTAAACTGGGTGGAGGAGAACTTAATTTCTCTTCTGACATTGATCTGATTTTTGCCTATCCGGAAAACGGTGTGACACGAGGTGGTCGCCGTGAAATGGATAATGCACAGTTTTTTACCCGGCTGGGGCAAAAACTGATCAAGGTATTGGATCAGCAGACGATCGATGGTTTTGTTTATCGTGTTGATATGCGATTACGTCCGTTTGGTGATAGCGGGCCGCTGGTATTCAGCTTCCCGGCGCTGGAGGATTATTATCAGGAACAGGGGCGGGACTGGGAGCGTTATGCGTTAATCAAGGCGCGGATTCTGGGGCATGATGATCAGGCTTACTGTAACGAATTACGTCAGATGTTAAGGCCATTTATTTATCGCCGTTATATCGATTTCAGTGTGATCCAGTCGTTACGCAACATGAAGAATATGATTGAACGGGAAGTTCGTCGGCGTGGTTTAAAAGACAATATTAAATTGGGAGCTGGTGGAATTCGGGAAATTGAATTTATCACGCAGGTATTTCAGTTGATCCGCGGAGGCCGGGAGCCAATCCTGCAATCCCGCTCATTATTACGGGCACTGGAAGCCATTGAAACATTGGCATTATTGACTCAGGAGCAGGTCAGGCAACTCAAAGAAAGTTACCTGTTCTTACGTCGGCTTGAGAATTTACTGCAATCCATTCGTGATCAACAAACCCAGACGTTACCGGAGAATGAACTGGATCGTGCCCGTTTATGCTGGGGAATGGGATTTTCTGACTGGGATCATCTAACAGCAGAAACAGAAAAAAATATGCTGGTTGTGCGGGATATTTTTCAGCAGCTGATCGGTGATGAAACTGAGGGTAATGGTGAAGTCTCCGCTCATGTGCCGTTTAAGAGCCTATGGCTGGAATACCTGAACAGAGACGAACTGATGGCACTTGTTCCTCATCTCAGTGAACCTGAAGCCCAAAAAATGCTCGAGACGATGGTATCTCTACGTAACGATATCAGTAAGCGCACCATTGGCCCGCGGGGACGTGATGTGCTGGATCATCTGATGCCTCGTCTGCTGGCAAAGATTGTGGCAAGAGAAGACACCAATACCGTATTGGAGCGGGTTATTCCCTTATTGCTGAGTATTGTTAGCCGGACAACATATCTGGAGCTGATTCTGGAGTCAGAACAGGTGATGACCCACGTTATTCGTCTGTGTGCCGCTTCTCCGATGATTGCCTGCCAGCTTAGTCATCACCCTCTATTACTGGATGAATTACTCGATCCGACTTCATTGTATAAGCCATTACCGTTGGAGGCGTACCGGGATGAGCTGTATCAATACTTATTGCGTATTCCCGAAGATGATGAAGAGCAGTTACTGGAAGCATTGAGGCAGTTCAAACAGGCGCAACTATTTCGGATAGCCGCAGAGGATATCGCGGGTGCCCTGCCGGTTATGAAAGTCAGCGATCATCTGACTTATCTGGCTGAAGCGATTATCGGCTCGGTGGTGCATCTGGCGTGGAACCAGATGGTAAAACGTTTCGGTACACCAACTCATTTATCACAACGTCAGGGGCTTGGTTTTGCCATTCTGGGTTATGGCAAATTAGGTGGATGGGAACTGGGTTATGGTTCTGATTTGGATCTGGTGTTTTTACTGGATTGCCCGATTGGGGTAATGACTGATGGCGATCGTTCCATTGATGCCCGCCAGTTCTATTTGCGTCTGGCCCAGCGGATCCTTCATTTATTCAGTACCCGAACAGCTTCAGGGGTGTTGTATGAAGTGGATGCCCGACTGCGTCCGTCCGGCGAATCAGGCATGTTGGTCAGTACTCTTGAAGCCTTTGATGAATATCAGAAAAAAGAGGCATGGACGTGGGAACATCAGGCGTTGATTCGTGCCCGGATGGTATTTGGTGATGAAAAAATGCGGAGCGATTTTGAGCGTATTCGCGGTGAAACGCTATGTATGCCACGGGAGCCTGAACTGTTGCGCCAACAAGTACGTGAAATGCGGGAAAAAATGTATCGGCATTTGGGAAGCCATCAACATGGTCAGTTTGATATTAAAGCTGATCCCGGAGGGATCACAGACATTGAATTTATCGCCCAATATCAGGTACTGCGTTACGCCCCTGAAAACGCCAAACTGACCCGCTGGTCTGATAATGTCCGCATTTTTGAGTTAATGGCTGAATACAATATTATGGACGAGGAGGAAGCAAGTGCACTGACACAGGCTTATATCACTCTGCGTAATGAACTGCACCAACTTGCTTTACAGGCACTATCCAGCCATGTGCCTGCTGAACGGTTCATCGAACAGAAAGCACTCGTACACAATAGCTGGCAGAAATGGCTTGGAGATAAAGCACAGTGAGTCTGGCTTTTTCTGAGGGTTCTTTCTGGCATTCTGGCTGGTTATGGTAATATCCGCCACAATTTATTCTGATATTTGGAGCATGGGATGAACGTAGCACTCCCTGATTTTCACCGTGCAGGTGTTTTGGTTGTTGGCGATGTCATGTTAGATCGCTATTGGTACGGCCCAACCAGCCGCATTTCACCGGAAGCGCCGGTTCCTGTTGTTAAAGTTGACACCATCGAAGAGCGTCCGGGCGGAGCAGCTAACGTTGCTATGAATATTGCATCATTGGGCGCTAATTCACATTTAATCGGGTTAACGGGTATTGATGATGCCGCCCGTGCATTAAGCGAAAAACTGAGCAGCGTGAAAGTCCGGTGTGACTTTGTTTCCGTTTCAACCCATCCGACTATTACGAAATTACGTATTCTTTCCCGTAATCAGCAACTGATCCGTCTGGATTTCGAAGAAGGCTTCCAGAACGTAGATGCTCAGCCAATGCTGGAGAAAATTCAGCAAGCTCTGCCAAATATCGGCGCACTGGTATTGTCCGATTATGCTAAAGGCGCGCTGAGTCAGGTTCAGGCAATGATTAAGCTGGCAAATGATGCTGGTGTCCCAGTTCTGATTGACCCTAAAGGCCACGACTTTGAGCGTTATCGTGGCGCAACCCTGCTGACTCCGAATATGTCAGAATTTGAAGCTGTGGTTGGTCATTGTAAAGATGATGATGAACTGGTGCGCAAAGGTACGCAGCTGGTACAGGATCTGGAACTGAAAGCGCTGTTAATCACCCGTTCAGAGCGTGGCATGAGTCTGCTGCGTGTCGGGCAGCCTCCTTTACATCTGCCAACGCAGGCGCAGGAAGTTTTTGATGTAACGGGCGCCGGTGACACGGTAATTGGTGTTCTGGCAACGGCAATTGCAGCCGGTAAGCCACTGGCTGAAGCCTGTTATCTGGCTAATGCGGCTGCGGGAGTGGTAGTCGGTAAACTGGGTACCTCCACTGTTTCCACTGTGGAATTGGAAAATGCTGTGCGTGGACGTGCAGAAACAGGCTTTGGTGTGATGAATGAATCACGTCTGAAAGAAGTCGTTGAACAGGCGCGTCAGCGCGGTGAACGCATCGTGATGACGAACGGCTGTTTCGATATTCTCCATGCGGGGCATGTTTCTTATTTATCCAATGCCCGTAAACTGGGCGATCGCCTAATTGTTGCAGTTAACAGTGATGCCTCAACCAGACGCCTGAAAGGTGAAACGCGACCTGTTAATCCGCTGGAACAGCGAATGATTGTACTGTCTGCACTGGAGTCAGTGGACTGGGTTGTTGCATTTGAAGAAGATACACCGCAGCGCCTGATTGCTGGTATTTTGCCTGATATTCTGGTCAAGGGCGGGGATTATAAGCTTGAAGAGATCGCTGGCAGTGAGGAAGTCTGGGCCGCTGGTGGTGAAGTGCAGGTGCTGAATTTTGAAGACGGGATCTCAACGACCAATATTATTAAGGCGATAAAAAGTCAGTAATTGTATCTGAGCCATAATGCCGTTATGTTTTTTTCGTAATTTCACGGGTGACATCAACGGCATAGCCTGAATGATTGGGAGAATTGTATTTTGTTGCAATTCTCCTTATGTATTAATCAGCTTTCTTTTCGCCATGACTCTCTTCGGCATCAATCGCTGTTTTTGGGGCTTCGAAACGTGCTTCCAGTTCGTTCAGGCGCTGTTCCATACTGATCAGTTTTTCACGGGTACGCAACAAAACCTGAGTCTGAACATCAAATTCCTCACGGTTGACGAGATCCAGCTTGCTCAACTGAGATTGCAATACCGTGCGCAATTTTTTCTCTATATCATCACCAAACTCTTTTACGCCTTTCGGCATCGCATTGTGGATTTGGCGGGCAATTTGTTCAATTTTTTTCGGATCGAGCATAATGGGTATCCTTTTACTGACAGCGTCAGTTCAATCACCGGGCTGTTATTAATAAAAATAATGTTGTCGCTATTTTAATACCTGCTGGCGAAAGCACAAATGATTGAGAGGCAGGTTTTATATTTGGTTTTTACTAATTGCCCTGATGAAGCATTAACGTTATAGTCGAATGGCTTATCTCAGGGCAGGGTGAAAGTCCCTACCGGCGGTAAAATGAAATTATCTTCTGGTGATTTCATGAAGCCCGCGAGCGCTCTGTTTGTTGTTATCTCGTTGTTGTTAAAAATACAACCAATCGGGATATAAATAGAGGTCAGCAGATCCAGTGTGACTCTGGAGCCGACGGTTATAGTCCGGATGGGAGAGAATAACAGCATCAATCGGGCGCTTGCGCTCGTCTGTTGTTTTTTTGCTTCATTTTTAAGCAATATCAACTCCTCAAAATCGCCCTGATTCTGGTAACCCATATACTTAAAAGAGGTTTTTTTACCATGAATCAGACGCTACTTTCTTCCTATGGCACTCCATTCCAACGTGTTGAACGCGCTATCGCGGCTTTACGTGCAGGCGGTGGGGTAATGGTACTGGATGATGAAAATCGTGAAAATGAAGGTGATATGATTTTCGCCGCCGAAACCATGACTGTGGAACAAATGGCATTAACCATTCGTCATGGCAGCGGAATTGTATGTCTCTGCATGACAGATGAGCGCCGTCGGCAATTACAGTTGCCTATGATGGTGGAAAACAATTCAAGCCAGTATCAGACGGCTTTTACTATTACGATTGAAGCTGCACAGGGAGTGACAACAGGCGTATCTGCCGCAGATCGTATTACAACCATTCGTGCGGCTATTGTAGATGGCGCGCAGCCGGATGATCTGAATCGTCCGGGGCATGTTTTTCCTCTGCGGGCGCAGAACGGGGGGGTTTTAACCCGCCGTGGTCATACAGAAGCAACGATTGATTTGGTCAAACTTGCAGGCTTCAAACCAGCGGGTGTGTTGTGTGAGCTGACGAATGATGATGGCTCCATGGCCAGAGCACCTGAGGTTATTGAATTTGCTCAACAGCACGATATGCCAGTGGTCACAATTGAAGATTTGGTTGAGTATCGCATTAAAATGGAAAAAGCTGTTGGCTGATTCAGTTCGGTGGTTTTCTTCTACTGATATCGTCCTCCATTAGCATGGAATATCTCATGGTTCTCAATTTGTAGCTGATAAAACTACATTCCGAGTCATGATGGGTAAAAAAAGTTCGGAATAAAAGGCCGAACAGGATAGAATATATCAGTTCTTATCGCATGTACGCTTATAAGGCCGCAGTCCACACCCTGTGGCCTTTCAGTATTTTTAAAGTACCCCATCATTTTTTGATTGGTCATATTCAGGGAAGAAACATCATAATCTTGCCATAATTTTTTTGTCGCTATCCATAATCCACCATGTTTGATTTGCTGTATGAGGGACGAGAATGAGTCTCCTGAGAATGCCCGCCTTGTTCATTGGTCACGGTAGTCCAATGAATGCCATTGAAGATAATTGTTATTCACGAGCCTGGTTTGAATTAGGGCAAAAACTCCCCAGACCAAGAGCCATTCTGGTAATTTCTGCGCATTGGTATATAGATGGTACTGCTGTGACGGCAATGTCTCAGCCCAGAACTATCCACGATTTTGGTAATTTTCCCCGTGAATTGCATGAAAAACAGTATCCAGCGAGAGGTTTTCCTGAACTGGCTGTTTTGGTACAGGATATTCTTGAGCCGATTGAGGTCGAAACTGATTTTGACGAATGGGGATTGGATCATGGCTCCTGGGGAATATTAGCTAAAATGTACCCTGATGCGGATATTCCGGTGGTCCAGCTGAGCATAGATCGTAATCAGTCGACTGCTTTCTATTATGATATAGGTAGAAAACTATCTATGTTACGGGATGAAGGCGTTATGATCATCGGCAGCGGGAATGTCGTGCATAACCTGCCAGCCGAAGAGCTGGGCGCAGAGCCTTACCCGTGGGCACTCTCTTTTGAGCAGTTTGTCCGTGAAAACCTGACTAGCATTGAAGAGCCACACCCGTTACTTCAGGCTTTGGACAGGGAAGATGGTAAATTATCCCACCCGACACCTGAACACTTTATGCCACTTTTCTATGTACTGGGAACATGGGATAAAGAAGAGCCAATTTCAACGCCTGTTGAAGGGATTGAAGATGGCTCTTTAAGTATGCTGACAATCCAATTAGGGTAATACCCTTCATCTTTCGAACGGGCACTTTATTAGCTACGCTTGCCCACCCCAGTCACATAGTTATCTATGTTCCTGGGGGTTTACTACCTGTTCGCTAATGCCATGTAATTCAACATCGATTAGATATGACTGAATTAATCCAGAATGATATGCGGATAGAAGCGGGACAGATCCTGTGTGATTAATTCCCGGTCTTCGCGGATACAGATACCCGCAGCCTGATCGTTCACTAACCAGCTTCCTACCAGCGCATGGTTATCGCCGAATTTAGGCAGGGCATGGAACTGCTGAACAATCATGCCTTCTTCACCATAAGGGCCATCTGCACTGGCTATTTCCCGGCCATTCTCGATAATACGGATATTGGCCCCTTCACGTGAAAATAAAGGCTTAATCACGTAGCTGTCCATGTCTGCCGGACGTTCATCAGCAAAATAAGCAGGCAACAAATTAGGATGATTCGGGAACATTTTCCATAGCATCGGCAATAATGCTTTGTTGGAAATAATACTCTTCCATGCTGGTTCAAGCCAACGGACTCCAGCATCAGCCAGTTTGGTCGAGAAAATTTCACGCAGCATGAATTCCCACGGATACAGCTTAAACAGATTACCGATCACCTGATCCTGTAAATCTGTAAATTGCCCCTTTTCACCCAGACCGATATCTTCAATAAACAGGAATTCTGTCGGAATACCGGCTTCTGAAGCACAATCCTGCAAATACTGGATTGTGCCACGGTCTTCTTCACTGTCCTGACAACATGCCATATGCAGCAGGCCAAACCCGTGTTTTTCGCGTAATTGCGCAAAACGTTCGATCAGCTTTTCCTGTAGGCTGTTAAATTGGTCTGCATTCGACGGCAGATTACCAGCATTGACCTGATCTTCCAGCCAGATCCACTGGAAGAATGCCGACTCATACAGGGATGTCGGGGTATCGGCATTATTTTCCAGCAGTTTTGGTGGATTCTGACCATCGTAGGCAAAATCCAGACGGGAATAGAGTGAAGGCTGGCTGGTTACCCATGAAGAGCGGACAAACTCCCAGCAATGCTTAGGGATCTGGAATTTTGTCAGCAGCTCTTCACTATTGACGACTTTTTCCACAACCTGCAAACACATCTGATGCAGCTCTGCAGTAGCATCTTCAATTTCTTCAATCTGACCCAGACTGAACTGATAATAGGCTTCTTCACTCCAGTAAGGCTGGTCATACATGGTATGGAAATTGAAGCCATATTCTGTTGCTTTTTCGCGCCAGTCCGGGCGCTCAGTAATACTAATGCGTTTCATCTTTACTTAATACTCACTTTGACTTAGCCGCCCATTGAACGGGAAGAACTGGAACTTGAGCCAGCAGATGAACGCTGCATACTGGATTGTTTTGCCACCGAATCACCGAACCCACCACGCGTAATTGTCGTTGTGGTTGCCGGTTTTGGTGCCATTGCGGTTTTTGGTACAGACATGCTACGACCGCCAGCGGTAGCCGGGCCATAACTTTTACCTGTAGCGTCAACAAATTTACCATTAGCCGGGCTGCTGGCTGATTTTGATGAGAACAGCGGTTGCGAAGGCGCAGACCGGTTACCCATCAGGTGCCCCATCATATAACCCGCCATCAAAGGCATCCAGAAGCTTCCGCTACTGCTTTGTGCCTGAGTGCCGACACCTGCCTGTGCAGGAGCCTGAGTACACTGCTGTTCACCAAATTCCGCCACGCAGTCTTCACGGGTCGCATATTTTGGTGCAGTTTTCTCTGCTTCTTTCAGGGCGTTGTTATAAGCAATGGTACATTGTTCACTTTGAGAAGGATTTGCCTTGGAACACTCATCGGCATTGGTATAAAGCGATACCGTTTCATCGTTCTGTTCACAGGCAGAAAGCATGAAAACAGCACTGACAGCGAGTGCCACAGGTGCCAGACGATATTGTTTCCACGATTTGCGGAAACTATCGCGGTTAATCTCTTTTGTCCGTTTCATTGTCATAGGGAGCATCCATCTTAAAGGTATCAGATTAGATTAAGAGCTAATCCCACCAGTGACTCACAATGGGATGGCTTATACCCGTCGTCTTTCAAATGGCCTCTTTGTTGGCTGCATTCGCTCACCCCAGTCACATAGTTATCTATGCTCAGGGGACTTGCTCCTTTGCCGCTGCGATTCAACTCGAAATCCATAGGGTATATTAGGCTCTATTAAAAATAGCCCACACAACGGCGGGCTGTTTATTGAGTATAGCGCGTTTAATATAACGTTTTTTAATCTAAAACGATAGCGCGTTAATTCAGCGAATTGATGGTGTTTTCATCTCTTTAATAATATTGCTGGCAGAGGTTGAAACCTGTGTTCCCAGTATATTATTCAGTGCAGCCAGATCGTCTTCGTTCAAAGTACCACGGGATTGCTGATTAACCAGTAGACTTATCAGGTACTTATAACGTGCTTGCGAAAGATTCTTTTTGGCCTGATACAGTTTGGTGGTTGAGTCCAGCACGTCAACGATAGTACGGGTTCCTACCTGATAACCGGCTTCCATTGAGTGCAGTGAGCTTTCTGCGGAAAGCACGGCTTGTTTGTTTGCTTCAATGCTACTGATAGAAGCTGCAATATCATTGGAGGAAGAACGAACATCCTGAATAACCTTGCGGTAAGTATTTTCCAAATCCTGACTGCTGGAGAGGAAATCATATTTAGCCTGTTCTACCTGAGAGCTGGTTGCACCGCCGCTGTAAAGTGGCAGGCTGAATGAGACACTAACAGAATTGTTGCCTTTATACTGGTTGTTACTTTCACCGGGAATGCCATGACGCGTGTGATCATTCTCAACTCCTGTACTGGCTGACAACCCGAGAGTTGGCATATAACCAGTCTGAGCATCTTTGATCTGTTCACGTTTCAAATCTTGCATCAAGCGTGCAGATAACAGGTTGAGATTGCGGGTTTCGGCTTCTTTCAGCAAGTCTTCAGCTGGTTTTGGCTTACTTGTCTTGAAGTGATCAATGTTCAATGAAGCCAGCTGTGGGTAATAAACACCGGTAATCAGGCGCAATTTTTCCAGTGAGTTATCCAGCTCATTACGGTCATAAACTTCCTGTGCCAGAATAGAATCATATTGGGCCCGGGCGTTCTGGACGTCAGTAATGGCGGCCAGCCCCACATTGAAGCGCTGGGT
Organism: Xenorhabdus sp. KK7.4; assembly: GCF_963876465.1. NCBI lineage: Bacteria > Pseudomonadati > Pseudomonadota > Gammaproteobacteria > Enterobacterales > Morganellaceae > Xenorhabdus > Xenorhabdus sp. KK7.4. Next base: position 392,119 of record NZ_CAWNQF010000001.1, read on the forward strand.
TGTCTGATCCAGTTGCCGGTAGAGTGAGGATTTCTGAGCTTCGCTATAGGTCAGAGCATCAATTTTGCTCAGGACATCAAAATAAGCATTGGCGGTATCCAGAATTAATTTCTGCTGGGCTGCCTGATAGCTGATATCGGCAATCCCTGCTTTCTTTTCTGCCTGATTCAGCTTACTCCAGAAGGACATATCAAAAATGCTCTGTTTCAGCGATAAGGCTGCGTTGGTACCATGAGTTTCCCGTTTACCGTTGCGAAAAGCTTTAGTATAGCTGGCTCCCGCATTCAGGCTTAATTGAGGTAACAAAGGGCTGCGGGCTACATCAATCCCTTCAAAAACCGAATTGCGATCAGCCAGCGCCTTAAGCAACTCAGGGTTAGTTTCTTTCGCCTGTTTATAAATTTGTAACAGGTCTTCTGCGTAGCCTGAAGTACTGAAACCTACCAGATTCATAGCGATAAAAAGAGATAGCAATTTTTTCATTTGCGTTCCTTGTTGTGCAGCTATTTTGCTTAAGTTGCCTCTGCATAAAAACAATATCACAGATTCTAGCAGAGAATACTTGCAGTATAAGGTGGCTGTTTGTGCCATATTGCCTTATTTTCTAGTGTGTTTGTATCTTCAAAATCAATTTACTTAGAACAATGTGAAAAAATACATTTTAATAGTAGAGAATTAAAAGATAACAAACAGGAGCTTTTATGCGCGAAGATCTTACCTCACCGCTTATTTCTACAAAATCGATAGATTCAGAAAAACCATTTACGTTTTCGAAACAAGATGTTGAAGTTATTTCCCGAAAAACACTCTATCACGGTTTTTTCAAAATGACGGAATATCAATTCAGACACCGTCTGTTTCGTGGAGGATGGAGCGGGAATATTAAGCGTGAAGTATTTGAACGGGGCCATGCCGGCGTTTTGTTGCCTTATGATCCGGTGCGTGATGAAGTTGTCCTGATTGAACAGATCCGCATTCCGGCGATAGAAACCAGCCAGACACCGTGGTTGCTGGAAGTGATTGCTGGCATGATTGAAGAAGGGGAAGATGTTGAGCAGGTTGTCCGCCGTGAAGCGATAGAAGAAGCGGGGATTGAAGTTAAACGTTGTCAGCCGGCATTGAGTTACCTTGCAAGCCCCGGAGGAACAACAGAGCGCATGAGTATTTTTGTAGGAGAAGTCAACTCTTCTACTGCCTCAGGTATTCATGGTCTGGAAGGGGAAAATGAAGATATCCGGGTACTGGTTGTCAGCAGAGAGCAGGCTTATCAATGGGTTGAAGAGGGAATTATTGATAATGCGGCTTCCGTTATTGCAATACAGTGGCTGGCATTGCACCATGAAAAACTGAAAAAAGAGTGGCTGGAAATATAAGTTGCAATTTGTGTTGGGAAACGTGAAGTGTGCCCCAGTCAGCAGATCTTATGTATAAAGACACGTTAGAATGACCCTCTATGACCGACAGGAAAAGGAAACCATTTGGAAAGCCTGCTTGAAATACCTGTGGCGAAAGGTGCCACAGCAAGAATATTGCAAATCACTGACATGCACCTTTTTGCCAATAAAGGTGGCTCACTGCTGGGTATCAATACCTACCGCAGTTATCATGCTGTGTTGGATGCGATCCTTGAGCAGAATATTGATATTGATTTGGTCGTTGCGACCGGCGATTTAGTTCAGGATCAGACTCCCGGTGCCTATCAGAATTTTGTTGAAGGCATTGCCCGTTTGCCCGCCCCTTGTGTCTGGTTACCCGGTAATCACGATTATCAGCCTGCTATGGTTGATGTACTGGCAGCGGCAGGGATTTCACCTTCCAAGCAAATATTTATTGGCCAGCACTGGCAGCTTATCATGCTGGATAGTCAGGTTCAGGGTGTTCCCCACGGCGAATTAACGGAATACCAGCTGGAATGGATGAGTAAATGTCTGGATGAACACAGTGATCGTCAGGCGATTATCATGCTTCATCATCATCCTGTACCATCAGGCTGTACATGGCTGGATCAGCACAGTCTGCGCAATGCTCCTGCACTGGCAGAATGCCTGAAGAGTAAATCGCAGGTGAAAACAATACTGTGCGGGCATATCCACCAAGAGCTGGATGTAATGTGGAATGGTATTCGTGTGATAGCAACACCATCAACCTGTGTGCAATTTAAGCCACATTGTACTAATTTTATGCTTGATACAGTGGCTCCGGGTTGGCGTTACCTTGAATTGCCTGTGACTGGTGGCGGAGAAGCAGAACTGCAAACGCAGCTTTATAGGCTCAGGAGTAATGAATTCTGCCCGGATTTAGATTCGGACGGGTATTAATGTCAACGTTACTTTACCTACATGGTTTTAACAGTTCATCCCAATCAGCAAAAGCAACTGCGCTGAAGACATGGTTGCACCAGCAGCACCCTGAAATAGAGATGCTGGTGCCACAATTGCCTCCTTATCCCGAAGATACGGCAGCCTTACTGGAAGAAATAGTGATGAGCCGCTCAGGGGAACACATTGGTTTGGTTGGTTCCTCATTAGGAGGTTATCTGGCCATCTGGCTTTCACAATGCTTTGGCCTGCCAGCCGTAGTCGTCAATCCTGCGGTTCGTCCATTCGATCTTCTTCAGGATTATCTTGGGGAAAACGTGAATCCTTATACCGAAGAGCGGTATACTCTTGAAGAAAGCCACATTCATGACCTCAAAGTAATGCATATTGACCCGCTGGAATCACCGGATCTTATCTGGTTATTGCAGCAAACCGGGGACGAAGTGCTGGACTACCGTCAGGCGGTTGCCTACCTGATGCAGTGCAGACAAACCGTCGAGTCTGGTGGAAATCATGCATTTATTGGTTTCGAATACTATTTTCCTCAAATCATTGACTTCTTGGGGCTAGCCAGCGGCAATAGTAAAAAAATTGCCAAAAATAGGTAAGCGACTGGTATTATCAACAGTATCTATCCAATGGATTCCGGGTTAACGCCGTTCTGATGGCGTTCCGGAATACGTAGGGTAATCAATACTGATTGGCCCTTTAATCATGAAGCAACCGACAGAATTACAACATGACTCAATCTAGTTATAACGCAGAGGCCATTGAAGTCCTCAGTGGCCTGGAGCCAGTTCGTCGCCGCCCAGGAATGTATACCGACACCGCCCGCCCGAACCATCTGGCACAGGAAGTGATCGATAATAGTGTGGACGAAGCGCTAGCTGGTCACGCGAAGCATATTCAAGTGATTCTCCACAGCGATCAGTCTCTGGAAGTGATAGATGATGGCCGTGGTATGCCGGTTGATATCCATCCTGAAGAAAAAGTATCAGCAGTTGAATTGATCCTGACCCGCCTGCATGCGGGTGGTAAATTTTCCAATAAAAACTACCAGTTCTCCGGAGGCTTGCACGGGGTTGGTATTTCGGTCGTTAATGCCCTGTCCAAACGGGTCGAAGTGACCGTTCGTCGCGATAGTCAGGTTCATCAGATCGCCTTCGAAAATGGCGATAAAGTACAGGAACTGGCTGTTATAGGCAGTTGCGGAAAACGTAACACCGGAACCAGTGTGCATTTCTGGCCGGATGAAAGCTATTTCGATATCCCCCGTTTTTCGACCTCACGTCTGGCCCATTTGCTGAAAGCAAAAGCGGTGCTGTGCCCCGGCGTTGAAATTATCTTTAAGGATAAACTGGCCGGAACCGAGCAAAAATGGTGTTATGCCGACGGGCTGACTGACTATTTGCTGGAAGCGGTTAATGGGCTGGTGACATTACCTCAGGCCCCGTTTGTCGGTGCCCTCAGTGGCGAAACTGAAGCAGTGGACTGGGCGCTGCTCTGGCTGCCGGAAGGCGGTGAATTACTGGCGGAAAGCTATGTTAACCTGATCCCGACGATACAAGGCGGTACCCACGTCAATGGGTTGCGTCAGGGGTTGCTGGATGCAATGCGTGAGTTCTGTGAATTCCGCAACATTTTGCCTCGTGGCGTCAAACTTTCTGCTGACGATATCTGGGATCGCTGTGCTTATGTATTATCCCTCAAAATGCAGGATCCACAATTTGCCGGGCAGACTAAAGAACGTCTATCATCGCGCCAGTCTGCGGCTTTCGTTTCCGGTGTTGTCAAAGATGCATTCAGCCTGTGGCTGAATCAGCATATTCAGGAAGCAGAGCAATTGGCTGAAATGGCTATTGCCAGCGCTCAGCGCCGCATGCGCGCGGCCAAGAAAGTGGTACGTAAGAAGCTGACCAACGGCCCGGCATTACCGGGGAAACTGGCTGACTGTACCTCACAGGATCTCAATGTTACTGAACTGTTTCTGGTGGAAGGGGATTCTGCTGGTGGATCTGCCAAACAGGCCCGTGACCGCGAATTTCAGGCCATTATGCCTCTGCGCGGTAAGATACTGAATACATGGGAAGTCTCTTCAGATGAGGTATTGGCTTCGCAGGAAGTACATGATATTTCGGTTGCAATCGGTATCGATCCTGACAGTGAAGATCTCAGCCAGCTGCGTTACGGTAAAATCTGTATTCTGGCCGATGCGGATTCCGATGGCCTGCACATTGCAACGTTGCTGTGCGCCTTGTTTGTCCGCCATTTCCCGACGCTGGTCAAACGTGGTCACGTTTATATGGCGATGCCACCACTGTATCGCATTGACCTTGGTAAAGAAGTTCACTATGCACTGGATGAAGGTGAAAAGAGTGCGGTACTTGACCGTCTGAGCCGTAAGCGTGGTAAACCAAATGTTCAGCGCTTCAAAGGGTTGGGTGAAATGAACCCGATGCAGTTGCGTGAAACTACGCTAGACCCCAATACTCGCCGTCTGGTGCAATTGACTATCAATGATGAAAATTATCAGGAAACCCTTTCCGTTATGGATATGCTTCTGGCGAAGAAACGCTCGGAAGACCGCCGTAATTGGCTGCAAGAAAAGGGTGATTCCATTGATATTGAAGTATAGCAATTGAATTGAAATTTAAACCCGGTAGATTTCAAGATACATAGCGGCCAACTAAAGCGGCAACTTGAAAGATGACGGGTTTTGAGGAAATTAATACATGAGTGAAATAACTCACGATGGAGTGGAACGTCAGCCGCTCCACACATTCACTGAAAACGCCTATCTGAATTATTCCATGTACGTCATCATGGACAGGGCGCTGCCTTTTATCGGTGATGGATTAAAACCCGTGCAGCGTCGCATCGTCTACGCGATGTCAGAGCTTGGGCTGAGTAGCAGTGCAAAATTCAAAAAATCTGCTCGTACTGTCGGTGATGTACTGGGTAAATATCATCCACATGGTGATGGTGCCTGTTACGAAGCGATGGTGCTGATGGCACAGCCTTTTTCTTACCGTTATCCACTTGTGGACGGTCAGGGAAACTGGGGTGCTCCGGATGATCCGAAATCTTTTGCGGCAATGCGTTATACCGAATCCCGCCTGTCAAAGTATGCAGAGTTGCTGCTGAGTGAACTGGGGCACGGGACAGTAGACTGGGTGCCAAACTTTGATGGTACATTGCAGGAGCCGAAAATGCTGCCTGCGCGTCTGCCTAATATCCTGCTGAACGGCACAACAGGTATTGCTGTTGGTATGGCAACGGATATACCGCCTCATAACTCACGTGAAGTGGCCAATGCGCTGATTTCCATACTGGATAAACCAGAGTCTTCACTTGATGAAGTTATGGAGCACGTTAAAGGCCCGGATTACCCGACAGATGCGGAAATCATTACTTCGAAAGAAGATATCCGTAAGATCTACAAAAATGGTCGTGGCTCGATACGCATGCGTGCTGTGTGGTCAAAAGAAGAGGGTAACGTTGTCATTACCGCTCTGCCACATCAGGTCTCTGGTGCGAAAGTATTAGAACAGATTGCCAGCCAGATGCGCTCGAAGAAGTTGCCGATGGTTGATGATCTGCGGGATGAATCCGATCACGAGAACCCGACGCGTCTGGTGATTGTGCCCCGGACTAACCGTGTGGATGTCGAGCAGGTTATGAACCACCTGTTTGTCACCACCGATCTGGAAAAGAGCTATCGTGTTAACCTCAACATGATTGGTCTCGACAATCGCCCAAGTGTTAAAGGTCTGGTTGAAATTCTCAGTGAATGGCTGGTATTCCGTCGTGAAACGGTACGTAACCGCCTTAACCACCGTCTTGAAAAAGTGCTCAAGCGGCTGCATATTCTGGAAGGTTTGCTGGCAGCCTATCTCAACATTGATGAAGTGATCCATCTCATCCGTAGTGAAGATGAGCCAAAGCCAGTGCTGATGCAGCGTTTTGGTTTAACCGAAACACAGGCAGAAGCGATTCTGGAACTGAAACTACGTCATCTGGCAAAACTGGAAGAAGTCAAAATCCGGGGTGAGCAGGATGAACTGGCAAAAGAGCGGGACAAACTTCAGGCTATCCTTGGCTCTGAGCGCAAGCTGAACACGCTGCTGAAAAAAGAGATTATTGCCGATGCGGAAAACTATGGTGATAAGCGTCGTTCTCCGCTGAAAGAACGCTCAGAAGCGAAGGCAATGAGCGATCATGATATTCTGCCATCAGAGCCGATTACGGTTGTGATGTCTCAAATGGGCTGGGTTCGTAGCGCGAAAGGGCATGAGATTGATCCTACGGGTTTAAATTACAAATCTGGTGACAGCTATCGCGATGCTGTGCGTGGTAAGAGTAATCAGCCGGTAGTCTTTATTGATAGTACCGGGCGTAGTTATTCTATTGATCCTCTGGATTTACCGTCAGCCAGAGGGCAGGGAGAGCCTTTGACCGGTAAACTGGCATTACCGGCCGGTGCATCCGTTGAGCATCTGCTGATGGCGAAAGAAGATCAGAAACTCCTGATGGCATCCGATGCGGGTTATGGCTTCATCTGTACCTTCAGTGAATTAATTGCCAAGAACCGGGCAGGGAAGGCCCTGATTACGTTGCCACAAAACGCTAAGGTCATGTCACCATTAGAGATCGGCAATGAACAGGATGATATGTTACTGGCGATCACCAAAGCGGGACGCATGTTGATGTTTCCTGTCGCTGATCTCCCGCAACTGTCAAAAGGTAAGGGCAATAAAATAGTTTCCATTACCTCGGCGCAGGCGGCTTCCGGAGAAGATATATTGAGCTGGTTGCTGGTATTGCCGCCAAAATCTTCAATCACGCTTTATTTCGGTAAGCGAAAATTACAGCTTCAGCCAGAGGAATTGCAGAAATTCCGGGCAGAAAGAGGCCGTAAAGGAACAGCCCTGCCGCGTGGCTTACAGCGTGTCGAGCGTGTAGAAATAGAAACAAAATTGAACTGAATATAATTTCAGTTTTATATAATTAAATAACCCTGACAGCAGGCCAGTACAACACTGGCCTGCCTTGCAAGAGGAAACTATGCTAACCATTATTCGTGGGATCATTGTTATTCTGTTCACCTTTCTAGTCTGTATATTCGGCGGGATTTACTGCCTATTCAGCCCCCGTGATCCGCGCCATGTGATGACCTTTGGCCGGGCATTTGGCAAGCTGCACACAATATTCGGTATCAAACTTATTGAACGTATTCCTGAAGATGCGCCACAAGTCGGCCCAAGCATCTATATCGGTAATCACCAGAACAATTTTGACATGGTAACTATGTCAAACGCTGTACAGCCTCGCACGGTGACTGTTGGTAAAAAAAGTCTGGTGTTTATTCCTTTCTTTGGTCAGTTGTACTGGCTGACAGGCAATATCCTGATTGACAGACAAAACCGGACAAAAGCTCACGGGACGATTTCACAGGTTGTTGAGCAGATTAAAAAGAACAGTGTTTCTGTCTGGATGTTCCCGGAGGGTACCCGCAGTCGTGGTCGTGGTTTAATGCCGTTTAAAACGGGAGCCTTCCATGCAGCCATTGCGGCCGGAGTGCCGATTGTACCGGTTTGTGCTTCTTCAACACATGGCAAAATCAAGCTTAATCGCTGGAATAATGGCACAGTTATTGTTGAAATGCTGCCGCCGATTGATACCACGAAATATACAAAAGAGCGGGTTCGTGAATTGGCTGAACATTGTCATCAGGTGATGAAGGCCAAAATTGAAGCGCTGGATAAAGAAGTTGAGGAGCTTAACAAGCGCAGTTAATTGAATTAAAAATAACTCACGCTATTTTTACGAAGTACTCCTTTCTGATATGGGGATGAATTCTGACTATAAATTTAAGATAGTTTTAGAATTTATCCCCTGTTCGCGATATGATTGCTTTTTGATAAATTAACGTTTTTTATTAAACGCAATCGATAAGATATATACCTATACCCAGTGGATTTCAACGCGTGTCCAACAAAGACATGATTTGGAAGACAAAGGGTAGTACCGCCGCGATATAATTTGAAATCAATTAGATATGGATAAGCACTCAATTTGGGTCGCTATTCTTTCTTTTCGTGGAGCTCATTCCTGCTGTGGAGAAAATATGTCACTGAGTCGGCGCCAATTTATTCAGGCATCTGGTTTAGCAGTATGTTTAGGAGCGCTCCCTTTTGCTGTTCAGGCAGATAAAGACCAACAAATAGCATTACCTGTTCCCCCCTTACTGGAATCTCGCGGTGGCCAGCCCCTGTTTTTAGCTCTTCAGAGAGCCAGCTGGTCTTTTGACGGGGAAAATAAGGCGTCAGTGTCGGGTATCAATGGCCTTTATCTGGGGCCGACTATTCGTGTCCGTAAAGGGGATAACGTTAAACTGATATACAGTAATCGCCTGTCAGAGCCGGTTTCAATGACTGTAAGCGGGTTACAGGTACCCGGAACACTGATGGGTGGTGCATCACGCCTGATCCCTGTTCATGGGAACTGGTCTCCGGTCATTCCGATTGATCAGCCAGCAGCAACATGTTGGTATCACGCCAATACACCACACCGAATGGCGGAACAGGTTTATGCAGGATTAGCAGGAATGTGGCTGGTGGAAGACGAAAATACTCATCGCCTGCCTTTACCCAGACATTATGGTGTTGATGATTTTCCGGTTATTTTGCAGGACAAACGATTGGATAATTTTGGTACGCCCCGCTATGACAAGGCTTCTGCCAGTCAGGGATTCCTTGGGGATACACTGGTTATTAACGGGGTGGAAAACCCGTTTATCGAAGTTGCCAAAGGGTGGATCAGGCTACGTCTGTTAAATGCTGCCAATGCCCGCCGTTTCCAATTACAGCTCAGTGATGGCCGGCCTTTCTATATGATTGCGACTGATCAGGGATTGTTGCCAGCGCCGGTGGCAGTTCAGACGCTTTCACTGGCACCGGGAGAACGCCGTGAAGTGCTGATTGATATGTCGAAAGCAGACAGTGTTGTTATCACAGCGGGAGAATCTGCCGGCATGATTGATCGTCTGAAAGGGCTGTTTGAACCATCCAGTAAATTGCGTTCAACAAATGTTCTGACGATTAAATCAGGTGGATTGTTACCTCTGGTCACAGAAGAGCTACCTTCCCAGCTTGTGACCGATACGACTGGCATTGATTCTTCAATTCGCAACCGACAAATTGTTTTAGGGGATGAAACACAGGGCATCAATGGGGCATTACTGAACCCCAATCGAACCGACATGACCAGCCATCAGGGAGCATGGGAACGCTGGATAGTGACAGCATCGATTCCACAGCCTTTTCATATCGAAGGTGCCAGATTCAAAGTTATCAAGCACAACGGGGTACAACCGGAGCCGCAGGATTATGGCTGGAAAGATACCGTCTGGGTGGATGGCAGAACTGAGCTGTTGGTCAATATGATGCAGCCATCCTATGAACACTATCCGTTTATGTATTACAGCCAGATATTAGAATGGGCCGATCGTGGCGTGGCAGGGCAATTGGTAGTGACTCCGGCGGGGATGTAAGGGCTTTTCTGTTTATTCTTCTGTGTGATGAGCCAATTTTTTTACAAGATTGGCAGAGAAAAGCCTGCTTTTGCAGGCTGCATGGAGGATTTATATTATTTTAAATAAATATCTGGTTATCATAAAAACCAAACAATTCAGTTAGAATTCCACCTATATTTAATTGAAGAGTCAGGGTATTAGCTTTAGCCAGCCCCCATGCACTAGGTCATGTATTTAAGGCGTTGTTCTTCATCACCGAATTAAGCACCTGAACCGTAAAACATTGGGTTATTCAAAGTCACCTAAAATGCATGACAAAATCATTGGCACTTTCATTGAACGTAAATATTATGTTTGAGGGAGATCAACGCCTTGAATACATGACCAAAAAATACCATACATGTAGTTAAATTTATCTGCCACAAAAGAAAAACACATAATCCATTGAAATTAAAAAATTATTTCCTTATTGCATAAACTTTATATTTTCTTAATAGTCACTATTGATTGACTTTCAACAAACTCGAAATGGATAATAAATCCGCTGTTTTCTTAATATTTCCCATTTCATTTAGGTGACTAGGTGACGCGCTATGTACGATAACTTGAAGAGTTTAGGGATTACTCATCCTGAAGATATTGATCGCTATAGCCTCCGTCAGGAAGCGAATAACGACATTCTTAAGATTTATTTTCGCAAAGATAGGGGTGAGTTCTTTGCCAAAAGCGTTAAATTCAAATACCCACGCCAGCTCAAAACTGTCTCTGACGATAATACAGGGCAAGGTTACAAAGAAGTTAAAGAGATCAACACCAATCTGCGTTATGTGCTGGAAGAACTGGATCAAATTTGTAAACGTGAACAGGCAGAAGTGGATTTGAAACACAAAATCCTCGACGACTTACGTCACCTTGAGCATGTCGTTGCCAATAAGATCGCAGAAATAGAAGCAGATTTAGAAAAACTGACCCGCAAGTAATGATATCAGCTGTGTTATACACCGCTTATCCCTTTTCCGGCAGTAAAGAGATAAAGGGTATAAGCGGTATAACCAACGGTATGAGCGGAAGGAGCACCTATAATAAATTTCCCCACTCCTCAACCCAGCCCTGAGCAAAAACTTCCGGCTCAACTACCTCGATAGCATCAATCAGCAGGATCTCACCGATCCGTTTAGCACCTTGCTCTTGTAGTAGCGCATCAAAGATATGACCTCCTCCACAGAAAGTGTCATAACTACTGTCGCCCAGCGCAATAAGGCCGTAACGTAAATCAGGCTGATAACCCAGTTGATCATTCAACTCCGCATACAGCGGCTGGATATTATCAGGCAAATCCCCCTGCCCGGTTGTAGATGTCACAACCAGTACTACCTGCTGTAAGTATTCCTGCCATTGCTCCAGAGTTGCCTCTTCAAATACTTCAGCCTCATGCCCCTGCTGCTCAAGAATTTGCTGAGCTTCTTCGGCAACAGCCAATGCATTGCCATAAACTGTACCAACGAAAATACCAATCTTTGCCATAGATATGATCCCTTCATTCTGTTTGATACTGCTTTTATTCGTATACCCTTCGTCTTTCAAGCTGCCTCTTTGTTGGCTACGCTCGTTCACCCCAGTCACATAGTTATCTATGCTCCCGGGTTCCCTTGCCGCCGCGACGCAATTTGAAATTCATTAGGTATAAGTGGTGAACGTCTATTTTTTTCAGGCGGCTATTCTGTCGGCTGTAATTCACAAGCAACCGGATGTGAACATTCCAGTTCCGGTACAAGGCCTTGCCAGCCAAATTGTTCAAGCAAATGCTGCCATGAAGAATCCCAACGGGCGGTCAATAACAACTCCTGACCTGTTACCGGATGCCTGAGTTGAAGATGGCTTGCATGCAGCATTAATCTGCCTGTCTGATAATATTTAGCAACTCCTCGATTCTGACGCAAATCCCCGTGTGTGGTATCCCCGATAATGGGATGACGGATATGTGACATATGTCGTCGTAGCTGGTGCTTACGCCCGGTTTTGGGTTTCAGTTCCAATAAACTGAAACGTGATGTCGGATAACGCCCTATTTCAACCGGACACTCAATTTTTGCCAGTGCGCGATAATGAGTAATGGCGGATTGCGCTTCCCTGTCCGTATCAGCGAATTTATCCGCAATTTTATCCAACTCTTCCATTAATGCGTAGTCGATAATCTCCTCTCCCTCGACATAACCACGCACAACTGCATGATACGTTTTTTGCACCTGCTGATGTTCGAATTGCTGGGAGAGTGTTCGGGCCACATCGCTTGACAGCCCCATCAACAAAACGCCGGATGTTGGCCTGTCCAGCCGATGAACAGGAAAAACATGCTGACCAATCTGGTCACGCAGTGTCTGCATAACAAAAACGGTTTCATGACGCGCCAGCCAGCTACGATGAACCAACCAGCCCGCCGGCTTATTTACTGCAACAATGTGTTCATCCTGATAGATAATATCCAGCATTATCAACTATTCCCCACCAGATCATCCGGTGTAAACAGGCTGTCCAGTTCACGCAAATGCTCAAGCAACGGTAAATAGCGTTCTGCCTCTTCTTTATAGACTTCTTCAAAGTAGGGGGCGATTGCAAATGATGTTGGTAAGCTGGCTTTTTGCTCAATCAGTGCACTCATTCTGGGAATTAATACCCATTGGAGCCATTCTTCCGCCGCCATCGTATCAATAGAGAAAGGCTCTGTGCTTTCGAAAGCTTCTGGTTTGGGCGGGTAACTCTTCCATAAGCCAACGATTTTCATCGTGGCTTCAATGAGCTGTAATTTGTGGAGGATTTGTTTCTCGATACTCATGATTCTTATCTTATCCTGACTGTAATCCCAATAGCAGAAACTGCCATTGCGTCATTAAATCGTAAGAGTATCACTGTTCGATCTCAGCGAAAAATATGTGACAGCATAAAATGCCACAAAACAAAATAAGAGGGGAGACAGAATCTCCCCTCTTATTTATTATTATAGCAATCCGGCTAAATTGGTCGCTTCCTGCGCATTCCCTGACAAAGTACTTCCCTGTCTGTTATTCCTTAAAAGATCATTATATTGATAGTATCTGGCAGTCCTGCCCGAACCGAATCATCCTTGAGTCACCTTCCTGATGACATAATTCCTTAATAATTTTGTCGCTGTGATTCCTAGCGGAACAACAAAATAATCGTCGATTCAGAGGCTTGAAACAAGCTACCTGAATTGTCAGGAAAAGCATTTCGCCAAAAAGATATCTTGATAATAATTTGCATATTATTGATATAAAATAAAAATAATATTTATCAGAGGTATTGATACGATGATTAAGAGACATATCTCACATCACATGTGAGATATGTCTTACAAAAAAGTAAACTGATATCTGCACCTATGAAGATATCACAGGGCTGGCAGCAGAAAGGAAAGCGGCTAAATCAGCAGCTAATACGGTTCGTTCCTTACTGCCAAATTGCTCAAGTATGACCTGACCTGTCAGATTACATACAGAAATCAGCCCCATGTCAGAGTCCGTTGTACCAATAAATACCGTCGGTGAGAGTCTCAGGCGCTTTTGCGTCACAAGATGGCCTATCAGATTTTCCTGTAACCGGACAAAATCATCCTCACTCCATACCTGAATCAAGCTGAAGCTCAATCCATCAAAACTGGCAGACATGTCGCCCGCTAACTGAGTGACATAATAATCGTGAATAGAGTTTTGCAAACAGATATCCAGTGCGTTTTCTACCTTACTGAGTTTATCCGCTGGAGTAAAAGGCTTCGGAAGCCAGTGCACCACCTCATCTCCTGTACGTTCGATACAGGGGGACGGTACACCATATAATTCACTACTCGCTGGTGGTAATCCGGTTTCCTCCTGCCACAATTCAACATAGCGTCGGGTAAAATCAGCAAGTGCTTCTGTCACATTGAAGGTCATATGTTTGTTTCTTCCATTTTTCTGTCTGTTACTCGTATTCTGCGTATTCCTATACGGTTTTAAGCAAAATAACAACTATACACTTCGTCTTTCCAGTTGCCTCTTTGTTGGCTGCGCTCATTCACCCCGGTCACCGTTTTTATAAACATACGGTTATCTATGCTCCTGAGGATTACTGAGAGGCTCCTGCCTCTCACCGGAGGCCAGCTTTTGGCTGGGCAAATTCGTTCCCGACGAATTTGTTACTCGCTTGCTGCCGCGACGCATCTTGAAATCCATTGTGTATAAAAATAGTGTCATCACTTCCATAAAATAATGGTATCAGGCTCTACACTATTTATCACAGTAAAGAGAATCATCTCCCTTCAAGTAATATTATGCCGTGTACTTGGCCTGAATTTATAGCCAGGGGCTGAATAAAACCATAGCTAATAAGTCACAAGTTAAAACAAAAATAGCATTAATATAAAAAATAACACCTCTTGCCATCCACATTATAAATGTGGATTCAAAATAGTGATTTTATTTATATCCTACAAGGTAATAACATAATGAACATAAAAAATAAAAGTCCAAATAAATTAAATAAAGAAAACAAGAATAAAAAAACAAACCTGACATTAACTGATTTTCCTAAAGACGTAAAATTGATATATAGAGAATTTATTAACTGGTCAGAAGAAATTTATTCGAATCATATTCCATGCTGTATCCCTAAATCAGACAAAGAAATTATTTTAGTTGTTAATTGGGCGTGGAAAAAAAATTATAAACTGAGAGTTGTGGGAGAGTCACATAACTGGTCGCCTTTGATCATTTCAGCTCAGGAACAAAATAATCATCAAGTCATGCTCATGGATCTTACCCAGCACTTTAATCAAGTAAGTATTAAACATCTTCCTGAGTATGCCATTGTCACTGCGCAGGCTGGTGTATTAATGGAAACACTCATGACAAAAATGGAAGAGCAAGGAGTTGGTTTTACTGCAACTCCGGCACCCGGTGATTTAACTCTCGGTGGAGTACTGGCAATCGGTGGGCATGGAACAAGTGTTAAGGCGCTGAATGAAGAACCGCAACCCGGCCATCACTTTGGCTCAGTCAGTAACTCTGTACTCTCTTTGTCCGCCGTCGTTTGGGATGAAAAAAGTGAGCAATATATTATCAGGAATTTTAAGCGCAATGATCCTGAGTGTGCGCCTCTTCTCGTGAATTTAGGCTGCTCCCTGATTTTAAATGCTGAGCTCCAGGCTGGTAAAAACCAGCGTCTTCGGTGTGAAAGTATTACTGATATTCCGGCAACAGAACTATTTGCACTTTCACAAGATAAAAAAAACAAAAAAACTTTTAGTCACTTTCTGGATAAAAGTGGGCGTGCTGAAGCTATTTTATTCCCATTCACTGCTAACCCTTGGCTAAAGGTATGGAGTGTTACACCGAAAAAGCCTATTTCCAGTATTGAAGTTACCCACCCGTACAACTACCCATTTTCTGATAATATTCCTGTTCAAATATCTCAACTCATTAAACAAATAACCCATGATAATCCTAGCCTCACTCCAATATTTTCCCATCTTCAATACGCAGTGATGCTAGGTTATTTTTTAGCTGCCGGAAATGATATCTGGGGCTGGAGCAAAAATTTATTGCTATATGTTAAGCCAACAACATTACGTGTTACTGCAAATGGTTATGCCATATTAACCAGCCGCAATAATATTCAAAAAGTTCTCCATCTCTTTTATTCCCAGTGGCAATCCTTAATGCAGGAATACCAGAATCAGGGTAAATTTCCTGTCAACGGACCCATTGAGATCCGGGTTACAGCACTGGATGAACCTTCTGACGTCATGCAGGAAAATGCTGTAGTACCGAGTCTATCTGCTATTCGCCCACGTCAGGATCGTCCGGAGTGGGATGTCGCTATTTGGCTCGATGTGTTAACCCATCCAGATACTCAATATGCTGCTGAATTTTATAGCAGGCTTGAAGCATGGATGTTTAAAGAATTTGATGACACTTACGCGTCTATTCGTGTTGAATGGAGTAAAGGCTGGGGATACAGCACAAAGGGTGCATGGGCTAATGAGGATATACTGACCCAAAAAATCCCGGCTTCATTTACGGATGGATTACCCGCTGATAATAATTGGCATTCGGCAATTAATACCTTACAGAAATTTGATCCGCATAATCTGTTCAGATCGCCATTATTAGAGAAGTTAATTTCTTTCAAATAAAAGCGAATACTCTATATTAGTTATCTAATTATATCCCACTGGATGGATAATTCAGCCCGTTTAAGAATCTGTTCTGATTTGGATGGCAATTATCGGGCTGAGTTTCTTTAAAATGCGCAATAAAAATACGAATTATCGATATTCCTTGATACACTACCGCTTGTATTCAAAACAATAACCTCCGCCCTATCGCTCTTAAATGCAGGGTATATTACCTTTGAGGAATCTTATGTCTTTGTATCAAGATAATCAGGCACTCTCTCAACTCACTCTCGGAAAACCAACTTCCTACTGTGATACGTATGAACCTGCATTACTACAGGCCGTTCCCCGCAGTATGAACCGTGAGCCACTTGGACTGTATCCTGATAATCTGCCGTTTTACGGCGCAGATATCTGGACAATGTACGAACTGTCATGGCTCAATTCGCGGGGTGTTCCTCAGGTTGCCATCGGGCATGTCAGTCTGAACGCTGCCAGTGAAAATCTTATCGAGTCAAAAAGTTTCAAGCTCTATCTGAATAGCTTTAACCAAACCCGCTTCGCTGATTGGGAAACCGTCCAGCAAACGCTGCAACGGGATTTGTCTGCCTGTGCCAATGGTGAGATTGACGTTGTTTTATACCCTCTGCATGATTTCAATCAACAGCCAATTGCCGATTTTGAAGGTAAATGTATTGATAATCAGGATATTGAAATTGATGATTATCAATTCAATCGCGATTATCTTAATGGAGCAGCGACAGGGCCTGTTGTTGATGAAGTTTTGGTCAGCCATCTATTAAAATCAAATTGCCTGATCACAAACCAGCCTGATTGGGGTTCAGTACAAATTCGCTATAAAGGCCCTAAAATCGATCAGGAAAAATTATTGCGTTATCTGGTTTCCTTCCGTCACCACAACGAGTTCCACGAACAGTGTGTTGAACGTATTTTCAACGACTTAATGCAGCTATGTGCACCGGAAAAACTCACTGTTTATGCGCGTTATACCCGCCGGGGTGGGCTGGATATCAATCCGTGGCGCAGTAATGACTCATTTGTGCCGCCAACCGGCAGGCTAGCCCGTCAGTAATCGCTGAATCCACCCCGATGGCATACATCCGTAGGCCATTCGGTAATCTAACGGGCTGACTTAAACCAGATAAATTCAATTAGTCCCTACAAATTTCAGGTAGAACCATTATTGAGAAACCCCTATTGGGGTATAAAAGGAGTCATTCTTGATTACACATGTCAGCCCGTTAGGGTCAATGGATTTACTCTCTCAGCTTGAGGTGGATACCCTTAAACGCACAGCAAGCAGTGATCTGTACCGTCTTTTCCGCAATTGCTCACTCGCCGTGCTCAATTCTGGTAGCCAGACTGATAACAGCAAAGAACTACTCTCAAAGCATAAAGATTTTGATATTAACGTTCTGCGTAGAGAGCGGGGAGTTAAACTGGAGCTGGTCAATCCACCGGAAGAAGCATTTGTTGATGGCAAAATTATCCGTTCTCTGCGGGCAAATTTATTCGCAGTATTGCGGGATATTCTGTTTGTTCATGCGCAGATTACCGATGCCCAAAAAGCCGACTCTCTGAATCTGAAAAATGGTATGCATATTACCAATACCGTTTTTTCCATCCTGCGCAATGCCAAAGCACTGCATCTTGCTGAAAATCCCAATATGATCGTCTGCTGGGGCGGGCATTCTATCAATGAACAAGAATATCTGTACGCCCGCAAAGTCGGCAATGAGCTTGGTTTACGGGAGCTGAATATTTGTACCGGCTGCGGAGCGGGTGCAATGGAAGCTCCAATGAAAGGTGCAGCGGTCGGTCATGCGCAGCAACGTTATAAAAATAGCCGTTTTATTGGTATTACAGAGCCTTCCATTATTGCAGCTGAGCCACCCAATCCGCTGGTTAATGAACTGATCATCATGCCTGATATCGAAAAGCGGCTGGAAGCTTTTGTTCGTATCGCTCACGGTATTATCATCTTCCCCGGAGGTGTGGGAACAGCAGAAGAGCTGCTTTATCTACTGGGGATCCTGATGCACCCTGAAAATGAGAATCAGGTATTGCCTCTGGTCTTAACCGGGCCAAAAGAGAGTGCTGATTATTTTCATGTTCTGGATGAATTTATTGTCAACACTCTGGGTGAACAGGCTCGCCGTCACTACCAGATTATTGTGGATGATCCATTAGAAGTGGCCAGAGTGATGAAAACTGCGATGCCACTGGTCAAGGAAAATCGCCGCTCAACCGGTGATGCCTACAGTTTTAACTGGGCAATGAAAATCCCTCATGATTTGCAGCATCCTTTTGACCCTAACCATGAAAACATGGCGAATCTGGATTTACATCTGGATCAGCCAACGGAAAAACTGGCAGCGGCACTGAGACGGGTATTTTCTGGTATCGTGGCGGGCAATGTGAAAGAGTTCGGCATTCAGGCTATCGAAAAGCACGGGGTGTTCGAGATCCACGGTGACGCAGAAATTATGCGCCGGATGGATAGCCTGCTGGAAGATTTTGTGAAGCAGAATCGCATGAAACTTCCGGGTGGCACAGCTTATGAGCCATGTTATAAAATCATTAGATAAATAATGGCAGATTACCTGCCTCATCAAAACCCAGTGAGGCAGTCGCCAGGGAATAAGTCCACGGATGGAATAAGAAACTATGATACACCTTTTGATTGTAGACGCCCTGAATTTGATTCGACGTATCCATGCTGTGCAGGGAACGCCCTGCGTTACCGCCTGTGAGCATGCGTTGAAGCAATTAATCTCTCACTCTTCTCCAACTCATGCCGTAGCGGTATTTGACGAAGATGATCGTTACCATAGCTGGCGCCATCAGTTACTTCCCAATTACAAAGCCGGGCGTTCGGCTATGCCGGAGGATTTACAACAGGAAATGCCGCTGATTAAACAGGCATTCAATGCGCTGGGTGTAGCCAGCTGGCATGCTGAAGGACATGAAGCAGATGATTTAGCCGCAACACTGGCAACCAAAGTTGCCGCTACAGGGAATCGGGTTACCATTGTTTCGACGGATAAAGGCTACTGCCAGCTACTTTCTCCGAATATCCAAATCCGGGATTATTTCCAGAAACGCTGGCTGGATCTGCCTTTTGTACAGCAGGAGTTTGGCGTTTCTCCTGCCCAGTTACCCGATTACTGGGGGCTGGCGGGGATCAGCAGCAGCAAAATTCCGGGAGTTCAGGGTATTGGTCCCAAAACAGCCGTTACTTTGCTGCAACAGGCGGGTTCGTTAGATAATCTCTTCCGGGATCTGGAAGCTCAGCCGGAGAAATGGCGTAATAAATTGGCGTCTGACAAAGAAATGGCCTACATCTGCCGTGAAGTTGCTTCGTTAAAAACCGATTTATCCCTGCATGGTAACTTGCAACAACTCCGGCTGAACCGTCTCTGAATCAAACTCGGGCAATGTGTTCAAGCAAAATTCAGGGTTCAGCCAAAATAATGAGAAAGCAGCTGAATATGTTCCCTATTTAGCTGCCCTGATTCATTCAATAAGCCAATCCAGGATTTCATATAGTCATATTTTGCCTGAGAAAGCTCACGACGGGCGGTATAGAGTTGCTGCTCTGCATTCAGTACATCCACATTTACCCGCTGTCCCAACAGGACGCTTTTTTCCGTTGCATGTACCTGCAATTCAGCGGCTTTTACCGCCTCTTCATAAGCACGTATCCGCTTCTGCCCATTAACACACCCGTTATAATGGCGACGCAGTGCATTGAGGATTTCCCCTGCCTGCGCATCCATTTCATATTTGGTCTTATCATAATTAGCCGCCGACTGACGCTCAGATGCCAATGTTCCATTGCCGTTATAGAGATTCATGGAAACACGCACGCCAATAGAATCTGTACGATATTTCTGATTGATGGTGTTGTCAGTACCGGATTTATTTTCACTATGAGAAGCATATAACTCCAGTTTCGGCAAATATCCTGCCTGACTACGTTTAATCTCCTGATATGCCACATCAATTTTCCGGCGAGCAACCGCTAATTGAGGATTTTGACGCAATGCGGCCTGTTCCCAATCGGCATAGCGTTCAAACATCAGATTTATTGTATTGAAATGCTCAACATTCGATAAACGCGTCACAGGGATATCTGCCGGTAATGGCGTTCCTACTAACAACTGTAAGTCACGAATTGCCGCATCCAGCTCATCCCGTACAGTCAACTCATCCGCCTGAACCTGACTGTAACGGGCCTGAGTTTCTGCTATATCCGTGCGGGTTCCTTCACCGGAAGTGAATAATTTCTGATTCATTTCCAACTGTTTTTCATAGGCCATACGCCGCTGTACAATCTGCGCCAGCCTGTCCTGTTCATACGCGACAGCAACATAGCTATTCACGACTCTGACAGCCAGTTGCTGACTGTCAGCCCGAAAACGGGCATCGCTCATCAGCGCATAAGCCTTACGGATCTGATAACGTGACCAGACTTCGATATCGAACAATGGCTGAGTCAGGAGCAGTACGCCGCTATAACTGTCATACTGCCGATCAAAACGCTCTTGAACCTGATGACCCCTTGTATTCATAGAACTGGATTCCATCTGCTGCCAGTTCTTTGGGGCATTCTGATAGCTAATGGATAACTTAGGTAATAACTCTGCCCGCCCGAGCGCTTTTTCTTCCTGCCCTGCTTCCTGCTCTTTTATCGCAGCCTGAAACGTTGGATCATGATGTAACGCCAGAGCATAAGCTTCCGTCAGGGAAAGTGCCCTGAGCGGAGCTGAATGCAATATTGCGGGAACAGTGATTAAAAATAACGACAGGAGCACAGAGCGTTTTCTTGTATTTTTCCCTGTAGTTTGATGATGCCTGAACATTTCCACTACTCCTCGATCAGCGATGTTGATGCTCTGTCCACCAGCGGTTTGAATAAATAACTCAGCAGTGAGCGTGACCCTGTTTTGACAAAAACCTCAACCGGCATTCCGGGTTTGATGTGTAAATCCGTCAGCTTCGCCATGCCTTCTGGTGTCACCCGAATTCGGATCTGGTAATAGGATTCTCGGGTCACATCATCCACTAAACGGTCGGCGGAAATAACCAGTAATTTCCCGGTCACTTTAGGTGTGCGGTTCTGGTTTAACGCTGTGAACATCAGGTCAACGTTCTGACCAATCTCAACTTTATCAATCAGGTGTACCATCAGACGCGCTTCAACTTCCAGTGCACTCTGTTCAGGCAGGATCTCCATCAGTTTTTCCCCTGATGCAACAACGCCTCCCTGAGTAAAAACCTTCAGTCCGACTACCGTTCCCTCAACAGGAGCCGCAATCGAGGTATGGGATAAATCAAACTGTGCGGTTTCCAGTTTATTGTGCAGTTCATTGGCCTGAACCTGTACATCAGCAAGCTGGCTACGAACTTCGCGCTGATAATCCGCCTGTCGCTGAATAATCCGTTGTTGCGTTTCCTGTTGTTGCTTTTCAAGCAACCCGATCCGTCCTGCCATCTCAGCCATACTGCCGCTTAACTCAATCTGGTTGCGCTGTAGTTCCAGATAACGGTTGCGGGGAAAATAGCCCTCTTCTGTCAGTGGGCGCAGGTTTGTGATTTGTTCTTTAAGTGAAGCCTTCTGCTGCTGTTTATTTACCATTGCCTCCCGCAATCCTTTGATCTGAACAATCACGCCCTCTTCTGACTGCTTCATTCCCGCCAGATCACTTTTCAGCATCTCCCGCCGGGAAAGAAAAAGCTGTTTCTGTAACGCCAGAATATTGTCAATCCGCGGCTCTGAGGACTGGGCCTGTAAAAAGGCCGGAAAAACCAGCTCATCTGCGCCCTGCTGTTCAGCCAGTAAACGCGCTTCCGTTGCCAGCATGGTATGCCACTGCTGTTTCAGAGAATCAATCTGGGCATTAACCTGAACCTGACTGAGCTGAACCAATATCTGTCCTGCCCTGACATGCTCTCCTTCTGCCACTAAGATCTGCCTGATGATGCCATTAGTCGGGGATTGAACAGTCTTACGGTTACCATCCACCACAACCATGCCGGAAGAAGCGACACCCTTATCGAGCGGAGCAAATGCTGCCCATATTAAAAACCCCAGAATGCCAATACCAATAACCAGCCAGCCCAATCGCAGATAACGGCTTGCATCCAGTGGCAGTAATGCGGGTTCATCATGTTGAGTCTGTTTTATGTTGGTCTGTTCGGACATTTTAGCTCCCAGACAAATTCATATTATCGGCACGTTTCGCCTGTACAGGTGTTGTCTGTACTGATGCGGATTGTACTGGTGCGGACTGTACTGATACGGATTGTGCCAATGTCGCCATAACCTGCTGAGATGGACCAAATAGTTTCGTTTTTCCCTGTACTAACAACAAAACTTTATTTGTTTGGGAGAGCAACGCCGGACGATGGGTAATTACCACTACCGTTTTTCCCTGTTGACGTAATTGGTTAATCGCCTGGCTCAGTGCTTTTTCCCCGATATCATCCAGATTGGAATTAGGTTCATCCAACACAACCAACGATGGATTACCATAAAGCGCCCGAGCCAACCCGATACGCTGTTTCTGCCCGCCGGATAATCCCATACCTCCTGCACCAATCAGCGTGTCATAACCCTGTTCAAGATTGAGCACCAAGTCATGTACACCAGCCTTCTCTGCCGCTTCGATGACTTTTTCCGCATCAATATCATTAAAACGGGCAATATTCTCCGCAATCGTTCCGGCAAATAATTCAATATCCTGTGGTAAATAGCCGATGTGAGAACCCAGCTCATCCTTGTTCCACTGGTAAATATCTGCACCATCAAGCCGCACCACCCCTTCCTGAGCTTGCCAGACCCCAACCAGCAAACGTGCCAGAGTGGATTTTCCTGATGCGCTGGGCCCAATAACACCGAGAATATCTCCGGCTTCAAGGGAAAAATTGATGTCCTGCAAAACAGGCTTATTCTTTTCAGTAGATTTAGCGGCTTTAATTTTTCCGGGCGGAGAAGCAAACACTTTTTCTAACAACAGCGTTCCGTTAGGAGCAGGTAACGTCATCCCGCTTTTCCGCTCAGGCTGTGCTTTCAGCAAATTATCCAGCCTCTGCCATGACAGACGGGCAGCATTCCAGCTTTTCCATGCCTGTATTAACTGCTCAATCGGCGATAGCGCCCGTCCCATCAGGATTGAGCCGGCAATCATCATACCGGGCGTGATATTGCCTTCAATTGCCAGCCAGCCCCCTAAACCAAGGATCAAGGACTGTAATGCCATGCGCACTGTTTTTGTGATGGCTGTAATCGATGCAGATCTTTCACTGGCGATACGCTGAAAGTTAAGGAAACGCTCATGCAGACCAAACCAGCGCCGGCGTAGCGCCGGTAACATACCTAATGCTTCAATAACTTCTGCGTTGCGTAAATTGGTACTGGCAAGATTGGCCGAACGCAGGGAAAGGTGACTAGCCTGTGCCAGAGGAGAATGAGATAACCACTGATTCAGAACAGCCAGCGCAATCAGGATAAGCGCCCCAACCAGTGCCAGTAATCCTAAATAGGGACTGAACAGGAAAATAACGCCCAGATAAACCGGAAACCACGGCGCATCAAAAAAAGCAAACAGTGCGCTTCCCGTCAGGAACTGGCGAATGGTCGATAAGTCATTCAGCATTTGTCCCGCATCTGTCGAGCCATTTTTCAGATTAGATTCATACGATGCGGTATACACGCGCTGATTCAGGCACATATCAAACTGACTGCCGATACGGATAACAACCTGACTCCGAATATATTCCAGTCCACCGATGATGGCGTACATACTCAGCGTAATCAGCGTTAACATCAGCAAAGTCATTGTGTTACTGGACGGCAGGACTCGATCATATATCTGAAGCATATAAATGGAGGGAACCAGCATCAGTAAGTTAATAAATGCTGTAAATAAACCGATTGTCCAGAATACTTTGCTGCGTGCACGGATAATATCCGTCATTTCACCTTTTGAATGGCGTAATTTCACAGAAATCCCTTCATTATCAGAAGACTTCATTATCAAAAGAAAGTCGCTTATTTATGTTCTTATCTTTATCTTGTTTTCACTATCCCCAGCAGGTTTCAGTTTCCTGAAAAACACTTTACTAAAAAGCACTGGGGATATTGTTTTCTTAATTTTGTCTATTCTTTACTTTTTAATGTCATAACCAGCTCCCGGCCATCGACAAGATAAGCGACCCATTCTTCAGAACCCTGACTAAAAAAAGCCAGACCATAACCCGTTGCATCCGTCAGAGTGATACCATCAGGTGTTGCTCGCCAGCCTGTGACCGGGTTGCCTATCATTTTTGTCAGACAGTCGTCGCTTTTCAGCGCCCAGATGGAACCTTCCGGCAAACGCACATCTGTCAGTTCGATACTGCATACCTGATGTTTATCCGTAACCTGCCAGATGCCTGTCAGTTCAGTTGGTTCAGGGAGATTCAAACTACTTGCCATACATCCTCCAATGAAAAATAAAGATACCGTTATCGATAGAGTGAAAAACTTCAATAAATTAAACAGCCTATTGATATTGAAGGAAACCAGATGTTGTTGTATCACAGCTCACCCTATAAATGGCTGCTGCCTCAAAAGAGACAGCAGCCTATCCGATTAAACGATGAAATCCATTTCAGGCGATGGCTGACCAATAATTTTCACCAGAAAATCATTTCCAGCTAATTCTCCTCCGAGACTGATAGACATATCTGTTACATCTGTTAACTCGTTATAATTCAGTAAAACTTCACCTGCTTTACCTGAGAATGAGTTAACAAACTTGAGATCGCCTTTGCTTCCGAAGTTAAATTGCGACAGGTCGATTTTGTCTTCACCTGAGACAAAATCGTGGATCCAGTCCGGATTACTTTTCAGTGATTCCTTGCCATCCAGATAGACAAAAGTATCCTTGCCTGAACCGCCCCAAAGATGATCGCCGCCCAGACCGCCATAAATGACATCATTGCCTGCACCACCTTTAAGGATATTATCTGCGCTGTTGCCGACGATGATGTCGTCACCACTGCCACCAATCGCATTCTCAATAACCACGCCACGTGCAATCGAAACATTACCTTTCAGGCCACCCACATCAGAGAACGCGCCTTCATTCAGATTAATACGCTGATTCTGGGTAAAACCGGAGAAATCAAATGTATCTTCCCCGCCCGCATCCCAGACGCTGAATAGCAGTTCACTGTCAGCATCTGTTGCTGTCATAAAATCGCGGTCGGTGTTGGAGTTGAAGCCATATACGGTATCACCTTTACGGGTTTCCATATTGGCACCGTACAGAGCCTGAATAGCAGTAATATCATTCAATAATGGCGCTGATGAGTAATTCCCCTGAAAATCCTGACCTGTGAATTTCTCACTGAAATAACTCATTACGGTATAAGCGCGGCTATCTTCGAAATATTGGCCGACATTGGGATAAGTTGGCCTTACGGCGTCAGAGGCATCATAATCAGCAGGATGTTCCAGACCTAAAGTATGCCCGATTTCATGAACAAACGTCTGTCGTCCGTAGCCATTTACACCGATATCATTCGTTTTGAAAGTATGGTTTTGCGCGTTGTACCAAGAATACGTTGTATTTTGTCCTCTGGGTAAAGTGGCAAAAGCATAATCGCCACTCGCACTATAATCAAAGAAACCAAAAGTGATATTAGCGTCGGAAAGTTTGCTGACTTCCGTAAATTTTATATTGGCGACATCAGACCAGGATTGTAATGAAAGTCTGGCTGCTTCTTTTTGTTCCGAATTAAAAGCCTGGAAGTCTGAAATATCAAACCTAGGCATAATAGAAGGTGCTGTTTTTAAAAAATGATAGGTTAATTCTAATGTGCCGGAAGAGCCGACTTTATTATTCCCCCAGTGGAAGTTGGTCCGCAAAAGCTCATCTGGGGCCTTATCCCCTAAAGGCTTATGAATAACGCGGATATTTAGATCAGAGTTTGGAACGTAGGCTGATAATAGTGATGTAATATCCTGTACAGAGTGAGAGTTAGAGTCGGATAACCCCGTATAGGTATATTTTTTCTTTGAGGTCATATAAATCTCCTGTAAAAAAAGACTCATAGTTTATGCCCCGCAATTTCAATAATAGCGGGTATATAAGTTTATTATTCTTCCTAAGCAAGTTATTAGAAGTAAAACTCTTGGATAAAATAACGTCAGTTTCTGGCTGTGTAAAAATGATTGATACATCATTTTAAGTTATACATTAAACATATTTAATTTCCATGTCTAATTATTAATTTGAAAATAAACGATTGCGTTAACAAAAAAGAATCTTTCTTTATTTATTAAAAAATACATCTTTGTATATATGAAATTAATTCAAATAAAGAGTTAACTTAGGTGAAAATTTCTTGTGATTTTAAATTTAGAACACAGAAAAACAAAAAATGCCCCGGTTATGTAAAAAATCAAATAACCGGGGCATTTTCAGATTGTTTAAGAGATAACTACCGGAAAATAGGAGGGGTTCAATCAAAAATCACGGTGCATTGCATAAGCAGACCAAATACGGCGAACGTGTACTGTGATTTCTTCACGATCATGATATAAGTGTTTTGCCTGAATCTGGGCATTAACACCACTTTCTTTCAACTGACTCTCAATTTTTTCCAGAATATGAGCCACTTCTTCATAACGTTTTTTCATCGGCAATTTGAGGTTGAAAATTGCTTCACGGCACCAGCTTTTAGCCAGCCAGTCAGTCATAAGCTGGGCAACTTTCGCCGGTTTCTCCACCATATCGCAGACTAACCAATAAATATTTTTTACCGATGGTTCAAACTTGAAGCCATCCACACGATGGTGTTTAACCTGACCGGTATCCATCAGGCTTTCAGCCATTGGCCCGTTATCTACTGCATGAACGATCATGCTGCGTTTAACTAACTGGTAAGTCCAGCCTCCCGGACAGGCTCCCAGATCCACGGCATACAAACCACTATCAAGACGCTCTTCCCACTCGTCATAAGGGATAAACATATGGAAAGCTTCTTCCAGTTTCAGCGTCGAGCGGCTTGGTGCATCTGACGGGAATTTCAGACGCGGGATACCCATGTAAAAACGCGAGTTATTATTACTGTAAGAATACCCCACATAACAGCATCCGGGGGCAATGAAAAAGACATGAATGACCGGACGACCGGGATTTTCTTTTGCCAGCAGGAGCTTTTCCTGTCGCATCGCATTACGCAAAGGAACCGTAAATTTACGGCAGAATTTCATCAATTCCTTACTCTCATTGGTATCCGGTACTTCTACGCGCAATTCGCCTGCACGTTCAATAACACCGCTCAGCATGCCAATGATAGGCGTGATACGATCTTCCTGAGGCAAATCTTTCAGCAACTCTCCCACAACCAGCATCTGGCGGGCAAAAATGAACTCACGGAATGGAATTTCACGGATCAGGCGATCGGCATCATCATGCTGATAACACTCGAACAGCACATAACCGCTGTTTTCTTTCACTCGGGCAAAACCGTAGATTTCTTTCTGCCCGGCTTTATGCGTAATTTCTGCCGCACACTCTTTTTCAAACCCGGGGCGGCAATATAAAGCAACTTTATTCATGGCTAAGCGCCGATTTCCTTAGACGCAGAGCGCCAATTAATACACATAACCAACCGATGAGAAAACTGAACCCACCAATTGGTGTCAGATAAACCAAAAATTTTAGCGGTAAAAAGGCCAGACAATAAAGACTGCCACTAAACAGGATGATCCCGGCTACAAAAAATATTCCTGCCCGGCTAAATAACGTCACAGGTTGCCTTATCAGTACAGCCGCCAGCGCCATCAGCGCCAATGTATGTAACCCCTGATATTGCAGACCGGTATGAATCCACTCCAGTTGCTTCGGTGTCAGCACCGATGCCAGAAGATGAGCACCCATTGCTCCAAAGGCCACGTAGAAGAAGCCACTTATTCCGGAAAAAACAAGCATTGCACGGCTATTCATTGCGCTGCTCCCGCTCTCATTCGTTAATGTCATTCGCTCGTAATAAAGCCTAATCTTTCCTGTTCGCTCGCAGCTTGTGTAAGTACCCATTTACGAAAAGCTGCAATCTTGCCCAATTCTGCCTGATTATCCTGACAAACCAAATAAAATGCATTCTTGCTGACCAGAACATCATTAAACGGGCACACCAGACGCCCTGCATCAATTTCATTTTGCGCCATCACATTATTGGCAAGCGCTACGCCCTGCCCGTGTACCGCAGCCTGAATCACCATAGCACTATGGCTGAATATCGGCCCCTGCTGGACATTAATCAACTGCTGCATATCAAGCTGGCGAACGTAGGCCTGCCAGTCCCGTCGGGACGAATCATGCAACAAAGTATGATTGACAAGATCTGCCGGTGTTTTCAGCGGGCGCTCACCCATTAATAACGAAGGCGAACAAACAGGCAGTAAATATTCAGGATAGAGCTTGTCTGTCCGCAACCCCGGCCAGTTTCCCCGCCCATAGAAAATAGCGACATCAACATCATCTGCCAGTTTATCTTCTTCCCGATCCACGGCCTGAATCCGCACATCAATCCCCGGAAAGCTCTGATTAAAACCAGAAAGCCGTGGCACCAGCCACTGAATAGCAAAACTGGGAGAAAGACTGACTGTGAGTGCACCTTTGGCACTACGGGCCTGAAGTTTCCGGGTCGCTTCATTAATGGCGGTGAATATTTCTTTAATATCCAGATAATAACTTTGCCCCTCTTCCGTCAGCAACAAAGAGCGGTTGCGACGACGAAAAAGTTTCAGCCCCAGAAAATCCTCCAGACTTTTCATCTGATGACTGACAGCAGCCTGAGTAACAAATAATTCTTCTGCCGCTTTAGTAAAACTTAAATGACGTGCAGCAGCATCAAAAACTCGTAACGCATTGAGTGGTGGTAAACGTTTGGACATGTTGGTTTCTTATATAGTGGTTACGATACCGGTAACTCTTTTCTCTCAGGTATTAGTTTTTGTAATCCGAAGCATTATAATTTGTCCATTGATGATATACCAGCAAATCCCTATAGTGTGCGCACTTCCTAAGCCGGAACGAAAAGTAGCTCTGTCGCGGGCAAATTTGGAGTGATACAAATTTGCAGCAATACATAGGTACTTTTGGCTTTGTGGTTGTGATGTTGTGTTTGCAAGTTGTCTGGGAAACCAGACTTTGTAGCGTATGCTACAGTTTATTTTTCACTTCCTGTACATTTACCCTGTCTGTCCATAGTGATTTTTTTATGCACCGCAATTGCGGTGCTTTTTTTCGCTGCTTTGCTGTAAAATCCCTCCAACCTGATTAAAGAAAATTAATTCTTTTACGACTCTAATTAACATCATTTATGAAATCCTTTGATTCAGAAAAATTTCGCTGCCAGTTTCCTGCCCTACAGCCATCCTCTGAGTTTCCAGAACCGGCAGTGTTTCTGGACAGTGCAGCAACTTCCCTCAAACCCGCGTGTATGATTGAGGCAACTCAGTGCTACTACCAGAATCACAGTGCGACAGTTCATCGCAGCCAGCACGCAACGGCGCAGGCAATGACCGAGCGCTACGAACAGGCGCGTTCTTTAGTAGCTGAATTGATCAGCGCCCCACAACCGGAAGATATTATCTGGACAAAAGGCGCCAGCGAAGCCATTAATCTGGTTGCACAAGGGTATTTTCGTTCCCGTTTATCAGCGGGTGATGAAATTATCGTCAGTGAGCAGGAACATCATTCCAACCTGCTGCCGTGGCTGATGCTGGCAGAACAGACCGGCGCTAAAGTTGTAAAATGGCCGATTGGTACAAATAAACAAAAACGATACCAACCAGAAATTGATACGCTGGCAACACTGCTCAATGAAAAAAGCCGACTGGTTGCGATTAGCCAGATGTCAAATGTCACCGGGGCGGCGGTCGATTTGGAACAGGTCACCTCCCTCGCTCATCAGTATAACTGTCTGGTACTGGTTGATGGCGCTCAGGGGATTGTTCATTCTCCCGTTGATGTACAGCGGTCAGATATCGATTTTTATGCTTTTTCCGCTCATAAACTCTATGGCCCGAATGGATTGGGTGTACTGTATGGCAAAGGAACATTACTGAATGCAATGTCCCCGTGGCAGGGTGGCGGAAAAATGCTGACTCAGGTTTCTTTCGACGGTTTCACTCCGGAAGCCGTTCCTTATCGTTTTGAAGCTGGCACACCGAACGTGGCTGGTGTTATTGGTTTCGCGGCTACTCTCGAGTGGTTAAAAACTGTCGATATTCCACTTGCCGAATCCTATGCCGTTGCCCTGACTGATTATACAGAGCAACAACTTAGTGCGATTCCGGGCTTTACCAGCTATCGCTCAACGGGCTCCAGTCTGCTGGCCTTCAATATTGCCGATATACATCATAGCGATTTGGCCATGCTTATTGCTGAACAAAATATCTCCCTGCGCTCAGGGCAACACTGTGCTCAGCCTCTGCTTGATTCATTAGGGATAGACGGATGCCTGCGGGCTTCATTTATGCCTTATAACAATAAGCCAGATGCAGATAAATTAGTCAGTGCGGTAAAATTCGCCCTATCGCTGCTTGAGGATTAAATAACCAATGACATCACTTTCAAACCGAATACCGCCAACATCAATCGTTGCTCCACATCCATTCGGAACCGAAATTACAGAGCAGCAGCTGATGGAAACATTTAAGCAATGTCGATTGTGGGAAGATCGCTATCGGCAGCTTATCGGGCTTGCCAAAAAATTACCGGCTCTGCCCGATGAGCTGAAACAACAACAGATTGAAATCAAAGGCTGTGAAAACAGGGTTTGGTTAGGACACCAGCTACTTGCTGAGAACCACCTGCATTTTTACGGTGATAGTGAAGGCCGTATTGTAAAAGGCTTACTGGCTTTTATCCTGACCATAGTGGAAGGAAAAACACCGGAACAGGTCTTGCAGACACCATTAATCGAACTATTTCAGCAAGCAGGCCTTGAACAACAACTAAGTGGCTCACGAGTTAATGGTGTCAAATCCCTGATTAACGCTATACAGGAAATCGCCCGTACTTATCAAAATCGTTCATAACAGACTGGCTAAAGACGATTCTCCCGCTCTGCCTTGGCAACCATTTTCTTCAATGCGTGAGAGACTGAAACAAACCCAAAAGTTGCCGTAACCATGGTTGCGGCACCAAAACCAGAAGCGCAATCCATCCGTTTTGAGCCATCAGCCGTACTTTTAGCCGCACACACCGTGCCGTCAGATTGTGGGTACACCAACTGTTCTGTTGAGAAAACACAGTCGATACCCAGTTTTCCTTTACCGTTTTTCACAACACGATAATCAGATTTCAGACGTTCTTTTAATTTGGCAGCCAAAGGGTCTTGCACTGTTTTAGCTAGATCCACTACCTGTATCTGAGTGGGATCGAGTTGCCCGCCAGCGCCTCCGGTTGTCACCACAGGGATCTTATAACGGCGGCAATAAGCGAGCAAAGCAGCTTTCGGGCGAACACTGTCAATAGCATCAATAACATAATCAAAATCCGCCGATATCAATTCCGCCACATTATCCGGTGTAACGAAGTCATCAATACAGGTGACGCGACATTCAGGATTGATTGCCCGTATCCGCTCCGCAATCACGTCCGTTTTTGCTAACCCGACATTCTGTACCAGTGTGTGCAACTGGCGGTTAGTATTCGTGATACAGACATCATCCATATCAATCAGTGTGATCGCTCCGATGCCCGTACGAGCCAACGCTTCCGCCGCCCATGATCCCACACCACCAATACCGACAACGCAGACATGTGAACGTGCAAATAATGAAAGCGCTTTCTGGCCATATAATCGTGCGGTACCAGCAAAACGTTGAAGATAAGCATCAGAGAGAGAAACTTGCATCATTAATAAATCCTGAATAAAACCTATGCCAGCTGATACCGTTATTTCCTGACAGGTAATCGGTCATGAATAGATAAAAGATGATAGGTGATCGATAGTTTGAACTGAGCAGGATCTTACTGGTTTGCTGCCAAAAAGCCAGTTGATGCTTTCTTTAATATCCAGACACGCCCGTAGTGATTATAGAAACCGGCCATTTCTCCGGCTCTATCACCAACACCATGATAAATATCGAAATGGTGGCCTTTTATCGCTCCACCGACATCCAGTGATACCAACAGACGCATCCGATATTGCCCGGTGAACTGTCCCAAATTATCCAGTACAGGCACTTCTGCCAGTAACACTGTTCCCGGCGGAACCAATATTTTATCTGATGCCACTGAGGCTTTGGCAATTAAAGGCACGGCGCTGGCTCCCCGAACCGGGGTATATGGTTCCGGTTTAAAAAACACAAAAGACGGGTTTTGCTCCAGAATTTGTCTCACATCAAATTCATTATTCTGTTCAGCCCACTGACGAATCGCTTTCATTGACATTTTTTCACGGGGAATATCCCCCTTATCGATCAATGCCTTGCCTATACTGCGATAAGCCTGACCATTTTTCCCGCCATAGCCGAAAAACGTTAGCGGGCTGTTATCACCAAAATCCACATAACCACTTCCTTGCACTTCCATGAAAAAATTATCAATCAGGGAATTGCTGTAGCCGATGATCCATTTTTTATCGAGGGCACCATTATAGATAGCTGAGCGATCCGGTAAGCGGGAAACCGATTTATCCGGCATCCGGTACAGAGGATATTTAAATTCCCCTTGCCTGCTGTGGCGAGCCTGTAAAATAGGCGTATAGTAACCCGTAAATTTGACATTACCGTAGTTGTCTTCGCCTTCCATCTGGTAAGCAAGCAGACCAAACTGATTTAAATTGCGGACATCACCACCATACTGTGTCCAGTTTTCAATCGCATCAAAAGTTGCGCGATGGCTGGCATATAGTTTGGGAGAGGTTTCACTGATTAATCTCACCTGAGTGGCAAAATCACTGATATTGACGGGAGAGCCTTGCGTATTTGGTGTATCAACCAGCCGGAGATCCTGAACAAAATGGCCATCCTTATACTGCTGCCCTTGCCCAGTTTGCTGCCCTTGTTCAGTCGGGCGCTGATGACAGGCAGATAATAAAGATATGGCGATGCCACATAAAAAATATTTACTCCAAAGTTTCATATTATGCTTCATATCCTGCCATCCCTAATCTGATAGCGAACAATATCAAACCTGTATAAATAATAAAATGTAGTTAGAAAAAAATAGATTATGCTACTTAAATCACAAGTGAACAAAAATAAAACAGGGCGCTTCGTTTTTAACCCATAAGCAAACAAAATTGGTAAATATCAACAAAAAAGCTTGCAACGGAAAGGATCCAGAGTATAGTGTGCCCACATCGGACGCGGGGTGGAGCAGCCTGGTAGCTCGTCGGGCTCATAACCCGAAGGTCGTCGGTTCAAATCCGGCCCCCGCAACCAATTCGATATCATATTTATCGAGACAATTTAGCATTTGCAGTAGTTAGACGGACGCGGGGTGGAGCAGCCTGGTAGCTCGTCGGGCTCATAACCCGAAGGTCGTCGGTTCAAATCCGGCCCCCGCAACCAATTCGATATCATGTTTATCGAGACAATTCAGCATTTGCAAGCAGTTAGACGGACGCGGGGTGGAGCAGCCTGGTAGCTCGTCGGGCTCATAACCCGAAGGTCGTCGGTTCAAATCCGGCCCCCGCAACCAATTCTCAGATTCACATCTTTATTTCTTCCTTTTTAGATTTCCAACTAGCTCACTCATTCCTGTAATTTTCCTCTTTTTCAGCAAAATTTACCGCTTTTTCCATATGCCTTGCTCTCATATAGAGAAATAATGGTAATGCGAATGATACACCAATACACAAACCTAACAGGGAATAAATGCCATTTGGCATTTTCAGGCGCCTGCTTTCATAAACAACAAAGAAAACTAACACGATAGCTGAAACAACGACATCAGCCACAAAGAAGCGAGAGGCATCATTTCCCAATAAAAGCTGTATAAACAAAGATACGTTTAAACCGTTTTCGGCTAAAAACAGGAAAACAAAATACCACGGGATTACTGCACCTAAGATAGCCAAAACCAAGTAAAATCGCGTCATGATTTAAACCCTTAATTGCTTTATTTCAGTTAAATAGCTCCATTAACACAATATACTGAGATTAACCGGGATCTAATATGCTAGATAAAAAACTCTAATTTTTTTGGGGGAAATATTTCACCTTCGTGCTAATTCTGCCCCATTTTTAAAGTAGGCTTTAATCCCCGAAAAAATAGACTCCGCTATTTGCTGCTGAAATTTTGCAGTACGTAGCTTTTTTTCTTCTTCCGGATTACTGATAAAAGCCGTTTCAACCAGAATGGACGGTATTTCTGGTGCTTTTAATACGGCAAATCCAGCCTGATCGACACTGTTCTTATGCAGCTTATTCACTTTCCCCATTCGTGTCAGGACTTCATCCCCGAATTTCAGACTGTCATTGATCGTCGCGGTCTGAACCAGATCCAGCATGGTATGATCCAGATACTTGTCACCACTTTTACTGACTCCACCAATCAGATCAGCTTCATTCTGAGTCTGAGCCAGAAAACGAGCCATATTACTAGTGGCTCCTTTGGTCGAGAGCGCAAATACAGAAGATCCCCGAATCGTACGATTAGTAAAAGCATCCGCATGGATGGAGACAAACAGGTCTGCCTGCATCTTACGTGCTTTTGCAACCCTGACAGTCAATGGAATAAAAACGTCTTCATTGCGGGTCATATATACTTTCATCCCCGGCTGACGTTTAATGAGAGCCTGCAAGCGACGGGCAATTTGTAAAACAACATCTTTCTCACGGGTTTTATGCTTGCCGATAGCGCCCGGATCTTCACCGCCGTGGCCCGGATCAAGCATTATCACAACCGGCCTGTCTTTTCCTGCCTTGCCAGCTTTTTTCCTCTTTGCCGGCATATGCTTTTCCAGATTCCCGCTGTTGTACTCTTCCAACAGAGCCAGTAACGGATCGTCATCAACTTTTGCTGCTTTTGGATAGAGATCCAACACCAGACGATGTTTAAATTCCGCAACCGGCGGCAAAGTAAAAATATGCGGCGAAACAGGTTGTTTAATTTCAAATACCAGACGCACCGTTTTAGGATCAAATTGCCCGGCTCGTATCAGTTTCAGATAAGGATCATTTTTCTGAATCTTCGCGCCCATACTGCTAAGCACACTATTAAGCTGAACTCCTTGTAAATCAATAACAATGCGGTTTGGATTCACAAGTGAAAACTGACGGTATTTAAGAGGAATATTAGACTCCAGCGTCACGCGGGTATAACTTGATGCCGGCCAGATACGGACAGCAATCACTTTTGATGCAGCAGCGCGCCCTACGGGGCTGATACTTAATAGCCACAGAGCCGCTGCACCTTTTAGTAAACGACGACGCGAAGAATTATGGTCTGAATGACTCATTATTTATTCCATTTAAAACAATCAAACAGTAACTTTTGTTAAAAAGCAAAAGACAGTCAGGTGGGAAACTCTAATTAATTACAACCAAACTGTCATCAAAAAAAGCATTTCCTGTTCCGTCAATAGCTTAATACTCATAGAAATAATAGTATTCTTTTAATCCGTACTCACTCTTGCCATTTTTCTCTCGATGAATAAAAATATAAAAAACACGAATAAAAATGCAATAAAGGGGAGCTTCATGAAAGAAAGTAGTACCGAATTGGTCGAAATCTTCCGGCATTCGGTTCCGTATATCAATGCACATCGCAACAAAACTTTTGTCGTTATGCTGGGTGGTGAAGCTATCGCCCATGAAAACTTCCCGAATATCGTTAATGACATCGGTTTGCTGCATAGTCTCGGCATTCGTCTGGTTGTCGTGTATGGTGCCCGACCGCAAATCGATCAAAATCTCACAGAACATCATTGCCAGCCGGTTTATCACAAGTACACCCGGGTAACCGATGCCCGAACACTGGATTTGGTTAAACAGGCCGCAGGCTTACTACAACTTGATATTACCGCCCGCCTTTCTATGAGCCTCAGTAATACACCACTACAAGGCGCTCATATTAATGTCGTGAGCGGAAATTTTATTATTGCTCAGCCTTTAGGTATTGATGACGGTATCGATTATTACCACAGCGGAAGAATTCGTCGGATTGATGATGAAGCCATAAATCAGCAGTTAGATAATAACTCCATTGTACTGATTGGGCCTGTTGCTGTTTCCGTTACCGGTGAAAGTTTTAATCTGACAACGGAAGAAATTGCTGCACAACTGGCAATTAAACTGAAAGCCGAAAAATTGATAGGGTTCTGTTCATCACAAGGGGTCACTGACACTGAAGGGCATACCTTATCAGAAATGTTCCCCAATGAAGGAGAAACACGGCTGAATAATCTGGAAAACGCCGGTGATTACGCCTCCGGGACAGTACGTTTCCTGCGTGGAGCCATTAAAGCCTGCCGCCGTGGCGTTCGGCGCAGTCATCTGCTCAGTTATCAGGAGAATGGCTCACTCATTCAGGAATTATTCTCCCGCGAAGGCATCGGCACCCAGATTGTCATGGAGCGATCCGAACAGATCCGCCGGGCTAATATCAATGATATTGGTGGCATCCTTGAGCTGATCCGCCCACTGGAGCAAAAGGGAATTCTGGTTCGCCGTTCACGTGAACAGCTGGAAATGGAAATCGATAAATTCACCCTGATAGAACTCGATAATATCACTATCGCCTGTGCAGCACTCTATTCCTATCCTGAAGAGAAAATCGGTGAAATGGCCTGTGTTGCTGTACATCCGGATTATCAGAACTCTGCGCGCGGTGAAGTTTTATTGGGTGCAATCATTAATCAGGCCCGACAGAGCGGGCTGGAAAAATTATTTGTTCTGACCACACAAAGCATTCACTGGTTTCAGGAGAAAGGCTTTGAACCCGCAGAGATTACGATGTTACCGGTGGAAAAACAGGCGCTGTACAATTACCAGCGCCGCTCCAAGATCCTGATGTTAGACCTGAAAATCCATTAAAAAAGAGGTTAGGTTTTAAACCATTCGGCCAGCCCACTCCGCCTTTGAGTGGGTGTCGCTACCGCTTTAACCAGAACTGCTTTATGCGCATAAATAGTCAGTTTTTCACGGGCACGGGTTAACGCTGTATAGACCAGCTCCCGGCTGACAACAGGAGAAAACTGAGTCGGCAGCACTAATGCCGTGTGCTCAAACTCAGAGCCCTGTGATTTATGTACTGTCATTACATATGCTGTCTCATGCAGAGGCAATCGACTCGGTTGGAAAGGCTTTATCTGCCCGTCAGATAACTGAAAATAGGCTTTCAGCTCATCATTCTGATCCTTCAGCATAATGCCAATATCCCCGTTAAACAGCCCCAATGTGCTGTCATTACGTAGGATCATAATCGGCCGACCGACATAGCCCCGGTTTTCTTTTTCTGCGTATTCTTTTTTGATGTAGCTGTGCCGATTACCTGTATATCTCGGTAAAACAACCATCCCTTTACTATGCAATAACTGCTCCACTCTCTGATTCAACCCACTGACACCAAATGGCCCGTCCCTTAATGCACTGAGTAATCTGAAACGGTTAAATTCGGCCAGAATCTCCTTTTCAGACGCCCTTTCTTTTACCAGAGTCAAATATCGTTGATAACCTTCAGCAGTTTCAGTCAGTAATCGCTGATAATCTTCATCATCAGCCAGAGTGTTAAAGTACACATCAGACAAAGGTTGTTTCAGTACCGTGGAAACACGCCTGCTATTCCCCTGATTGACTGCTGAGGCCAGTTGCCCGATACCGGATGCGGAATTAAAACGATAACTTTTACGCAGCAGGCATAAGCTATCACGCACTGCCAGCGCTGCATTTTCCGGTTCAGACTCTGAATATGACGATAACTGGCAGCCGGTTAACCGGGACAACTGTGCTGCACGTGCCGCACTGTAACCCTGTTCAGCAAAGCGACAGATATCCCCTAAAACAGCCCCCGCCTCCACGGATGCCAACTGATCCTTATCACCCAGAAAAATGACTTTTGCTTTTGCTGGCAAGGCTTCAATCAGGCGGGCCATCATCGGTAAATCCACCATAGAAGCTTCATCTATGATTAGAATATCCAGAGAAAGCGGATTACCCCGGTGGTAACGAAGTTTCTGGCTTTCCGGCTGTGCTCCCAATAGACGATGAATGGTTTGCGCCTGATCAGGAATACTCCGTCGCTGTTCATCCGTCCAAGCAAGCTTACTTACAGCTTCGCTGAGCGATTCTGTCAGTCTGGCCGCCGCTTTCCCCGTCGGAGCAGCTAGCTGAATACTTAATTGTTGCCCCTCATTCAATTTAATTAGCGCAGCCAGTAGTTTTGCTACCGTCGTTGTTTTCCCTGTTCCGGGGCCGCCAGAGATAACGGAGATACGGCTGGTCACAGCAACCGCAGCGGCCACTTTCTGCCAGTCAGTAGCCTCTTCGCCAGCCAGATCTTTATCAATAACGCCAAATAACTCATCTAAGATGCTGCGTAACTGTTTTTCATCAATATCGTCCGCCAATGCCACATCAGCAAAAAATGCCGCTACCTGACACTCACTCTGCCACATACGCTGTAAGTAAAGGCGATAATCAGAAAGCCCACGGCGGGAAAGTATGATCGGAGTAGGAGATTGCCCGTCTCCAATGGCAGGGCAGGCCTGCAATGCAGAAATAATCTGTTGCCGGGAAGGTTCGCCTGCCAAAGACCAGAGTGATGCCACCAGTTCAGGGTTGCGCCCTTCAAATAAATGTTCAGGAGTAACGCGCTCTAAGGGCAGACAAACATGACCGGCCCCCGCTTCCGCACTCAAATAGGCGGTAATTAATAACAGCAATGGGTTTTCATCTTCAACCATCGCATAGGCAAACTGCACATCCAATGGGCGCAGTAGTTTCTGGGCCACGGCCTGCTGCAATAATGACATCATTACATTCATATAACTGCACTCATACCTTCTCTTCCTCACCAGCCGCGCTGAAAAGCGCATCCAGTTCATCAACAAACTCAACCGGCGGCAGATAGCGATAAATACCATGCTCCGGATTATTATTATCGATGCCACGCAGAAAAAGGTATATCACTCCACCAAAATGTTGCCGATAATCATAGTTCACCAGCCGGTGACGCAGATAACGATGTAAGGCCAGTGTATAGAGCTGATACTGTAAATCATACCGATGCTCTATCATAGCGGTGGCCATTGCTTCCTGAGTATATGAACCGCTGCTTTCTCCCAGCCAGTTTGATTTATAATCCACCACGTAAAACTTACCCTGCCAGCAAAACACCAAATCAATAAACCCTTTCAACATGCCTTTCACCTGATGAAAAGATAATGGTGTGCACTGTGCTGACAATGGATCATAACGATGGGTCACCGCATCCAGCGCATTAGAATGCAGCAACTGATCAACAGGCAGATAAAACTGCATCTCGTTTTGTTGATGATGGCGCGGAATATCCGCAAGGCGCATACCCTGCTCATTCAATTCTGCCGTCTGAATATCTGTCATCCATTGTTGCAAAACTGGTGCCCAGCTTTCATCAAACCCTGCTGTTGACAGTTTTTCTTCCAGCCAGCGCTGACCCGGCTGGGAACTGAAATCCAGATCTTCCAGAATAGAATGCAAAAAAGTACCCGCTGTTGCTCCACGGGGAAAAGTGTGTGGTGTCATCAGCAATGAAGGTTCAGCCTGTTTTTCACCGCTGACATCAATATCCAGTTTCGGTGCAATGGATTGCACAATCACTTCCACCGATTCACCGAATGCGCTGGTATGGAGCTGGGAAGATGAATGTGCAGACGAGTTTTGTAAGCCGGAGTAACTGGTCACTCTCCAGTCATCCCGGATGAAACGCCGGAATTTTCTGGCAACCAGAGACAGCGTATTTTCCCGTTGTGGATCCCACTGTTCATCGCCGAAATTTTCTGGCTGTGTCACCTGAATATTGTCATCCCGGAGTTCATCTAGGCTACGCAGCAGTAATTCAGCATCGCCTTTTTCCCCTTTCTGCACCAAATAACCAAGCGCAGAAAAGTGCAAATCCGTATCTCCATTTTTTTTCCTATTACCGACAATCAGCGGAGCAACACCGACACTACAGTGATATACCGAGCGCGTCAGGGCCACATAAAGCAAACGTAAATCTTCAGCCAGACGTTCTTCATCCGCTAATTCCAGCTTCTCACTATCCTGAAACATACTGAAATGGGTATCAAAATTCTGACGGTCATGATAAATGGCCTGTTCCTGCTTCCTGAAACTGCAAATAAAAGGCAGCCAGACCAACGGGTACTCCAGCCCCTTTGATTTATGAATAGTGCAGATCTGAACCAGATGCTTATCACTTTCCAAACGCATTTGCTGGCTTTCTGACTGTGGGTCAGGGCGGGAAATCTGTTGTGCCAGCCAGCGAACGACTGCGTGTTCACTATCCAGTTGTAACGATTCTTCCTGCAACAATTCACCGATGTGCATGATATCAGTCAGACGACGCTCACCTTCATAGCCTGCCAGCAGGTTTTCTGCAATCTGGTATTTCCCCATGACAGCCCGCAGCATCGGCAAAACACCACGTGAACGCCACAGACGCGCGTAACCATCGAACTCATCCACCAGCTTATCCCATGTATTTTCATCATGGTTCAGCGCATCGATTTGGCGGGCACTCAGACCGAATAAACTACTGGCTAATGCACTTCTCAGTACACGTTCTTTTTCCGGTGCTAACACCGCCTGTAAAAGCCAGAGCAAATCTTTCGCTTCCGGCGTATCAAACACGCTTTCACGATTGGAAAGAAAGACCGACTGGATTTGTAATTCATTCAATTCATCACGGATCAGGGCTGCTTCACGGCGATTGCGCACCAGTACCGTAATATCCGCCGCAGTAACCGGGCGGCTTTTTTCATTTTGTTGCAAAAAGGCATCACCATTTTGCCCTGCCTGCAACCAGTCTCTGATTTGGGCGGCACACAGTTTTGCCATTCCCTTTTCATATTCACCCTTTGAAACGCCTTCTACAGACTGAAGCCAAAACTGTAAGGCCGTCTGTTCCTGACCATTAAGCAGGAATTTCAGGTTATGGTTTTTTTCTGCCGAATTGACATGAATAAACGGGATCTGGTCAAACAGGAACGGCTTCTCAGTATGAGAAAACAGCGTATTAACGGCCTGTACCATCGGTGCGGAAGAACGCCAGTTAGTTTCCAGCGTGTAATGGGCACTGACCTGAGAACGCGCCCGGATATAAGTGAAAATATCCGCGCCACGAAACGCATAAATAGCTTGTTTAGGGTCACCAATGAACAACAGGCCATTTTCCGACTGATTACGATAGATAGCCTGAAAGATCCGGTATTGTTGCGGGTCGGTATCCTGAAACTCATCAATCATGGCAACGGGATAGCGCTGCCTGATCGTCTCCGCCAGCTGCTCTGCTCCTTCCCGTTTCAGGGCAATGTCTAATCGCGTCAGCAGGTCATCAAACCCCATATACCCACGCATCAGCTTTTCCTGATTAACGGACTGGCGTATTTCAACAATCGCTTTAGAGAGGATAATGTCGCGCAGAGTCAGCGGTTGCTGATATAAATCATCAATAGCAGCAAATACAGAGTGACGGGGAATCTCGCCCTTTTTGGTCTTTTCTTCCAGCCTTGACTGGCAGAATTTATCCAGTTCCTTAGGAAGCTGATAATCTCTGGTTGGTGATTTTGCCCATTCAGAAACGCTATTTAGCCAGTTAGGCAAATACTTCTTACTATAACTGCGTTTATCCACTCCTGAATTATCAATCAGCGCCTGTAAATCCGGTATTGCTTCATTCCACTGCTGTTTTACTCCGTCGATCAGGGAAATTATCTTTTCATGGCGTCTGACTAAGGTTTCATTCTCATCCGGTGCATTAACGATATAAGGCATGTCCCCCTGCAAATGGGCTAAAACATCCATCAGCAGAGCCTCCGGCCCACTCCATTCCTGACTAATCACCGTCGCCATTGAAAGTGATAAGGGGTAACAGTGACGTCGCCAGAAATCTGCACACCCCTGCTTACGCAGAGGATGTTCATCCTGAATCAGTGTCTGCTCAAACAATACACCGGATTCAAACGCGTTGTGCACCAACATTCGCTGGCAAAAACCGTGGATCGTGTAGATTGCCGCTTCGTCCATCTGACGTTCAGCAGCCAGTAACCAAGCGGCGGCACTTTGCCTGTCAGGGATCTCAGCCAGCAATTGCTGATAAACCGGATCACTCACGTCGTTATCCTGCCGAATACATGCCAGCCG
The DNA here is from genome assembly GCF_963876465.1 of Xenorhabdus sp. KK7.4. NCBI lineage: Bacteria > Pseudomonadati > Pseudomonadota > Gammaproteobacteria > Enterobacterales > Morganellaceae > Xenorhabdus > Xenorhabdus sp. KK7.4. Next base: position 434,526 of record NZ_CAWNQF010000001.1, read on the forward strand.
TAGCTGGTGAATATTTTCACGGATACGACCACGTAATTCATCTGTTGCAGCTTCGGTAAAAGTTACAACCAGGATCTCTTCAACATTAAGAGGACGGAAAAAGGCAGCATCGCCGCCCAGTCCGAGTAACAGACGCAGGTAGAGTAAACCTATTGTATAGGTCTTTCCTGTTCCTGCTGAAGCCTCAATTAGCCGCTGACCATGCAGCGGCAATGTTAATGGGTTAAGTTTATGAGACGTTATGTTACTGAGTATTTCTGTGCTCACTGAGCATTCACCTTAACCGGTAGTTTTTTCTGGAAGGTGGATACATTCGGATAAGTTTTCCAACCTTTCAACTGCGCATATTGATGAAGTGAGCCTTTCTTCCCGGTAATCTGTGAAATAAGTGCCAGTCCCTGACGTTTCATGACCGCTTTATCGTAAAACTCCATCAATTGTGCTTTAGTCACTTTTTCAAGAGAAGTCAGTAATTTTTCTCTGGTATCAAAACTGAAGTTATTACGACCAAAGTCATGACTGTAACGGGAGGCTTCTCCAGAAAATGTTTGTGGTGGCTGACGCATTTCCGTGAGTAATGACATTTTATACTGCTCAAATTCAGCATCGGGCATCGCCTGTAATTTCTTTTCAGCCTGCTGATAGAAGCTCAGGTATCGCTGGTGCAGATAATCCGGCTGTTTGCTGTTACTCTGCAACAGGAATCCCAGCCCCCACTGCTCTCCAACCCTTGTATTAAAAGCGAAAACTGCATAACCCAGCTGTTCTGTTGTTCTTAATTGATCATAGAACCACGGAGATAAAATGCTACTCAGTAGATTGGAATAGACAGCACCAGTATTGCGATCATATCCCGTTGGAATATAAATCTCAGCCAACGCATTATCGGTGCTGCTGGCAGTACCTTCGAAATTCACCGCATAATTGCGATCCAATTCGATATGCTCACCACTCCACCACTCTGTTCCCTGATTCCCGAGCTGTTTATGTGCAGAGTTAATAATATCAATGCTTTGCTTTTCAGTTAAATTACCAAAGATCATCGCTTGTAAAGCCGCACGTTGGATCATCTTCTGACGGTATTTAATAACATCATCAATGCTGACGCCATCCAGTGATTTCAGAAGTTCAGCCTGTTCGATATAAGGCACACCGGATAAGCGGGAAACAGGCTGCATTGCCATTTCATAAGCTTTGCCTTCATTCGCGATTTCCAGTTGGTTACGATACCAGGACTTAGCTTGTTGCAGTTCAGTCTGAGTTGGCGTAAATGCCATGTACTGGCTAATGGTAGAAGTTAATAATTCAGGTAAATGCTGAGTATAACCATATACTCCTATTTGCAGACCATCCGCATACCCGACTGAAGTTCCCATACCAGCAACTGATGCCTGATAGCCAAGTTGATTAAGTGCAAGATCAGATAGATAAGATAACAGTGAGTAGGTTACCTGTTCTTTAGCACTCTTCATACCATCAGCATTGCGTAGCTCCAGCACGATGTTTGCTTTCGGTTCATCCGCAAAATATTGGCTCGGCATATAAAGCAAACGCACGTTAGGCTGTTCCAGAATCATTCGGGGATGTTTCTGGCTACCTGATGCTTTAATCAGAGTTAAGTTATCAGGAATATAAGGGTTCAGTTCCGGTAAAGAAAATGACATTCCTTTTTCAAGTTTTTGCCATTCCGCGAGCTGTTTTGGGCTGATTTTATTAACCTGATACGGTGCCTGAACAAAATAAGCTTCTTTGTTGTGTGGCTCTTCCGGGCTGGTAAACCAGATGCGGGCATTTTCAGGTGTCAGTTGATCCAATCGTCTGAGAATGGCCTCAGGATTATATTTATCAGCAAGATAGGGGGCATCCAGCACATGGGAAACCGGCACTATCAGCATCATATCGGCTAACGACTCAATATAGTTCATATCCCGTACGATTGATGCGTACTTGAATGACAAATTGAATACCTTAACCATTTCATCAAAATAACTCTGTTGAATACCTTTCTGCTTCAACAAGTTAATGTAAGAAAAGATGGCAGCAATAACCTGATCACGCTGCTGAAGGCCTTTGTCGGTCAATTCGACATAAATACTGAATGAACCCGAATTACCATCAACATTTGGGTTAGCACTGGCGCTGATCCCTTCGGCTAATCCTTGTTTCAGTAACCAATCAGATAAAGTATTTTCACTGCGGTTTTCAATCAGATAGCTAATGTAACCCTCGGTTTTACTACGAAAATTCGCAATTTCATTAGGAATACTGAACTCCAGTTGCAATGATTTGTACGGTTTGGATGGCACATAATGGATAATGATGCCTTTTTCCTTCTCCGTTATCGCCGGGGCTGTAATAGCAGGCACAGAAGCATTCCGATTAGGAATACGGCCAAAAGTCTCTGCGGCAATTTGAGCCAGTTTGTCTATAGGCTGTTTTCCATACAGCACCCCTTTCATTAGGTTGGCTGAATAGTAGCGCTGATAAAAATCCACAAGTGCCGTCTGTAGATTACTGTCTGGTTTATCTTTCAGTGTTTCCAGATTACCACCAGCAAAACGGGCGTTAGGGTGAGCCGGATTAAGCGTTTCTGAACGGATCTGCCAGATTCGATGCCCTTCACCTGCACGGGCAATGGTCATCTCGTTATCAACGGCACTACGCTCACGATCTGCATTGACCGGATCCAGCAAAGGCTCGGCCAGTGCATCAGCCATACGATCTGTCGCCTCTGCTAAAGCCCCATTATCAACTTCCAGATAAAAAGCGGTTCTGTTAGATGAAGTGCTGGCATTACGGCTTCCTCCGTTTTTCTGCAAAAACTCGGCAAAACCGCCCGGCTGAGGGTAGCGTTTAGATCCCATCAGCACCATATGTTCCAGATAATGGGCCAGCCCTAGCTGATTATCCGGGTTCTCCATATGGCCGACAGGAAGTGCTACAGCCGCCAGGGACTTAACCGCTTTTTCATCTGAAACCAGCAGGACTGTCATCCCATTTTGCAGTTGGATAGCGCGATATTCACGTGAGTCACGTTCACTTTTATGAATCGTTTCCGGTAACGTCAGCCAAGACGGTTTGGCATATACGGTGACTTCCCAGAAAAATAAAAAAAGCATCGTCATGATGCGAATAACATGTTTAGGCATTACCTAATATTCTCCCTATTGCCTGTTATGTCTTTTTCAGATGGTGCGCCATAGGTAACAAATAACTCTGTACCTCGTGTTTCATACGAACCCAAAACGATTGATCTACCTGCCTGAATGCCCTTTGAGTATATGCATCGTTAATTTCACCATTTTTTCCTTGTGTTCCCAGCCATTGCAGCATTAATTTACTCTCTGCTTTTTGCTGAGCTTCTTCACTAAAATCGATCTGCTGGTTTTCCCTGTCATAACAGGCCTCAAGCCATGCCCAACCACTCCGGCAAAATAGGGGAAGAGGTTCTGTCATTCCCTGAAAATAACCAGCAACCAGATGATTCAGATAATCTCTGGCCTCGTTAATCGATAATGATGAAAAACGCCATGCACTGTTTTCTCTTCCATATATGCGGCTTTCGCCGTCTCCTCCAGAAAGACAATAGGCAAGGTGTTCAATCCATAATTGGATACCATCATTGGCAGTTAAGTTCGCCGGACGCCAACATAAAATTCCATCCGGTTGAACTTTATTCACTTTTCCGGTCAACGTGACAGTATCCAACTCATAGCATAGCTCAATAACAGAACTCTCCACTCTCTCTTCACGGATCTTATCTGCCAGTAATTGCATCGCTTCCAACTGATTAAGCCAGTAAACTTCCCCAAATGCGCCATGTGGCAGCCCGCCAGAGGCACGCAGGTGATAAAATAACGATTCAGGCTGTTCCTGCTCAATCAGGATATTGAGCAATAGTTGGTTGAATTGATAACGTTGCAGGTGATCCAATACAAAGGGTTCTTCTTCAGGCAGCTCCGTTTCTTCAATAACAAAATGGACTTTAAGTGTTTGCTGGAAGAATGCCCTGACCGGATGGCGATAGAACCGCACCAGCTCATCCAGTGATACCTCTTTTATTTCGCTGGTGTCACAATCTAATGGCTGACCAAAATAAACCGGGGAAACACCCTGCAAACTGGCCGCTGGCAGCCATTCTGCCGCATAACTTTGTTGTTCATGTTCAGGCTGAAAATTTTCTATCGCAAAAGGGACACGGGTATGCTGGAGCAATAAATGGTTTCTGATCCTTTTTGCGCTGTCATCCACATTCAGCATCTCATCTTCCGGCAAGCGGCAACTCTGGCAAATATAATCCAGCAGTTCATTTACCAGTACGGAGGGATTGCACTCTTTATCATCGCGGATTGATTTACCAATATAGCTGACATAAAGACATTCTTCTGCTGAGATCAAGGCTTCCAGAAACAGATAGCGGTCATCATCACGCCGTTTCCGATCACCTCTCTGGCTTTTTTCTGCCATAAGATCGAAACCCAATGGCGGAATAGTTCGCGGATAAACCCCATCATTCATTCCCAGCAGACAAACAACTTTAAAAGGAACAGAACGCATTGGCATCAGGGTACAGAAATTCAGTGATCCCGCCAGAAAACGCTGGCTTATCTTTTCATCATCAAAACGAAGTGCCAGTTCATCACGTAACAATACCAGCGGTATTTTTTGGTCATAATGCGCATACAGGCCATTTTCTACCACTTTCTGCCATTGCTGGGTAATCAGTGCCAACACCAACTCTGTTTCATTATCCGCAATAAAAAAGGTTTCCAGCAATTGCGGACAAATACCGAGCCAGTCCGCCAGAGGCTGTTCTTCACTCAGGATCTTGCGCCAGCGGTTAAGCTCCATCAGAAATTCAGCCAGTTGCCCTGCCAGTTCTGCGGCCAATCCGCTGGATTCATCATAAGGTAAAACATCATTCCACGGCCCGGCATGGCTATCCATCGCATAACCCAATAGCATACGTGTCAGGCCAAAATGCCAGGTATTCTGCCCTGTAGCAGGCAGGGACAGCGCTTCAATATTGTCATCGTCCAGCCCCCAACAGATCCCGGATTCTTTTACCCAACGACGTAATAAACGCAGCCCTTCTTCCTGAATTGAAAATTTACCCGCCAGTGCCGGAACTTCCAATAATGCCAATACCTGCTCGGCGGTAAAACGGCTTTGGGGTAAATCCAGCAGAGTAATGAAAGCCTGTAATACCGGATGTGCCTGACGGGCTTTACGGTCAGAGATAGCAAAAGGAATATAACGTTCACTCGGGGCATTACCGAATACAGCCTGAATATAAGGCGTATAACTGTCGATATCCGCCATCATCACAATAATATCCCGTGGCGTCAGAGAAGGATTTTCATCTAACAGGCGCAGGATATAATCCTGCAAAACCTCGACTTCTCTTTGTGGGCTATGACATGAGTGAAAAGACACGGAGCGATCTTTTCGATCGATCGGACGTTTTTTCAGGCTATTGCTGAATGTGTTTTCTGTGGAGCCAATCTGGGCATGATCTTCAAGGTCCAGAATATCACGCTGAATCTGATGTAAAAGGCAGCCCGGCGCCTGTTCAACAAAGCCATGAATATCAGCATCTGGCTCCAGCTGTGACAGCAGATAAAGATTATCTCGGCCCAGTTTTCCCCATGAGGCCAGTAACGGATTACTCAGTTCCTGTTCACCTTCTTCGTTGAAAAGAGAAGGAGCATTATCCGGATCCCGGAACCGCTCCAGATATTGCTGAGTACGATAATGTTTAGGTTTACGGCTGTTCAGTCTGGCGAGAAATGTATAACTCTGAATATCCCCCCAATAATATTGGCACGGATTGGTAAACATCAGGTGGATATCAATCTGTTGCCCCAGCGCCTTAATTACCTGCATATAAGTGGGTGGCAGGGAGGATATGCCACAGATAAAAACCCGTGAAGGCAGTTTTTCCCGTGGAAAATTACCCTCTTCCAGCGTTGAAATAAACCGGCTATATAAGTTGGCACGATGCCACATAGGCTGCTGCAATTGAAGGGTATATTCGTTCAGTGCAACCCATAGCCGTTTTTGCCACTCCTGACTGGCACTCAGTCCTTCAACAAGTTGCCCTTTTTCCCAGCTTTCCAGCCATTGCGGACGATAAACCAGATACTGGTCAAACAGGTCAGCTACCCTGCCAGCCAATTGGTGAATTTTGCGTTTATCGTTATCCTGATCAAGATAATGCCTGAGCGCTATAAATTCCGGTTCTGTTAACAAATCAGGCAGAAGTGTCATCAGTTTCCATTTCATAGCATCTTTGCTGAATGCACTTTCTTTAGGAACGTCAGGTAATACCACGGTGAACATCTGCCAGATAAACGTTGCCGGCAGTGGAAACTCGATATTTGCCGCAATCCCCAGTCTTTCAGCCAGCTGAATTTGTAGCCACTGCGACATACCGGGGCTTTGAACCAGAATCACTTCTTTGTCAAATGGGTTGGCGAGAGGGTTTTCCCCAATAAATCTCGTCATCAACTCCTTCAGAAGATCAAGTTGATTTGAATGATAAACTGTAAACATCAATACTCCCACCTGCACAAAACCAGCGTTCTAATTTACCTGAAGGATTATAGCCTTTTGTCACCTTCACCGTTATCCGGTAGCACCCCGATAATTCAAATTCCTGCTGAAACTCAGTTTCCCACCCTTGTTGTGGGGCTGTTTTATCCCGCTGAGGTTTACCTTCTGATGGTTCATATCGTTCCAATTGTTCATGTGCCAGCTTTACTGCCTGAAGTTGCAGCCAATACTGCTGGAAATTTGATGACAGCGCCTGATGGTAACGCATCAAACCTAACAGGGAGATAGCGAACACCACCGATGCCACCATAACCTCCGGCAAACTTATGCCACTCTGTCGGTTATTTCTCGGGTTTATCGGGACTATTTTCATAAACTATTTTCATAAACAACATTCATAAACAAAAAGCAGCCTGAGTCACAGGGCAAAAATCCAGCCAGCCACTTTCAATAGGAATAAGTGTATCCCGGTTTAAGTGTTTCATCTGTTTCATCCATTGATAAAATTCTAGCTTTTCTCCTGCGGAAAACTGCGCTGTTCCCTTTAATAGAAAAAGATTGCCCTCAAAGCGCCGGAGACAGCTTTTCAGATAAGAGCCGGGCTTTTGTAAACAGTACCAGTTTTCCAGTTTCTGCGACTCAAGCGGCCATAACTGGACTTTTCCCCACGCCAGAGATGATTCAGCATGTTGAAAAGCATTCAGATACCGTTGTTCATCGAACATCATTAACATGGCGTTTTCCTGTTGATAATGAAGTGCTTTCAGCGTCATCAAACTTAATGTCAGCATCATAAGAATAGAGATCAATAAGGCATTTCCGCTTTGCTGTTCGCATCTTGAATGCCTGTGTTGCTTCACCGAGTTATTTCCTGATATTACGCAACCGGATTGTGGTGCGGTGATGATGAGTAATAGAAGGAGATTTCACCCAGCTGGCCTTGATGGATAACGTGATAAATATTACTCCATGCGGTGACCGCGATTGTTCAAGGTGAAACTTATCAATATTCACCTCTTTGGGATAAAAAAGCCGTTCCCAGCCATTGTCCTGACAGTTTATTGCCCCTCTTTTCCATTCGAGAATGCGATTATTTAGCCGATAACCGAAGAATTCAGAGGCTGCATGTTCAGGTTCTTCCCAGCGATTATTTAAATTAAGATCAAAAGCGGTAATAAAGCAGGAGTTTGTAGATTCAGCCTGTTTATTTTGGATCACCAGCGGTTCCCCTTTACATTGCTTTCTGTCCAGACAATAACCCGCTCGCCGGAGATCTTTTTCCATCATATGTGCCACTCGGTTGACCAGATAATGAAGACGATACTGGCGATAAAGATCGAGTATCTGACTCGATAAAACCGGATAGGTTTTTGCCATCGCAATAAAAATGACACTACCAACCAACATGGCCACTAACACTTCCAGCAGGGAAAAACCTGACTGTTTTTGCCTGCAATAGCCAATAGCCCAGCTCATAGGTTTTTTATTCCCTCACAATCAGGCAGCTGATTTAGATTATTACTACATGTTCTGATCCTGCCCCGTCCTGAGATCACAACACTGATTTCTCCGGCAGCATTTGCCAGCGTAAAGCTGGCTGGCATTGCGGTATTCCGGATACCATAAAAATCAATTCGATGGCTGGTTGCTGATGCCAGAAACACATCATTATGGGGGGAAATAATCCGTTCGCCCTCACCTTCATGGCAATCACTGCTTTTAGTGACTGATGAAACCAGACACCAGGGCGGACCGGCCACCAGCCATAATGTCCGTTCCTGATTCTGATAATTAGCCAGAGCCTGCTGCCTTTCCATAAACGACAGTACATTCTGCGTTGCCGATTGTAAGTGCAGGCTGTTCTGATAATTTCCCCAGCTATACAGCCCCCAAAGCAGACTCATAGAAACTAAAACCATTGCTACCAATAGTTCTAATAGCGTGAATCCATTTTGTTTATTACCCATCAGTATTCAGCCTATGCAGCGATTGATTCCGACAGGCAAAATATCTTCAATCCGAAAGAGAGTAAAAGCGTCAGTTTCTATTTATGCGAGAGGATTTGAGGAAAGAAATCAGTATATTGCGGGGTTACATTTTATGTGCGAGCCTGCTCGATAATATTACCAAGAGATTTTGGAATCATCGTACATCTGGGATGTGAGTAAACCCATTTCCGAACAGTTTCATCAATGGCAGAGCTGATTAAAATTTGCTCAAATTAATGATTTCATATACTATGCTAAATATAAAATCGTTAATAAAATAGCTATGCCCTGCATATTTCAAGATGCAACTTACATAAGGAGTATCAAATGAGCACTTATGTCCCAGCTCGTGATTACAACGACACTGATGTAGTGATAGACCGCATTGCAACTGTTTCTGACATCATAAGAAAAGCATTTACCTCAGGTCAGGCCCATATCGATAAACGTATATTGGGAAAGAGTGATGTTGAATTCATGTTTGAAGTTCTGGCCAGCACAACTAAGGCGATGGCAATAGAAGAAATTACTCCTGAAAAGAAAACGCTATTACGCCGCTTAAAAAGCAAACTCATTTTCATGGAAACTCTGAAAAAAGATGGCGGGGTGCTTTCATCCGCAGAAACTGCCAAGCAATTAGGTGTATCGAAAGTGACCGTTAAAAATTGGAAAGATGCAGGAAAACTGTTAGCACTAAATATTGATGGGGAATTTTATTTTCCAGTATTTCAGTTTACTGATAACAGCAAGATTTCTAATAAAGGTGTATTAAAAGGAATTAGTCAATTACTGCCTTTACTGAAAGAGAGAGGGTTTAGTGATCGTCTGCAATATTCGTTCTTTATGGAGAAGTGCAATACCGCATTGAATGGCGTATTTCCAGAAGGAAAAGAATTTAGCGTTGCCCAGTTATTACAAGAGGGGGCATCTGATGCTGTTATGCAGGAATTGTATCATCTTGTTCACTTATACGGCTCTCAGGATGCTGCATAATCAGGAAAAGGGGATAATTTTCCCCTGCCTGTCTGTATATTCTATAAATTTCAATATCAGCCTTCTTCTACCGGAATTCCTAATTGTTCTACCAGAATATCTGCCACAGCTTCCCCCTGATATTCAAATTCACTAAGACGCTGTATAGAATGTGCTTTAGTGACTGCAATCCCGGTTCCATCGGGAACATCATGCCATAGAGCAAAACATTCTTCAGTCGTCACATTAGAAGGAAATTTTATACCATTCAGCCCGGCTACATGGACTTTTTTAGCCAGTAATTGGGTTGTTTTCCGTGATGATGTGGTCATATCGTTGAGTGTCAACGAGGTTTTCTTTATTAATTTTGTTGTATCAAGGAGCCTCAGATCCTTTTCGATGACAACAATACCAATATAGAAATTTTCCAGATCAGATTCCCGAATCCCCAGCTTCCCCTGAAATATTTCTTTCATTGCCGTCAGGGGATCACTCGCCAGATACATTGTGCCATTTATCCCGTCAGTTAAACCAAAACGGGTACCGGTACCATTCGGATTGAAAAAAACACAACTTCCGCCATACTTTCCGTGTTGCAATCGTATTTTCTCACTACTTGACGGTACTTTCATTGAGCAGGCGTGAAATATATCCTCTGAAAAACTTTCGACTTTTTTTTCAATAGATTTACTTTTCATTTCAAAAACTCTCACTCTTTATTGGCTGTGATGCATCTTGAAATCCATTCGGTATATCTTTGTCACTTTCTCGTTAATTTATTTCTTCTGTGAAGGGTATTCAGGTTTTCCAGAAATGATAATTTATTAAATTGTTTTTTTCTTTACCGATTTACTTATCCGAAGATATCTAAATAGAAAAAGAATATTTCCATCCCCAAAATGGGGACGGAAAAAATAGGTAATTATTTTTACTGACTGAATTAAGTCAGAATTAGATTGCAACCGGTGCTTTAATACCCGGATGCGGGTCGTAGCCTTCGATTTCAAAGTCTTCGAATCGATAATCGAACAACGATGCTGGCTTACGCTTGATAACCAGTTTCGGCAATGCGCGCGGTTCTCGGCTCAGTTGAAGTTTCGTCTGTTCCATGTGGTTGTTATAAAGGTGAGTATCACCACCCGTCCAAACAAAATCACCCACTTCCAGGTCACACTGCTGAGCCATCATATGTACCAACAACGCATAGCTCGCGATGTTGAATGGTAGCCCCAGGAAAACATCACAGGAACGCTGGTAAAGCTGGCAGGACAGTTTGCCATCTGCCACATAGAACTGGAAGAAAGCATGACATGGTGCCAGTGCCATTTTATCCAGTTCTCCGACATTCCAGGCGGAAACAATGATCCGACGCGAGTCCGGGTCACTTTTCAGCTGTTCAATAACGTTGGTCAGCTGATCAATCTGGCGACCATCCGGTGCTCCCCATGAGCGCCATTGCTTACCATAAACCGGCCCTAAATCTCCGTTTTCATCAGCCCATTCGTCCCAGATACTGACGCCATTTTCATGCAGGTATTTGATATTAGTATCACCATTCAGAAACCATAACAGTTCATGAATGATGGAACGAAGATGGCAGCGCTTGGTTGTCACCAGCGGAAAGCCCTCCTGCAAATTGAAACGCATCTGATGACCAAAGATCGAAAGTGTTCCTGTGCCTGTGCGGTCATCTTTTGCTGTGCCTTCTTCCAGCACTTTTTTCATTAAATCCAGATACTGTTTCATTTTGCCTCTTGTACCTTGTCTTTCTGCGTATTTTTTCGCGTATTGTTGCCGGTGTTATTGTTGCTGGGGCGTTTATAGGCCCATATCATCATCAATATCCCGACTAAAATCATTGGAATCGAAAGGATCTGACCCATGCTGATCCCATCAAATAATCCGAGCTGCGCATCAGGCTGGCGGAAAAACTCAACGATGATGCGGAATGCACCGTAACCGATCAGGAATAATCCTGAGACGCTTCCCATCGGACGTGACTTACGGATAAATAAATTAAGGATGATAAACAGTACGATGCCTTCCAGTACCATTTCATACAGTTGTGAGGGGTGACGGGGCAGGACACCATATTTTTCCAGAATAGGCCATAAAGAAGGGTCTTTAGTTGCCAGTGCGATGTCTTCACTTTGAGAGCCGGGGAACAACATTGCCCACGGTGTATCAAGCGTAACACGCCCCCACAGTTCGCCATTGATAAAGTTACCAATGCGCCCCATCCCTAAGCCAAAAGGAACCAGTGGAGCAACAAAATCGGCGGTTTGTAGGAAGTGGCGCTTAGTCCTGCGAGAGAACCACCACATTGCACAAATAACACCGATCAGCCCGCCGTGGAAAGACATCCCGCCATCCCAGACCTTAAACAGATACAGAGGGTTTTCCATAAACACCGGGAGGTTATAGAACAGAACATACCCGAGACGCCCGCCGAGGAATACCCCGACAAACCCCGCATACAGCAGGTTTTCTACTTCGTTCTTCTCCCAGCCACTATTTGGTTTTGCTGCCCGACGATTTGCCAGCCACATGGCAAAAACAAAACCAACCAAATACATAAAACCGTACCAGTGAAGTGATACCGGCCCGATTGAGAATATGACCGGATCAATATTAGGAAATGCCAGATAGCTAGTGCTCATCGTTCCCCACTAAAAATAATGTTGTGTGAATGCCCTAAGGCAGATCATTGTAAATAACAGATCACCGTAAATAACCGATCACCTTAAATAACAATGGTAAATAATAGCATGGGCGGCTAAATGCCACCACGCACCAGCCCACCAAGGCCGTGGGTTTCCATAAAAGCAGAACAGATTTCTTTCACCTGTTGGGTGGTTTCTGCCTTCAGGATTTCCTGAATAAAATAACTCAGTTCTGCGGAATCTAAATGATGTAATAGGTATTTAATTCGCGGAATACTCCGGCCGCTCATGCTCAGGCAACGATAACCAAGGCCGACTAATATCAGCACTCCCATCGGCAAACCCGCCATTTCACCACAAACACTCACGGGTAAATCAATGCGCTGGCTTTCATCAACAATCTGTTTTAAGGCCTTAATCATTGCTGGATGAAGATTGTCATACAAAGAAGCAACATGGGTATTATTACGATCCACCGCAAGTAAATACTGGGTTAAATCGTTGGTACCAATAGAAATAAAATCAACGCGTTTCTTCAATTGTGGTAACAGCAGGATCAGAGAGGGCACTTCTACCATGACGCCAATTTTTGGCATCGCAATAGTTATGCCAGCGGATTCTTCAACTTCTGTCTTTGCCCTGTTGATCAGTTTTTTGGCTTCATCAATCTCTTCAATACAGCTTACCATCGGCAACAATATTTTCAGATTTCCGGTCGATATATTCGCTTTCAACATCGCCCTAAGCTGGATCAGAAATATTTCCGGCTGATCCAGTGTTATGCGAATTCCCCGCCAGCCAAGGCAAGGATTTTCTTCATTAATAGGCATATACGGAAGATGTTTGTCAGCGCCAATATCCAGTGTTCTCAACACAACTGATTTGTCAGGGAAAAGTGTCAGCATTTCCTGATAGCGATTTCTCTGTTCATCTTCTGATGGAAAACCGCTGTGCAGCATAAAAGGGATCTCAGTTCGGTACAACCCGACGCCATCAATACTATCGCCTATTTGTTGCTCATATTTCAGGCTCAGCCCTGCATTAAGTTGAACCCGTACCCTCTCTCCACTTTTAAGCCGGGCTTTTTGTTGCTGCCCGCCTTCAGCCAGTTTACTGAGAACCTGCTCTTCTTCTATGATCTGGCGGTATTCCTGAACAACCAGTGGCTCCGGATCAATGAAAAATTCTCCCCGATAACCATCCAGAATTAACATTCGGTTATGCAGCAATTCAGGATGAATATCAGCGCCCATGATCGCCGGTATTCCCATAGCCCTGACTAAAATTGCAGAATGTGAATGAGTTGCCCCATCACGCACAATAACACCCACCAGCTTATCCTGCGGGATTTCAGCCAGTAAGTTAGCGCTGAGTTCATCTGCCACCAGAATAAAACGCTCTGGCCACTGGCTATTGCCGGTAAAATCATCGTCCAGATGAAAGAGTAACCGCTGCCCGAGCGCCCGTAGATCAGAAGCCCTTTCCCGCATATAGGCATCCTGAAGATTGGCAAATTGTTCCGCATATTTCTCCACAACACTTTTTACCGCCCACTCTGCAATAAAACCATTATCAACCGAGTGAAACAGATCCTGTTTAAGTTTCGGATCATTCAGTAAGTGGGAATAGAGATCAAAAATAGCAGCACTTTCTTTCTGCGAGCTGGCGGTAAAGCGTTTACTTATCCGGCGACATTCTGCTGTTGCCTGCTCAAGCGCACGGGTCAGGCGGGAACGTTCTGCCTGATAATCGAGTGTTAACGCTTCAGATACCTGTTCAAGTGATGGCTGGGAGCAATCCTGCCAGCCCTGAGCCATAGCAATACCCTGTGAGACCGCCAGTGCTTTGATGTGGGTCTGACAATACTGGCTTGATAATCCACGAACCTGAGCCTGAGCAAGGATCGCAGCCAATTGCATGGCAAGAGTCACCATAAAGGACTCTTCACTTTCATCAAACGATCGCCGCTCATTTTGCTGAACGACCAGAATCCCCTGCAATTGGCGGCGGTAGATGATCGGAACACCTAAAAAGGCCCGGAGATTTTCTTCTTTTACCTGAGGAATATATTTGAAGCTGGGGTGATCACGTACATCAGCAAGGTTGATTAACTCTGACAAGCGCCCGACTTCACCCACAACACCTTCGTCAAAGGAGAGGCTGACTGTGCGCTTTCCCGGCTTCTTCAACCCCCGGGTTGCCATCAGGTAATAACGCTGGCGCTGATGATCGGCCAGATAAATAGAACAAACATCCGTGTTCATTGCTAAGCAGGTTTCATTAACTAACAGCTCAAGCGCTTCCGATAAATGCGTTGCCATCGCAACCTTTTCAACAATTTCCCGTAAGCGCATGAGCATAACAATTACCTAACTTCTTCTACGACGATAATAGGCTGAGTAGGGTTGTGGCGCTGATTCCTGTACTGGCATCACGATGGAGGAAAACTCTTTCATCACACGGCGATACACATCCCGTTTAAAGGAAACAACCTGCCTGACAGGGTACCAATAACTCACCCACCGCCAACCATCAAATTCTGGTGTACTACTGCGCTGCACATTAATCTCTTTTTCACTGCAAAGCAGCTGCAATAAAAACCAGCGTTGCTTTTGCCCTATACAAACGGGCTTTGTATCCCAACGCACCAAACGTTTGGGTAATTTGTAACGCAACCAGCTACGGGTGGAGGCTAAAACCCGTACATCTTTGCGACTTAAACCAACTTCTTCGAACAACTCACGATACATCGCTTGCTCTGGCGATTCTCCCGGATTGATACCTCCCTGGGGGAACTGCCATGAATGCTGTCCATAACGGCGGGCCCACAGAACCTGCCCCTGACGATTACAAATTACAATTCCTACATTCGGGCGGTAGCCATCATCATCGATCACCAGACTACCTCTCGATAAAACGAATTTGAAAAGATAGCTAATTGTTTCACACTCCCCTCAAGCGGTAAACCTCTATACCCAATGGATTTAGAATTGCATCCCGGCGGTCAGGAAACACCCCTTTGGAACGCGGATCCCCGCCTATTTATAAAACGATAGCAGGAATGTGAGCACAGCCAATAAATCAGAAAAAATAGTCAGAAATATGACAGATATATTAATGAGGCTTTGCAGTCACTGCTTTAGCCTCTACAATACGGTCATCTCAACGGGGTGCGAGTGTTGTCGGACAACATCGCTGAGAGCAAACCCGTAGAACCTGATCCGGTTGGTACCGGCGTAGGGATTTGAGCCACTATTCATTGATATATAAGAGTCATTGATATATAGCAGTCATTTTATCAGACACTTTCTCAAATCCTTTACCAATCTGCTGGTCACTTATTTAATTATGAGTGCTAATAACGATTATTAATAACCACTATTAACAATTACTATTAATAACGACAGGAGAGCAAAGTGTTTAAGCGTTTATTTTCCCGGTTTATCGCAATCAGTGCATTATCGGTTTCAGCATGTGCCTTTGCTCAGGCTGCACAGGCTAAGCCTACGCTGACTGTTTATACTTATGATTCGTTTGCCTCCGAGTGGGGAGCAGGCCCGGCTATTAAAAAAGCTTTTGAATCCGAGTGTGACTGTGAATTAAAACTCGTTGCGCTGGAAGATGGTGTTTCTTTACTGAACCGTATAAGAATGGAAGGTAAAAAAACTCAGGCTGATATCGTGCTGGGTTTAGATAATAACCTGATTCAGTCTGCCCAACAGACAGGGTTATTCACTCCTGTCAGCATTGATACCACAAAATTAAAACTGCCTTTCACATGGAATAACAGTACTTTTATTCCCTACGATTACGGTTATTTTGCTTTTATTTACAATAAAAACACCCTGCCTAATCCCCCAAAAAGCATGGCTGAACTCATTAACAGCCAGCAGAACTGGAAGATTATTTATCAGGACCCGCGCACCAGTACCCCCGGCTTAGGCTTTTTACTCTGGATACAGGAACTCTATGGTGATAAGGCCGCACAAGAGTGGCAGAACATTGCCAAAAAAACGCTGACGGTAACTAAAGGCTGGAGTGAGGCTTACGGGTTATTCCTGAAAGGAGAAGGCGATATGGTGCTCAGTTATACCACCTCACCGGGCTATCACATCATGTCTGAGAAAAAGGATAATTACGCCGCAGCCATATTCGATGAGGGGCACTATTTACAGGTTGAAGTTGCTGCACAGCTGGCTTCAAGCAAGCAGCCTGAACTGGCTCAGAAATTCATGCAATTCATGCTCTCCCCAGCATTCCAGCAAGTTCTTCCGACCACGCAGTGGATGTATCCTGTTACTGATATTCCTCTGCCAGAAGTGTTCAAACAACTGCCTGTACCAGAGAAATCACTGCAATTCAACGCAGATGAAGTAGCAAAACACCGTACACAATGGATCCGTACATGGCAAAGTGCTGTAAGCCGTTAATCGCGGGTTGGTTATTGCCGGGGGTGATTGCCTCCGGCCTGTTGCTCCTCATTGCGCTTTCCGCTTTTGGCGTACTATTATTTTATGCGCCGGAAATGTTTTATGCGCCTGAAAGTCACTGGCAGGTCTTTCTGAATGACAGCTATTTATGGCATGTGATTCGTTTTACTTTCTGGCAGGCATTTTTATCCGCCTTATTCTCGGTGATACCCGCCATATTTCTGGCCAGAGCGCTCTATCGCCGCCGTTTTCCGGGCAGAACGCTTTTCCTACGCCTGTGTGCCATGACGCTGGTTCTGCCGGTTTTAGTCGCTCTGTTTGGCATACTGACTGTTTACGGACGTGTTGGCTGGCTGGCCAGTCTTTGCCAGTGGATAGGAATTGAATACCATTTCACGCCTTATGGTCTTCAGGGTATTTTACTGGCACATATTTTCTTCAATATGCCGATGGCTACGCGCTTATTACTCCAGTCACTGGAAAATATTGCAATAGAACAACGGCAGCTTGCAGCTCAGCTTGGTATGAATGAGTGGCAACATTTTCGTTTTGTCGAATGGCCTTACCTGCGCCGCCAGATTTTGCCAACAGGCGCACTGATTTTCATGCTGTGCTTCGCCAGCTTTGCCACCGTACTGACATTAGGCGGCGGCCCTTCTGCAACTACGATTGAGCTCTCTATTTATCAGGCTATCAAGTATGACTACGATCTGGGTCAGGCTGCTCTGCTCGCGCTTATCCAGCTCTTTTGCTGTCTTGGTCTGGTGTTACTGAGCCAAAAACTCAAAGGCATACTTTCGGTCGGTTATGGGCATCAGCAACAATGGCGTAACCCACAGGATTCCTGGTCGAAAAAGTTATGTGACGGATTGCTTATCACTCTTGCATTACTGCTTTTGCTCCCGCCATTACTGGCTGTCATCATGGATGGGCTGAACAGCGCAGTGTTAGATGTTCTCAGTAAACCCGAATTATGGCAGGCGTTCACAACTTCCATTGTTATCGCACTGGGAGCGGGGTTATTGTGTATCTTCCTGACGATGATGCTGTTATGGAGCAGCCGCGAATTATACCTGCGTCATTTATCGCGCTGGGGACAGGCTCTGGAAAGCAGTGGCTTACTGATTCTGGCGATGCCGGGTATTGTGCTTGCAACTGGCTTTTTCATTTTACTGAATAATACCATCGGGTTACCCGATTCTCCTTACGGACTGGTTATCCTGACCAATGCCTTAATAGCAATTCCCTATGCATTAAAAGTACTGGATAACCCAATGCGCGATCTGGCAGTGCGCTACAACCCGTTATGCCACTCCCTGAATATTAAGGGATACAATCGCCTGCGCTGGATAGAGCTTAAGGCCCTGAAAATCCCGCTGGCACAGGCACTGGCTTTTGCCAGTGTGCTGTCAATCGGGGATTTTGGCATTGTGGCGTTATTTGGTGACGAAAATTTCCGTACCCTGCCTTTCTATCTCTATCAGCAAATCGGGGCATACCGCAGTCAGGATGGCGCAGTAACTGCTTTCCTGCTTTTGTTCCTCTGTTTTATTTTGTTCAGCGTGCTTGAACGCTTACCGGGCCGACGCCATGATTAAACTTGAAAATGTGACTTATACCTATGAACAAATTTCCATGCATTTCAACGTCAGTATTGAGGCGGGCGGGCGCATTGCTATCCTCGGCCCGAGTGGGGCGGGTAAAAGTACATTATTAAGTTTAATCGCAGGATTTCAGTTCGCAGAACGCGGTGATATCCGGCTGAATGGGGACAATCATACCAATACATCCCCTTCCAATCGCCCGGTATCCATGCTGTTTCAGGAAAATAATCTGTTTTCCCATTTAACCATTGAGCAAAATATCGGTCTGGGTTTACACCCCGGACTTAAATTAAGTGCGCAACAGCAGCAAACACTGCAACAAATTGCATCGCAGGTATCACTGACGGAATATCTGAACCGCCTGCCTGCGCAGCTTTCCGGTGGGCAACGCCAACGTGCGGCACTGGCGCGCTGTTTAGTGCGTCAGCAGCCCATTTTATTGCTGGATGAGCCTTTTTCAGCCCTTGACCCTGCCTTACGTAATGAAATGCTGGAATTACTGGATCAGGTATGCAGAGATCGGAAACTCACTTTACTGATGGTGTCCCATAATCTTGATGATGCCGCTAAAATCGCCCCGCGTTCTCTGCTGATTGTGGATGGTGAAATTTATTATGACGGCGCTACGGAGAAACTGGTAAAGGGCGAGGTAGCAGAAGCCGGGGTTTTGGGAATTATATAATTGGTAATATATGCTCCATGACTTCTTTGTAGTGGCATAAGGATCACGGGCATTTTTTCAGGACAGGATAGTCAATGCACACTCTGCCATTTTGCCTTATGCAAGAGGGATGTACGCCATTGAACAACTTATGACAGTAGGATCGCGAGAAAAGATAGAAAAAGCAGCTGGAGCGACTATCCATTATGTGGACTCTGGAATTGATACTGGAAGAATCATAAAATTTAAAAAAATAAAATCATTATGGTCATTACCTTCTATTTGGGCAGTCAAAGGTGAATCCTATTTATTAGCCTTTGATCTAATGTCTGACTATTTAAATATACACTTCGTCTTTCAAGTTGCCTCTTTGTTGGCTGCGCTCGTTCACCCCAGTCACATAGTTATCTATGCTCCTGGGGATTTACTCCCTTGCCGCCGCGACGCATCTTGAAATTCATTGTGTATAGTAAATCAAAATTCAATTTTCAGGATTGTATTCCTGTAGATGAAAATCTAGAAAGTCCGTTATTTTATAGTAAAAACTTTACTGAAGATGTTAAGTCTTTGGCTGAAAATAAATTTTTCTCATATAAATTTGGAGAATAATATGCTTGATATTAACTGGGGGCTTTTTTGGGTTGCAAGTCTTACAATCAATTCAATTCCTGGCGCTGATGTTGTTTATGTGACAGGAAAATATTATACAAAAGGAACAAAAAGTGCGGCATTATCTGCTGCTGGATTAGCAGTAGGTTATTACTTTTATATATTTATTACATGGCTAGGCGTTACCGCTATACTTCTATCAAATCCATCACTCTTCGGAATAATTCAATTCATTGGTGCGGTTTATCTTATATGGATGGGTAGAAATATTCTTCGATCCTCTCCCATAACGACTACTCAAAACATCGAAAAAAATAGTTATAATAAAAGTGCAAAAAACTATGATTTCCTAGGAGGGTTTGTTATCAGTGTCCTTAATCCTAAAGTGGGATTATTTTTTGTTTCATTTTTTCCTCAATTTATAAAATCTGATAGCCCTAATTATCTAATACTCATTCTCGGTAGTGTGTTTTGCTTAGGAGCAACATTTTTTAACGTGTTATATTGCTTTTTATTTTCTAGAGTACAAAAACTTTCCCCCAATAAATCTCATTTGATTCTAGGGATTATCCCAGGAGTTATTCTCATCTTTCTAGGTTGCCTGATGATCTATGATACAGTTTCAATTTATTATTGATAAATTATTTTTTAGATAATACTTCCAAGGCCAGATGACGAAAGTCCGTGTTTTAGGAGAGCATAAATTTATGGTCTCCCATTTTTGTAAAATTCATCAATCCCTCATTCGTTCAATGAAAAACAACTGTATAAATAACCATGTAATGCTATACTTAAATCCCATTACCAATCAAAAGAAATAAGCTTTACCTTAAAGCTAAAATAGTATGCAGATAAATCACGCTGAACAAGGCTTCATCCTGTCCCGTCACTGGAAAGATACGCCATCCGGTATTGAGTTGGTGTATTGGTTAGCAACGGATAAAGGTAGCCGACGCATTACTATTCCTCATCAGAAAGCTGTCGCCTTTATACCCCAATGTGATTTGCCTGAAGCGGAAAAACTGCTGGCTCAGGAGCACCATTATGAGCTGAAAAAACTCCCTCTGAAAGATTTTAACCGCCAGCCTGTTTCCGCGTTGTATTGTTCACAGTATCGCCACCTACAACATCTGGAAAAAGTGTTAAAGGAACAGGATATTCCCCTTTACGAAACCGATATTCGCCCGCCGGATCGCTTTATGATGGAACGTTTTATTACTGCTCCCGTCTGGTTTAGCCAAAAGGCCGACGGGAGTTATCAAATGAAACCCAATCCTGACTACCGACCCAGCCTGAAATGGGTTTCTTTGGATATCGAAACCAGTCAGCATGGCGAGCTTTATTCCATCGGCTTAGCTGGCTGTGGTGAGAAAACGGTCTTTATGCTGGGAGCGGCAAATGGTGAACAACAGGAACTGGATTTCAGGCTGGAATATGTTGCCAGCCGTCCACAAATGCTGGAGAAACTCAATGAGTGGCTGGAAGTTTACGATCCCGATGCAATTATCGGCTGGAGCCTGATTCAGTTTGATTTAAGAGTGCTCCAGAAACATGCTGAACGCTATAACATTCCCCTGCGGTTTGGTCGTGGAAAAGGGGTACTGGAATGGCGCGAACATGGTTTTAAACCCGGGCATTTTTTCGCTTCTGCGGCAGGTCGCCTGATCATTGATGGTATTGATGCGCTGAAAACCGCAACATGGAATTTTCCTTCGTTCAGCCTTGAATATGTTGCTCAGGAGTTATTGGGGGAAGGGAAAGCGATTGATAGCCCTTATGATCGAATGGATGAAATTAATCGCCGCTTTCAGGAAGATAAACCCGCCCTCGCTCATTACAATTTGCAGGACTGTATTCTGGTCAACCGGATTTTTGAGAAAACCAATCTCATGGCATTTTTGCTGGAACGGGCGACAGTCACAGGGTTAGCGGTGGATCGTGCCGGAGGCTCAGTGGCTGCATTCACTCATCTTTATCTGCCTCGTATGCACCGAATCGGCTATGTGGCTCCTGTTCAGCCAACGAGTTTCACCGACCACAGCCCCGGTGGTTTTGTGATGGATTCATCCCCCGGTCTGTATGATTCCGTGCTGGTATTGGACTATAAAAGCCTCTACCCTTCCATTATCCGTACTTTTCTTATTGATCCGGTCGGAATGGTGGAAGGTCTTGCCCAGCCCGATAAAGAACATTCTGTTCCCGGTTTCCGGGAGGCATTTTTTTCCCGCACTCAGCACTGCCTGCCAGATATTGTTACTCACATCTGGCATGAGCGAGATAAAGCAAAGCAGCAAAACAATGCTCCGCTTGCTCAGGCGCTGAAAATTATCATGAATGCCTTTTATGGCGTACTCGGTGCCTCCGGTTGTCATTTTTTTGATCCGCGCCTGACCTCATCGATTACCATACGCGGCCACAAGATTATGCATCAGACACGAAAATTAATTGAATCAGAAGGTTATAAGGTAATTTATGGTGATACTGATTCCACGTTTGTCTGCCTGAAAAAACCTCACTCCGAAAAAGAAGCCAGCCAGATTGGTCATTCGCTGGCACAGTACGTCAACCAGTGGTGGAAAGATCACCTCAAGACAAAATTCAACCTCGAAAGTACACTAGAACTGGAATTTGAAACCCACTATCGCCGTTTTCTTATGCCGACGGTAAGGGGAGCAGAAGAAGGGAGTAAAAAGCGTTATGCCGGGTTGAGCGGCGATAAATTGGTATTTAAGGGGCTGGAAACGGTAAGAAGTGACTGGACTCCGCTGGCGCAGGTATTTCAGCAGGAGCTGTATTCCCTTATTTTTTATAAGAAGCCTTATCAGGATTATATACGTAATTATATCGCCAGTACGCTCGCCGGTGAGTTTGATAAACGTCTGGTTTACCGAAAACGGCTGCGGCGTAATCTCACTGATTATCAGCGTAATGTTCCTCCCCATGTCAGGGCTGCTCGTCTGGCGGATGAGTATAACAAGCAGAAAAACCGCCCGTTACAGTATCAGAGTGGTGGCTGGATTAGTTACATTATCACCCAGTTCGGGCCTGAGCCGCTGGAAAATCTCACCTCTCCACCGGACTATGAACACTATATCAGTAAGCAGATTATGCCGATTGCAGATGCCATTCTGCCGTTTCTTCAGGATGATTTTACCACCCTGCTGACAGGGCAAATGAACCTTACTTTCGATTAATTGATGTTTTTGCAGGTGACGACTTGCTCAGCTTCAATTAACATAACGCCCCTTTAAAGGGAAATTACTCCCGAAAAGTGTCACAGAACTAGTCATGAAAACTAGTCATAAAGACGAACCCTATCGATAACCAATGATGATCGATATCCAACAAAAGCAGCCACCCTGCAACCATAAATAACATTATCTAACAGAAAACTGAGCCAAAATTTATGCCATTTACTCTTGGTCAACGCTGGATAAGCGATACAGAAAGCGAACTTGGATTAGGTACAGTCGTGGCGCTTGACACGCGCATGGTGACATTGCTTTTTCCAGCCAGCGGAGAAAACCGCCTCTACTCACGCAATGATTCCCCGATCACCCGAGTTATGTTTAATGCGGGCGATACCGTGACCAGTCACGAAGGCTGGAAACTCAAGGTCGATGAAGTTCAACAAGAGAATGGCCTGCTGAACTACATCGGTACTCGTTTAGATACTGAAGAAGAAAATGTCATCCTGCGGGAAGTATTTCTGGATAGTAAGCTGACATTCAATAAGCCACAGGATCGCCTGTTTGCCGGCCAGATTGATCGCATGGATCGCTTTGCCCTGCGTTTCCGCGCTCGTAAGCATCAAAGTGAACAATTTCGTCTGGCAGAAAGTGGTCTGCGCGGTATTCGTGCTAGTTTGATCCCCCACCAGTTACATATCGCTAATGAAGTCGGTAAGCGCCATGCACCGCGCGTATTACTGGCGGATGAAGTTGGTCTGGGTAAGACCATTGAAGCCGGTATGATTATCCATCAACAACTGATGGCTGGTCGTGCCGAACGTGTGCTGGTTATTGTGCCAGACAGTCTCCAGCATCAGTGGCTGGTGGAAATGCTGCGCCGCTTTAACCTGCGCTTCTCTCTGTTTGATGATGGCCGTTATTCCGAAGCCCAGCATGACAGCGATAATCCATTTGAAACAGAGCAGTTAGTTATCTGTTCGCTGGATTTTGTTCGCCGTAATAAACAGCGTTTTGAGCATTTGCTGGAAGCGGGCTGGGATTTGATGGTCGTGGATGAAGCACACCATCTGGAATGGAGTGAAAAAGCGCCAAGCCGCGAATATCAGGTTATCGAGCAACTGGCAGAACAAATCCCGTCTGTTCTGCTGCTGACAGCGACACCAGAACAGCTAGGGCAGGAAAGCCACTTTGCCCGTCTGCGTCTTCTTGATCCAAATCGTTTCCACGATTATCAGGCTTTCATTGAAGAACAGCAGAAATACCGCCCGGTTGCTGATGCAGTAACGTTACTGCTGTCCGGTGAAACGCTGAGCAATGACCAGCAAAACCTGATTGTTGAGCTGATCAGCGAACAGGATATTGAACCTCTGCTGAAAGCGGCGAATAGCAATAAGGAAGAAGAGAGTGAAAACGCCCGCCGTGAATTAGTTGCGATGCTGATGGATCGCCACGGTACCAGCCGGTTGCTGTTCCGTAATACCCGTGGTGGTGTAAAAGGTTTCCCTCACCGCGAACTGCATGAAATTAAGCTGCCACTGCCATCCCAGTATCAGACTGCTATCAAAGTGTCTGAAATTATGGGCGCGAAAAAAACGGTGGAAGCACGTGCAAAAGATATGCTCTACCCTGAGCGGATTTATCAGGAGTTTGAAGGCGAAAATGCAACATGGTGGAACTTTGACCCCCGTGTTGAATGGCTGCTTGGCTTCCTGCTGGCAAACCGCGATGAAAAAGTGCTGGTGATCTGTGCTAAAGCAGAGACTGCCCTGCAACTGGAGCAGGTTCTGCGTGAACGCGAAGGGATCCGCAGCGCGGTATTCCATGAAGGGCTTTCCCTGCTGGAGCGTGACCGTGCAGCGGCTTATTTCGCTTCCGAAGAAGAAGGCGCGCAGGTGCTTCTGTGTTCTGAAATTGGTTCCGAAGGACGCAACTTCCAGTTCGCCAATCAGCTCGTTATGTTCGATCTGCCTTTCAATCCTGATTTGCTGGAACAGCGTATCGGTCGTCTGGATCGTATCGGTCAGAACCGCAATATCACGATCAGTGTGCCTTATCTGGAAAGTACCGCACAATCTGTCCTGCTGCGCTGGTATCACGAAGGTCTGGATGCATTCGAACATACCTGCCCGACAGGTCGCCCTATTTATGATAAGTACTATGAAACGCTGCTGAATTTCCTTGCCAAGCCTAACGAACAAACGGGCTTCTGCGAGTTTATCTCCGAGTGCCGTACGCATCACGAACAGCTCAAACAACAGCTGGAGCAAGGCCGTGACCGTCTGCTGGAAATGAATTCTAACGGTGGTGAGCAAGGGCAGATTCTGGCTGAAACCATTGCCGGGCAGGATAATAATACTGATTTGGTGAATTTTGCCCTGAACCTGTTCGATATCATTGGTATCAATCAGGAAGATCGCAACGATAACATTATTATTCTCAACCCGTCTGAACACATGCTGGTGCCTGACTTCCCGGGTCTGCCACAGGATGGCTGTTCTGTTACATTCGATCGTGAAAAAGCCTTATCCCGCGAGGATACTCAGTTCCTGAGCTGGGAGCATCCGATTATCCGTAATGGTCTGGATCTTGTCCTGTCAGGCGATACCGGAAGCTGTGCAGTTTCTATTCTGAAAAACAAAGCACTGCCGGTTGGCACGCTGTTAGTTGAGTTAGTTTATGTTGTTGAGGCTCAGGCACCGAAACACCTGCAATTAACCCGCTTCCTGCCTCCGACACCGTTGCGCTTATTGATGGATCTGAAAGGTACTAATCTGGCACCTCAGGTGGAGTTTGAAAGTTTTAACCGTCAGTTGAATGCCATCAACCGCCATAATGCCAGCAAGCTGGTTAACGCGGTTCAAAAAGAAGTCCATGCTGTTTTGCAGCAATCTGAACCTCTGGTTGAACAACAGGCGCGCGAATTAATTGAGAAAGCGAAAAAAGAAGCTGATGAAGTCCTGTCCGCTGAGTTGTCACGTCTGGAAGCCCTGAAAGCGGTCAACCCGAATATCCGTGATGATGAACTGGAAGCCATTGAATCCGAGCATAAGCATCTGTTGCTGAATCTGGATCAGGCAAACTGGCGTCTGGATGCAATTCGTCTGGTCGTTGTCTCTCACCAATAAAGAATAGTTATTCTGTCATAAGGGGCATCCATAACGAGGTGCCCCTCTGTTTTATCCCATCGATATGCTGTTAGAATGCGCCCCGTTATTTTTTCCAACCCAATTTTCCAAACCCATTGGAGCGACTATGCTGGAGTTTTATAATCCCCCGACTGACCCCTGGTTACATGTGCTTTATCAGGATGAGCACATTATGGTTGTCAATAAACCCAGCGGATTGCTTTCTGTTCCGGGAAAAGCTGAGGAACATAAAGACAGTATCATGACCCGGGTACAGGCCGAATTTCCCTCTGCCGAATCTGTTCATCGGCTGGATATGGCGACCAGTGGTATCATGGTGGTCGCACTGACCAAAGCGGCCGAACGTGAGCTCAAGCGACAATTTCGTGAGCGTGAACCGAAAAAAGTCTATATCGCGCGTGTCTGGGGGAAATTAGAACCGGAAGAAGGGCTGGTTGATTTACCGTTAATCTGCGACTGGCCGAATCGCCCGAAACAAAAAGTCTGCTTTGAGACGGGAAAATCGGCACAGACCGAATATCAGGTACTTGAATATGAAGCACAGGCAACCCGCGTCAGGCTCGCGCCTATCACCGGTCGTTCCCATCAGCTTCGTGTACATATGCTGGCACTTGGCTATCCCATTCTGGGTGATCGGTTCTATGCGCATCAACAGGCAAAAGAGTTAGCTCCTCGCCTGCAATTACACGCACAGGAGCTGTCTATCACTCATCCGGCTTATGGTTCTCCGATGCATTTTGAATGTATCGCCGACTTTTAATTGCCGTTAACTTCTTTCTGACAACGGCTATTTAAAGCCTTTCTCTTTCTTGATCAGATCATAAGCGGCCTGAATGGACTGTGCCTTTTGTTTGGCAAGCTCCATCATTTCTGGTGGTAAACCTTTTGCCACCAGCTTATCGGGATGGTGCTCACTCATCAGCTTCCGATAAGCCCGCTTAATGGTTGTGGCATCATCATTCTGGCTGACCCCCAGTACCTTACAGGCATCTTCCAGCGTCGCACGCTGTTGGGCGGCTCCCTGATAATGACCATTCTGCTGATATTGCCCGCCAAAATGACGACCGCCTTCCATCATCGCCAGAAACTGCTCGAACTGCATACGGGAAATTCCCAGTTCTTCAGCAATCACAAACAGCACTTTTCTTTCATTGGGATGAAGTTCGCCATCAGCAAATGCAGCCTGAAGCTGAATTTCGAGAAACATTCTGATCAGATCAAAG
This sequence comes from Xenorhabdus sp. KK7.4, assembly GCF_963876465.1. Taxonomy (NCBI): domain Bacteria; kingdom Pseudomonadati; phylum Pseudomonadota; class Gammaproteobacteria; order Enterobacterales; family Morganellaceae; genus Xenorhabdus; species Xenorhabdus sp. KK7.4. The sequence goes on from NZ_CAWNQF010000001.1 coordinate 461,568, forward strand.
CGCCCGAAACAGGCCCGACGAAGCTGTTTTAATGTCTCACGTAATGGAAACTCAGGGCGTTTACCCTCGCGAAATGCCTGCTGTGCAGCAAGACGGGCGTCACCATGCAGGCGCATTCGATCCATAAGCTGGCTGGCCAGTTGGATATCCGTTTCAGTGACCCGTCCTTTTGACTTGGTCAAATGGCCCAATACCTGAAAGGTACTGCGGAAAAACAGTGCCTGCCGCGATGGGTTTTTCGCAGGGGTTCCCTGATTCCGTATCCTGACTTTATCAAGGATATGGCCCAGCAGAACACCCACAACAATGCCCCAGAACCCGGCACCAGATGCAATACCAAATATTAACCCTAATAATTTTCCCCAATACTGCATATACTCTCTAATTCCTCAATGCCCTGAGTGAAATTTTGCATTATCATACTATTCATCATTATCATACTATCCATTAAGCTCTGTGCCTAACAGCATGATTAGTGAAATTTAACTTTACTCTGGCGCATATCTATCAAGTGCGTTAGTCTCTCAGCGTTTGTCGGCATGATGCCACTCATGATGGAACCGCATAAGCATCTATGAATAAATGTTATCCCACTTTGCTGGCCACGATGGTATGGGCAGCACTTTACAGTCAGCAGGCACACGCTGACCTTGCAGCACAATGTATGCTGGGTGTCCCTGTCTACGACAAACCCATTATTACCGGGGATCCCAACACACTGCCGATTAAAATTCAGTCTGATGACACCCATGGTGAATACCCTACTGCTGTAGAGTTTGTCGGTAATGTCGATATCCAACAAGGAAATAAAACACTGACTGCCGACAGAGTCAGATTCGAGCAGACTGAAGCTAAAGACCCGGTGCGGACTATCCATGCAGCCGGGAATGTCAGATATGATGATCCCCAGATAATTCTGAAAGGGCCACGCGCCTGGGCTAACTTAACCACAAAAGATACCGATGTGGAACAAGGGAAGTACCAGATGGTAGGTCGCCAGGGACGCGGTAGCGCAGATAAAATGATGCTGCGTGGTGAGAACCGCTATACCATTTTAGATAATGGCGTGTTTACTTCCTGTCTGCCGGGTAACGATAGCTGGAGCGTTATCGGTTCAGAAGTCATTCTGGATCGTCAGGAAGAAGTGGCTGAGATTTGGAACGCCCGTTTCAGGGTCGCAAATGTTCCCGTGTTTTATACTCCCTACCTGCAACTACCGATTGGCGATAGACGCCGCTCTGGTTTTTTGATCCCTAATGCCAGTTTTTCCAATAAAGATGGTATTCAGTTCATTCTGCCTTATTACTGGAATATTGCTGCCAACTACGATGCGACCATCACACCACATTTGATCAGCAAACGCGGTCTGAAGCTCGATAACGAGTTCCGTTACTTAACGAAAGCTGGCTCAGGCACCGTGGCATTCGATTGGATCAAGAAAGACCGCCTGTATGCAGAAGATAAAGATTTTAATCTCAGACCTGAACGGGATAGCAACAGCCGCTGGTTATTCTACCTGAACCACGGTGGAGTGATGAATCAGGTCTGGCGCTTCAGTGCTGATTATACCAAAGTCAGTGATCCACACTATTTTACGGATTACAGCTCTCAGTACGGCACCAGCACTGATGGTTATGCCACGCAAAAATTCAGTATCGGCTATGCGCAACAGAACTGGAATGCAACGTTAACTACCAAGCAATTCCAGATCTTTACCGCCAGCGATACCAGAAAAGCATACCGGGCTACCCCTCAGCTAGATCTGAATTACTATAAAAATGATCTGGGGCCATTTGATTTCCGCACCTATGCGCAATTTGCCAAATTTACCAGCGTTGGTAAGGAGCAGCCGAATGCAACCCGCTGGCATGTAGAGCCTTCCATCAACCTGCCACTCTCCAATGGCTGGGCCAGCCTCAACAATGAAGTTAAGTTGATGGCAACCCACTACCAACAAGATATTCCTGCGGCGCAAAAGACCTCTGATTTGGAGAAATCAGTTAATCGCGTTCTGCCACAGTTTAAATCAGATGCACAAATGGTATTTGAACGTGCTATGTACTTTAAGCCCGGTTTTACGCAGACACTGGAACCTCGGGTCCAGTATCTTTATGTTCCTTATAGGAATCAGAATAATATTTACGACTACGATTCCTCCCTGCTGCACGCCAATTATACTGGCTTGTTCCGTGATCGGTTTTACAGTGGTCTGGATCGCATTTCATCAGCCAACCAGTTCACGAGTGGTATCACCACCCGTATCTATGATGAAGATTTAGTTGAACGTTTTAGTTTCTCTATAGGTCAAATTTATTACTTTGAGGCACCACGTGTTAAGGATGTGGGTTCTTCCGGGCAGACACAGAGTCCGATTGATGCCAGTAATAACAGAAGAACGGGTTCTACAACCTGGGCCAGTGATGTTGAATGGAACATCAACTCATCCTGGGGCTTTAAAGGTGGGGTGCAGTATGATACCCGTCTGAGCCAGGTTTCAATGGGGAATTCAGTCGTGGAATACCGCCGTGATGCTGACCGCCTGATACAGCTGAATTATCGCTTTGTTAATCGTGACTATATTCGGGCTACCCTCAGAAACGCGCCTGCATATCAGCAGGGTATTTCTCAGGTAGGTGTGATAGGAAGCTGGCCGTTGACTGATCGCTGGGCGGTCGTCGGCGCATATTACTACGATGCCAAAGAGAAACAACCCGCCAGTAAGATGCTCGGTATGCAGTATAGTACCTGTTGTTGGGCTGTGAATGTCGGTTACGAGCGTAAGATAGTCAGCTGGAAGGACAACCAGAGTGAATATGATAATAAATGGTCACTCAATATTGAACTCCGTGGCTTAAGTAACAATCATAGTTTGGGTAGCCAGAAGATGCTTCAGCAAAGTATTTTGCCTTACCAGCGTGCCTTCTGATACCAATAAACAAAATGTAAACACAATAACCCCGCTGTAAGGCGGGATTGATATGATGGGAAACATATGAAGAACTGGAGAACGCTCATTCTCGGGTTGATGTTTGCAATGAACACTGCCATAGCAGCACCACAGGAAATCAATAAGGTCGCTGCCATTGTTAATAATGATGTTGTGCTGGAAAGTGACGTCAACAATCTCTTAGAGTCCGTTAAGAATAACGCAAGACTGTCTGGTCAGCAGATTCCGGATGAAAAGACATTGCGCCACCAAATTCTTGAGCGTCTGATTATGGATGATATCGTCCTGCAAATGGCAAAGCAGATGCAGCTTACTATTCCTGATGCGGATGTGAATTCAACCATTGAAAACATTGCGGCACAGAACCATATGAGCCTTGCTCAGATGAAGCAAAGTCTGGCTGCGGAGGGTATGAGTTTCGATACCTATCGTAATCAAATCCGCAAAGAAATGCTGATTGCTGAAGTGCGTAACAACGAAGTCCGTCGTCGCATTTCTATTCTACCCCAAGAAGTTGATTCTTTAGTTAATCAACTCAGTAGCCATAATGATCAGAATACTGAACTGAACGTTAGTCAGATTTTGATCCCTCTGCCTGAGAATCCGACCCACGCTCAGGTCGAGAAAGCAGAAGTTACGGTAAACAAGATTTTGTCTGATCTTAAAAAAGGCGGGGATTTTGGGAAACTGGCAATTGCTTATTCCAGCGATACACAAGCCTTAAAAGGCGGCAACATGGGCTGGAACCGGTTACAGGAACTGCCATCATTATTTGCTGAACAACTTCAGTCGGCTCAGAAAGGGCAGGTTATCGGCCCAATCCGTTCCGGTGTCGGCTTCCATATTCTGAAAGTGAATGATATCCGTGGCGGTAATGCGCCTGTTGCCGTCACCGAAGTCAATGCCCGCCATATTCTGCTAAAAGCATCACCAGTGATGACTGATGATCAGGCCCGTGACAAATTAAGACAGCTCCGGGAAGAAATTTTGAGTGGTAAAACGACATTCGAGCAAGCAGCAAAAGAGTATTCTGAAGATCCGGGTTCTGCCATGCGTGGCGGTGAACTGGGCTGGAATGTGCCAAGTGCTTATGATCCTGCTTTCCGTGATGCTCTGGTTAAACTGAAAAAAGGCGAAATCAGCCAGCCTATTCACTCCGCTTTCGGATGGCATCTTATCCAGTTGCTTGATACCCGCAAAGTCGACAAAACCGATGCAGCACAGAAAGATCGTGCTTACAAGCTGCTGTTTACCCGTAAATTTAATGAAGAAGCGCAAACCTGGATGCAGGAATTACGCGCCTCTGCTTATGTGAAAATTTTAGATGGCAACGATGCAAAATAAACCCATCATTATCACCCCCGGCGAACCAGCCGGGGTTGGCCCGGATTTAGTCATTGCCCTCGCCCAATCTGAGTGGCCCGTCCAATTAGTTGTCTGTGCCGATCCTGAACTCATGCTCTCCCGTGCACGGCAACTGAACCTGCCCTTGCAATTGCAGCCTTACTCCCCGGAACATTTATCTGACTCACAGGCCGCCGGAACACTGAGTATTCTCCCCGTTTCTCTCCATACTCCGGCTGTCGCGGGGGAATTAAACCGGGAGAATGGTACTTATGTAACAGAAACTCTGGCTAAAGCCTGCGATGGTTGTTTAAGAGGTGAGTTTTCGGCACTGGTAACAGGCCCTGTACATAAAGGGGTTATCAATGATGCCGGGATCGCCTTCACCGGCCATACTGAGTTTTTTGCTGACCATAGCCAGTGTTCACGCGTCGTGATGATGCTGGCAACAGAAGAATTACGGGTCGCTCTGGCAACAACCCATTTACCGATTCTGGATGTTCCCAAAGCGATAACTTTTGATTCTCTGCGGGAAGTGGTCACTATTCTTAATCATGACCTGAAAACCAAATTTGGCATCCCTCGCCCTCATATCTATGTTTGTGGTCTTAACCCTCATGCAGGTGAGAACGGCCATATGGGGCGTGAAGAGATAGATGTGATTATTCCGGCATTGGAAAGCCTCAGAGCCGAAGGCATCTGGCTGGAAGGACCATTAGCGGCTGATACGCTATTTCAGCCAAAATATCTGGATCATGCCGATGCGGTGCTTTCTATGTATCACGATCAAGGGCTGCCCGTGCTAAAATACCAGGGTTTTGGCAGAGCGGTGAATATCACGCTGGGGCTGCCATTCATCCGAACCTCTGTCGATCATGGCACCGCACTGGAGCTGGCAGGGACAGGTCAAGCTGATGTGGGAAGTTTTATCACCGCATTGAATCTCGCAATTAAAATGATACAAAACAGTAATGAATAATAAAGTCCACCAAGGGCACCATGCCCGTAAACGCTTCGGGCAAAATTTCTTAACCGACCAGTATGTCATTGATAGCATTGTTGATGCTATGAACCCACAGCCTGGGCAGGCTATGGTGGAAATCGGGCCGGGTCTGGCGGCACTGACCGAACCCGTTGCAGCGCGTCTGGATAAAATGACGGTCGTCGAACTTGACCGTGATTTGGCCGCTCGCTTGCAGGTCCACCCGAAACTGAAAGATAAGCTGACTATTATTCAGCAGGATGCCATGACCGTTGATTTTGGTGAGATCGCCAAAGAACTGGGGCAACCTCTGCGTGTATTCGGTAATCTGCCGTATAACATCTCTACACCATTAATGTTTCACCTGTTCAGCTTCACCGATGCTGTCGCGGATATGAACTTTATGTTGCAGAAAGAAGTCGTCAATCGTCTTGTAGCCGGGCCGGGCAGTAAAGCCTACGGGCGTTTGAGTGTAATGGCGCAATATTATTGCCATGTTATGCCAGTACTGGAAGTACCGCCGACCGCGTTTACCCCGGCACCGAAAGTCGATTCAGCTATCGTGCGATTAATTCCTCATAAGGCCATGCCTTATAAGTCGATACCTCATCCTGTGCAGGATATCCGCATGTTGGCAAGGATCACGACACAAGCATTTAATCAACGTCGCAAAACTATCCGCAATAGCCTAAGTGACCTATTTTCTCCTGAACAACTCTCTGATTTGGGTGTTGATCCGGGCACACGTGCTGAAAATATTTCAGTCGAGCAATACTGTAAAATGGCAAACTGGTTATCGTCTCAATCTGAAACTGTCTGATAACGGACATACGTTGCAGTAAAAGGAGGCATTTATGCTCAACGAACCAAGAGTTCATATTCAAGTTCAAAGCGCTTACGTAGAAAGCCAGTCAGAACCGGACCGGCTACGTTTTGTGTTTTCTTACACAATATTAATTCGTAATCTTGGGCATTCCCCCGTGCAACTCATCAGCCGTTACTGGCGTATAACCAACAGTAACGGCCATCAGACAGAAGTTCATGGCGAAGGCGTGGTGGGAGAGCAGCCAGTGATCCCGCCCGGAACGGAATATCGCTACAGTAGCGGGGCTGTTCTGGAAACACCTTTGGGAACAATGGAAGGCCATTATGAGATGATTGATCATCTTGGCAATCCATTCCGGGTTGCTATTCCGGTATTCCGACTGGCTATCCCAACACTGATAAATTAACTATGGCTACATACCTTATCGGCGATATTCACGGCTGCTACCGCGAGCTGGTTGCACTCTTACAACAGGTTGATTTTGATCCCGACAGAGATACATTGTGGCTGACAGGTGATTTAGTCGCCCGCGGCCCTGATTCTCTGGCGGTTCTGCGCTATGTTAAGCAACTGGGGTCCGCCGTCAGGCTGGTTCTGGGCAATCATGACCTGCATTTACTGGCTGTGTATAACAAAATCAGCCGTAATAAACCTAAAGACCAGTTGGATGAGTTGCTTACTGCTCCTGATGTCGATGAGCTGATTAATTGGCTGAGAAAACAACCGGTATTACAGATCGATGATGAACTGAAACTGGTCATGGCTCATGCAGGACTGACTCCACAATGGGATCTGGAAACAGCCAGAATATGTGCCGACGAAGTGGAAGCAATCCTGCGCAGTGACAGTTATCCCCTGTTTCTCAATGCGATGTATGGTGATATGCCCAATAGCTGGTCACCAAAATTAAGCGGGCTGTCACGACTGCGTTATAGCACCAACGTACTGACACGAATGCGTTACTGTTTTCCGAATGGTCAGCTGGATATGATTTGCAAATCCAAGCCCGAAAATGCGCCCGCGCCACTAAAACCGTGGTTTGAACTCCCGCGAAAAATTCCTGAAGATTATTCCATTGCATTTGGTCACTGGGCAGCACTGGAAGGGCGAGGAACGCCTGCTGATATTTATGCTTTGGATACAGGCTGTTGCTGGGGTGGAGAGTTGACGCTTTTACGTTGGGAAGATAAACAATATTTCAGTCAGCCTGCATTTGCTACTCAGTCAGATGATTCAGATTCGTAATTTTTAATGGAGGGTCGTCTGACACTCCATTTCTCGTACCTGACAGAGAAAAATAATTACTGCCGTCTTTCCAGAATTTCAAAACAGTAGCTGTGTGAATTGCGCTCATCGGCATCGTGATATTCAGTAAAAACCGAGTTCCACTCATCGGGTTCATAATCAGGAAAATGGGTATCCCCGATCACTTCGGCGTCAATATGAGTCAGATACATGCGACGGGCCAGAGGAATAAATTGTTCATAAATTTTACCACCGCCTATCACCATGATTTCTTCGACATCATCTGCCGCAGCCAGAGCTTCTTCGATAGAACTGACCCAGGTTACACGATCATCGCTGCCTGGCTGACGGCTGATGATAATGTTCAGACGGCCCGGTAAAGGTCGACCAATCGATTCATAGGTTACTCTTCCCATCACAACCGGCTTTCCGAGTGTATTACGCTTAAACCAGGCTAAATCACCCGGAACAGTCCACGGCATAGCATTGTCCAGACCAATAACGCGATCTATCGCCATTGCAGCAATCAAGCTGATATTCATTAAGTCACCTTGCAGGCAAGTAGTATGAAAATTGCGGACACTATACGGAAAGAGATAGTAACAGTCGATAAGATTAGTGATTTGTTCAGAATAGATAATTAGCCTATGCATTTGGTAGATTTCAAGCTGTATGACCTTGTTTAATATTTTGTGTAATCGCCATTTTCGTTTAAACGTGACCGTCTAGACGGTCACTAAATTCAATCATAAAACGACTCATCGCAAGACGCCAATCTTGGATAGGCAGGGTCCATTTTTTAGACGCGGCTTGAATCGCCAACCAGATCAGCTTTTTCACCGAATCATCGGACGGGAAGATTTTGCGTTTCTTGATAGCATACCGAATGACATTGTTTAGCGATTCGATAGCATTCATCGTGTAAACCGGAAACCTGAACTATAGATTTCGAGAAACCATATTCTTAAATTGTGATAATGAAGCGACCCCAACTATAGAATCAACAGGTTTCTCATCTTTATAAATGTATGTCGTGGGTATACCACGGATACCATACTTCATAGCGATAGTATTAAACCGTTCAATATCAATTTCGCCGAAAGTGGCCTTATCTTTCATATCAATTGATAACTGCTTAAACGTCGGCGCAACCATGCGACACGGCTCACACCACGGTGCCCAGAATCTGACAACACTGACCCCTTTGGCACTGACAACACTGTCAAAATTCTCTTCGGTTAATTCAAGTAATGTGCTCATATGAATCCTTAGAAAAATTTTCAAGTTGATGAAACACAATCCAGACTAACAATCAATTATTATATTGAATATATTAATTATTACAATCAGTATTATATCAGTTCACTGTCTCCCCCGGCATAAGTTATTAGGACACTACATTCGCCAACATTGGCGGATTGAGAATAGCCAATATTATCTCCTTGATGTGGTTTTTAAAGAGGATGATTTAGGTATTGTTGGACGAAACAATTGAAAATCTGGCGTTATTCCGGAGTATCGTATTGAATATGGTCAAACAATATGACTATGGCTGCTCCCAGCCAAAGAAATAAACTCAAAAAAGCAGACTGGAGTGATGATTATTATGCTCAAGTATTCTTTGGATAGATATTAATCAAAGTATGCTCGTACCCTGCCTAAAAAGTAATGATCATTGAATTATTAAATGTGGGAACAGCAGCATGTAGACATTTAATAATTCAAAAAGTTTTAATTCGATTAAATCATTTAAACCTTACTTGACAAATATCAATAGCCATTAACATCATTAAAAAAATGAGTTGCAGTAATTAATTATATTGTTAAATACTCAATCCGTTATAATTATTGGGGTTGAGAATGAAAAGAAAGGTATCCAGTTCAAAAAGGGAAGTTATTTTTGCTGCAGAGTATGTTCGAATGTCTACTGAGCATCAAAAATATTCGCAAGATAATCAATCTGCATACATTCATGATTACGCAAATAAGAATGGTATCACTATCATTCATACTTATAATGATGCTGGAAAGAGTGGATTAAATTTAACTGGCAGATCCGGACTTAAGACATTAATTGATGATGTCATAAATCACAAAATAAACATCTCCACTCTACTTGTTTATGATGTCAGTAGATTCGGGCGTTTTCAGGATGCGGATGAGGCTGGACATTATGCATATTTGTTAAAAATACATGGTGTGAAGATTATTTACTGTGCAGAACCCTTCTTCAACGAACAATCTGAGATGTATATGCTGGGAGTGTCATTCTCTCGGTATAATGCTGCAAGCTACAGTCGAAATTTGTCGGAAAAAGTATTCCTCGGACAAGTTAATTTAATAAAACGGGGTTTTCATCAGGGAGGAATGGCCGGGTATGGATTGCGCCGTTTACTCATTGATGAGCACCGTAATCCCAAAGGAATACTTGAGTTCGGTCAGCGTAAGAGTATTCAGACCGATCGAGTTATACTTATACCTGGTCCACAAAACGAAGTAGACATCGTTAATCAAATCTTCGATATGTTTATAGTAGAGGGAAAACCTGAATTGGTTATTGCATCTGAACTTAACAGAAAGCAGATCCTCGCTGAGAATGGTACTGAATGGACTCGCGGAAAAATCCATCAAATACTCACAAACGAAAAATACATTGGAAATAACGTTTATAATAAGACTTCGTTCAAACTTAAGCAACAACACATAATAAATCCTGAAGAAGAATGGATTCGATGTAATGGAGCATATCAATCAATTATTAGCCATGATAAATTCAAACAGGCAAACGATATAATTAAATCTCGAACGCTTATTTTTACTGAAGAAGAATTGTTGGAAAAATTACACTCATTATTACAAAGAAAAGGAAGATTATCAGGGCTTATCATTGATGAGGAAGAACTATTACCTTCAAGTAGTGTTTATCGTTCTCGTTTTGGTAGCCTACTCCGAGTATATAAGCTGGTTGGATACAATCCCAAAACTGACTACTCCTGGTTGGAAACCAAAAAATATCTTAACGAGATAAATGCCAATATAACAGAATCAATAATAAAAAATATCTATCTTTCTGATGGCTGGGTTAGTGATTCACCAGAAACAGGGGTTCTGAAAGTTAATGATGAATTCACATTAACTCTACAAGTAGCCAGATGCCAAAAAATATCACCAGAAAACTTTAGATGGAAAATTAAATTTGACCACATGTTTTCACCGGATGTAAATATAGCAGTTCGCATGGATAGTTTTAATCAGTCTATCGTTGATTATTATATATTCCCTTCAATAGATACTATTTTGGGAAATCATTATCTAAAGAAGAAAAACCCATTCAGTTTCGAACTATATAGATTTGATACATTAAATACTTTCTACCAATTAATAAAAAGAACCACTATTCAGGAAGAAAAAAATGCATAAAGAAAAAATAACAATGATAGAAATATCTAAAATACTTATTACTAATCCACGAGAAAGAGATAAGTTTACTCACGATGAAATTAAAACGAACATACATAATATTGGCCTAAAACGTCCAATCACTGTAAGAAAAATAATTCACGGTGATTTTCTTTACGCTTTGATATGTGGGCAAGGAAGGCTGGAGGCTTACCAACAAGTTAGTGAGACACATATACCAGCAATTATTAAAGATGTTGATGAAGAAACAGGACACTTGATGAGCCTGACCGAAAATATTGCTAGAAGAAAGCTTCGTACAACTGAATTATTAGAGAGCGTAAAACAACTTAAAATACAAGGACTCACAGATAAAGAAATTGGTGAACGTTTAGGATATGTTGTTAGTTGGGTTAATGGCGTCATAAAAATAGCGGATCTATTATCCGCTATTCAAAGAGTTAGTCTATTGTACGCAGCAATTCATTGATACCCACTTTGCCACGGGTTTTGGCATCGACTTTTTTCACGATAACAGCACAATACAGGCTGTAGCTGCCATCTTTGGAAGGCAGGTTACCTGATACGACGACAGAACCCGCAGGTACCCGGCCATAATGGATTTCACCGGTTTCACGATCATAGATTTTGGTACTTTGGCCGATGTAAACACCCATTGAGATCACAGAGCCTTCTTCTACGATAACCCCTTCTACAATCTCAGAGCGCGCACCGATAAAGCAGTTGTCTTCAATGATAGTCGGATTGGCCTGTAATGGTTCCAGAACTCCACCAATGCCGACACCGCCGGACAAGTGAACATTTTTGCCGATTTGAGCACAGGAACCTACTGTTGCCCATGTATCGACCATTGTGCCTTCATCCACATAAGCACCCAGGTTGACGTAAGATGGCATTAACACAGTATTACGTGCGATGTAGGCGCCCTGACGTACGGCTGCTGGTGGTACGACACGGAAGCCTTCTTTTTCGAAACGCGCCTGATCATAATCAGCAAACTTCATCGGTACTTTATCGAAATAGCGGCTTTCAGCACCTTCCATAACCTGATTGTCATTAATGCGGAAAGAGAGCAGGACTGCTTTTTTCAGCCACTGATGTGTTACCCACTCACCTGCGATTTTTTCAGCGACACGCAATTTACCGCTGTCCAACATTTGAATGACCTGATTGATGGCATCACGTGTTGTTTCGTCAACAGTTGTTGGAGTGATGTTGGTACGGTTTTCAAATGCACTTTCGATAATGCCCATTAACTCGGCAATAGGTTGTATTTGCTGCATTGGTAAGGGATCCTTTATTCTTAGTCAAATATTGGTTAGTGAACGCTATACTTTATCCTTGGTGTTAAGGGCTTCTGTCAACCTTTCTGACAATTCATCTTTGATTTTTTTATCCAGCGCCAAATAATCTTTATCCGTCAGTACAAAAAAATCCTCTACCCGCTCACCGATGGTTGTAATACGCGCACCATGCAGGGAAATACCTAATTCGGCAAAAATACTGCCGACTTTGGCCAGTAAGCCGGGTTGATCCAGAGCGACGAGTTCCATATAAGTGCGTCGGGTATTTTGTGTCGTTAAGAAACTAATTTTTGGAGGTACGTCAAAGTGGCGTAATTTAGCCGGTAATTTACGCGTTTTGGGTGCTTTCGGATGAGGATCGTTAATGGCTTTGAGCAAAGACTGTCGGATAGGTTCATGGCGATCAGGTGCCAGAGAGTGATCATTCGGATCCAGTATGACAAAGGTATCCATTGCCATTTCGTCCCGATTAGTAAAGATCTGGGCGTTATGAACACTTAAATTGCGCCGATCTAATTCCCCCACGACAGCCGCGAAAAGAGAAGGTCTATCCTGACACCAGATAAATATTTCCGTTCCTCCATGAGAAAATGAAGTACTAATCAATACCATTGGATCGGGATATTGATGGTTAACTAAATGGCTGGCATGCCATGCCAGTTGATCCGGCGTATGGCGCAAAAAATAATCTGCGTGGCAGCGGCTCCAGATAGTATGCAGCCTTTCTTCGTCAATCGCTTCCTGCCGTAACAGTGCCAAAGCCTGTAATCGGTTATGCCGGATACGCTCCCGTAAATCAGGCGTATTTTGTATCCCTTTAAGTAATTGGGTTTCAGTCGCGAAATAAAGCTCGCGCAGCAGGCTCTGTTTCCAGCTGTTCCATAGTTTGGCGTTTGTGGCACAGATATCGGCAACAGTGAGGCAAAGCAGGTAATTCAGGCGATTCTGATTTTTGACCTGACAGGCAAATTGCTGAATGACTTCGGGATCCTGAATATCCCGTCGTTGAGCAGTGATTGACATCAGTAAATGATAGCGAACAAGCCACTCTATCAATTCAGCTTCGTAAGTTGTCAATCCATGCTGTCTGGCGAAGGTAAACGCATCTTTCGCTCCCAGCTCGGAATGGTCGCCATTGCGCCCTTTGGCAATATCATGGAAAAAAGCGGCCAGCCGCAGTATTTCAGGCTGCGGTATGCGTGGATAGAGTTCAACACACACAGGATGAAGTATGCGGTTATTTTCATCGGCAAAACTTTCCAGTTTCTGTAATAACCGGATGGTGTGCTCGTCGACGGTATAAGCATGGAACAGGTCAAACTGCATTTGGCCGACGATGTTGCTCCAAAGCGGAGTATAGGCACTTAATACACTGTGACGATGCATTGGCAGTAAAGCACTTTTGACTGCGTGAGGGTGCCTCAGAATTGCCATAAAAATTTTTCGTGCTTGAGGAAGTTCGCACAATGGCTGTTTAAGGTTCCGGCGGGCATAGCGAAGCTGGCGTAACGTAGTGGAATAGATCCCGTTAATTTCCCGGTGAACGGCCATGTGATAAAACATGCTCAGAATTGAGGCAGGATCACGGGTAAACAGTGATTCATCAATAACATCGATAAGATCTCCCCGTAACTGAAAGGCCTCATTCAGGGGACGGGGTTTTTCATCTGGCTGTAGTGTCAGGATTGCTTCATCAAACAGTTGCAACAGCATGTCGTTCAATTCGCTGACTCGGCGGGTCACGCGATAGAAATCTTTCATCATACGTTCAACAGGCTGATTATGTTCGCCTTTATAGCCGAGAAGCTGTGCGACACTAAACTGCTGTTCAAACAACAGCCGGTTATCATAACGGATAACAGACAGATGAAGGGCAAAACGGATACGCCAGAGAAAATTCTGGCATTCGTTTAATTCATCCCGCTCTTCGTGAGTCAGAAAACCAAAATCGACCATTTCATCTAAAGATGTCGCCCCGAAATGACGGTGAGCCACCCAAAGGAGAGTATGGATATCACGCAATCCTCCCGGGCTGCTTTTTATATCAGGTTCCAGATTGTAGCTGGTACTGTGGTATCGCTGATGACGATTTTTCTGTTCGGTGAGCTTGGAGGCAAAAAATTGGGCTGATGGCCAGAAGTCATCACTGAAAATGTGTTTTTGTAAGCGCAGGAACAGAGGTAAATCACCGCAGATTAAGCGGGATTCCACTAAGTTAGTGGCGATAGTCAGATCGGAAAGCCCTTTTTCAAGACACTCTTCGAGAGTTCTGACACTGTGGCCGACATCCAGACGAATATCCCAGAGCAGAGCAATAAAACGTCCAATCTGGGTTGATTGTTCTTCAGTCAGCGGATGTTCGCTCAGAACCAGCAGATCGATATCTGAAAGAGGATGCAACTCGCGTCTTCCATAACCCCCAACAGCAATCAGGGAAAGAGTGTCTATCTGATCAAACCCATACTGCTGCCATAACCGGGTCAGAAGTTTATCAATATAATCACTACGTGCATAAATCAGTGCGGTCGGGGAAATACCCGCTTTGAATGCCTGTTCAAGCCATAGTTGAAACTCATCAATATGCTGCTTCAGCACCGGGCATTGCAGATCATCACATGAAAATTCTACCGGAGAGACAGGAGGAATCGGGGCGTGCGCAAAAGCAATATCAACTGGCATATTCAGAAACCTATGATAAGAAACTGTGAGATGGGCAGGCGTTTGTAGTCGATTTTGTAGTCGATGATGAAGCCCTGTGAGGACAGTTTATGTACAAGGGCTTCATTTGGCAATGCTATCCTGACAACGGTATCTTTGGCAGGAGTGAACAAATTATGTCAGCAGATTGTTATCGATTAATCTGTGGTTGGTTTACGTAACTACTTGTTAAGCTATTACGCGTTAACCAATACCGCTGAAATTTGCGCTTCTTCCTCTTTGCGCCATGTCATGATTTCGCAGCCGTTGTCAGTAACGACAATAGTGTGCTCGTATTGTGCAGACCAGCCGCGATCCTTGGTTTTGACAGTCCAGCCATCTTTCATGGTACGGATACGATAATCACCCGCATTGACCATGGGTTCGATGGTGAAAGCCATGCCTTTTTGCAGCACAACACCGCCATCATCGGCATCGTAATGAAGTACATGCGGTTCTTCGTGGAAAACCCGGCCAATACCGTGACCACAATATTCACGAACTACGGAGAAATCATTCCCTTCCACATATTGCTGAATTGCTTTGCCGATAGTACGCAGACGGATACCCGGTTTCACCATTTTCAGCGCAAGGTACAGACTTTCCTGAGTCACACGGCACAGACGTTCGCCCTGAATCGTTGGTTTACCAACGATGAACATTTTGGAGGTATCGCCGTGGAATTCATCTTTAATAACAGTAACATCGATATTAACGATATCGCCGTCTTTCAGTACCTTGTCATCACTTGGAATACCGTGGCAAATCACGTCATTGACCGAAATACAGACGGATTTAGGAAAACCGTGATAACCCAGACAGGCAGAAATAGCCTGCTGTTTATTCGTGATGTGTTCGTGGCAAATCCGATCAAGTTCACCCGTGGTAACGCCTGCTTTAACGTGTTGCTCGATCATCTCCAGAACTTCAGCTGCCAGACGACCGGCAACGCGCATTTTCTGAATATCTTCGTCTGTTTTGATAGTAATAGCCATGAAATCAGTCCATTAGAACCGGTAAATCACCGATTCTTTGATATTAGTTAATGAAAAAATGATGGAGTTAATGGTATCAGCCTGCCTGATATCTAACAATAACCGTTGATTGCTAAGACGCCATAAAGCGATAACAAATGTTGGTGTATAGGGTCGGATTATGGTATAAAGCGCGCCGGTATTCTGTGTAATTGTTTCCTGTGGAAGCAATATTTCAGAAATGCTAAATAAACTCATTTGTGTAAATAACACACACGGATCGGCACATACACCGGGGTGCTCTCATGTGACTAATTCGTATGAATCTCTTTCATGCGGTATGAATAGCACACAGTTAAAGAGTCGGTGTCATGGGATCTGTGGAGGCATAACCCCAATTAACTTTATAGAGGTCTAAAATGGCAACTGTTTCCATGCGCGATATGCTGCAAGCGGGCGTTCACTTCGGTCACCAGACTCGTTACTGGAACCCAAAAATGAAACCTTTCATCTTTGGCGCTCGTAACAAAGTTCATATCATCAACCTGGAAAAAACTGTTCCAATGTTCAACGATGCTTTGGCTGAGCTGAACAAAATTGCTTCCCGTAAAGGCAAAATTCTGTTTGTTGGCACCAAGCGTGCTGCAAGCGAAGCAGTAAAAGAAGCAGCTCTGGGCTGTGACCAATACTTCGTTAACCACCGTTGGTTAGGTGGTATGCTGACTAACTGGAAAACTGTTCGTCAGTCAATCAAACGTCTGAAAGATCTGGAAGCTCAGTCTCAGGACGGTACTTTTGACAAGCTGACTAAAAAAGAAGCGCTGATGCGTTCTCGTGAGCTTGGCAAACTGGAAAACAGCCTGGGCGGTATCAAAGACATGGGCGGCCTGCCTGATGCTCTGTTTGTTATCGATGCTGAACACGAACACATCGCTATCAAAGAAGCAAACAACCTGGGTATCCCAGTATTCGCTGTTGTTGATACTAACTCTGATCCAGATGGCGTTGATTTCATTATCCCTGGTAACGACGACGCAATCCGTGCAGTAAAACTGTACCTGACTGCTGCTGCGACTTCTGTTCGTGAAGGCCGTTCACAGGATCTGGCTGTTCAGGCTGAAGAAGGTCTTGTAGACGCTGAATAATAAGGCATGCTCATTTCTGAGCCCTTATTGACCAGGTATTGAAATATATTGGTTAGGGGGCCTGTCAAGGCCCCCTTTACATATCTGATATAGAACTATACCCAATGGATTTCGAGTTGCATCGCGGCGGCAAGGAAGAGAATCCCCGGGAGCATAGATAACTATGTGACTGGGGTGAACGAGCGCAGCCAACAAAGAGGCAGCTTGAAAGACGAAGGATATTATCTGATAACTTTCCACGCGGAATATTATCTTCCCGCGAGACACATCGAGGAATTAAACAAATGGCTGACATTACCGCTGCTCTGGTAAAAGAACTGCGTGAGCGTACTGGCGCAGGCATGATGGAATGTAAAAAGGCACTGGTTGAAGCGAATGGTGATATCGAGCTGGCTATCGATAACATGCGTAAATCAGGTCAGGCAAAAGCGGCTAAAAAAGCAGGCCGTGTTGCAGCTGAAGGCGTTATCCTGGTTGAAGTTTCAGCAGATGCTAAATTCGCAGGTATCGTTGAACTGAACTGTGAAACTGACTTCGTTGCTAAAGATGCTGGCTTCCTGGCATTCGGTAAAGAAGTTATCACTTCCGTTATGGCTGACAAAAATTCTGACATCGATGCACTGAAAGCTAAGTTCGAAGAACAGCGTACTGAACTGGTTGCTAAAATCGGTGAAAACATCAACATCCGTCGTGTTGCTATTCTGGAAGGCGAAGCTGTAGGTTCTTACCTGCACGGTGCTCGTATCGGTGTTCTGGTTGCTGCTGAAGGCGCAAGCGAAGAACTGATCAAGCACGTTGCAATGCACGTTGCTGCAAGCAAACCAGAATATGTTGACCCATCTGACGTTCCTGCTGACGTTGTTGCGCGCGAGCATCAGATCCAGCTGGACATCGCAATGCAGTCTGGCAAACCACGCGAAATCGCAGAGAAAATGGTTTCTGGCCGTATGAACAAATTCACCGGCGAAATCTCTCTGAATGGTCAGAACTTCGTGATGGATCCAAGCAAAACTGTTGGCGCTCTGCTGAAAGAGAACAACGCTAAAGTTATCAACTTCATCCGTTTTGAAGTTGGCGAAGGCATCGAGAAAGTTGAAGCTGACTTCGCAGCAGAAGTTGCTGCGATGAGCAAACAGTCTTAATTGTCTTAACGGAGCCGCCGATTGGCGGTTCTGTTTTATTTAAGAAGAATTTTTTACATCTGGCTGCATAGCATGGATGTGTATTAACTGAATAATTGTAGTAACCCCCAATAATCCTTATCTGCTTAGGACTGAAACACCATGGCAACCAATGCAAAACCCGTATATCAGAGAATCCTGCTTAAGCTCAGTGGAGAAGCCCTGCAAGGCGCAGAAGGTTTTGGTATCGATGCTAGCGTCTTAGACCGTATGGCTCAGGAAATCAAAGAACTGGTTGAGCTGGGTATTCAAGTCGGCGTCGTTATTGGCGGAGGCAACCTGTTTCGCGGAGCCGGTCTGGCTGAAGCAGGAATGAACCGTGTAGTCGGCGACCACATGGGCATGTTGGCAACAGTAATGAATGGTCTGGCAATGCGTGATGCCTTACACCGCGCCTATGTGAACGCCCGTCTGATGTCCGCTATTCCTTTGAATGGCGTCTGTGATAACTATAGCTGGGCTGAAGCTATCAGCTTACTGCGTCATGGTCGTGTTGTTATTTTCTCGGCAGGTACTGGCAACCCGTTCTTTACGACAGATTCCGCAGCTTGTCTGCGCGGCATTGAGATTGAAGCGGATGTTGTGTTAAAAGCAACCAAAGTTGACGGGGTCTACTCTGCTGATCCTGCAAAAGATCCAGAAGCTGTTCTTTATAACAAACTCGATTATCAGGATGTATTGGAGCGTGAACTGAAAGTTATGGATCTTGCTGCCTTTACACTGGCCCGCGATCATAACCTGCCAATCCGTGTCTTCAATATGAACAAACCAGGTGCACTTCGTCGTGTTGTCATGGGTGAAAATGAAGGTACGTTGATTTCTCACGACTGATTTCTTCGTACACATATCCAATGGATTTCGAGTTGGATCGCGGCGGCAAGCGAGTAAATCCCCGGGAGCATAGCTAACCGTATGTTTATAAAAACGGTGACCGGGGGGTGAGCGAGCGCAGCCAACAAAGAGGCAACTTGAAAGACGAAGGGTATAGAGACATCGGTGAGATTTGACGGTATGATCAGCGTCCTGATGCGCCGAATTTAATGACACAGGGTCATAGTATGCCATACTGGCATTTATGGTCTAGAAAATAACCAGTTCCCAAGGGTTTATAACGTGATTAATGAAATCAAGAAAGACGCACAAGACCGCATGGAAAAAAGCGTCGAAGCACTGAAAAACCAAATCAGCAAGGTACGTACTGGCCGTGCTTCTCCTAGCCTGCTGGATGGCATCAGCATCGAATATTATGGCGCAGCGACTCCATTGCGTCAGATCGCGAACGTTGTTGCCGAAGATGCACGTACTTTAGCGATCACAGTATTCGATCGTTCTATGACTCCGGCTGTTGAAAAAGCGATTATGGCTTCTGATTTGGGTCTGAACCCATCTTCTGCCGGAACCATTATTCGTGTTCCTCTGCCTCCACTGACTGAAGAACGTCGTAAAGATTTGATCAAAGTGGTTCGTGGTGATGCAGAGCAGGGGCGTGTATCTATCCGTAATATCCGCCGCGATGCTAACGATAAAGTTAAAGCACTGCTGAAAGATAAAGAAATCAGCGAAGATGAAGAACGTCGTTCACAGGACGATATTCAGAAACTGACTGATACCTTCATTAAAAAGATTGATGAAGCACTGGCGAACAAAGAAACAGAGTTGATGGAATTCTAATTGCCATTTCTCTGCTATGCCTGATTGATTCCGGGTTGTTTCACAGCCAATAAAGAGGCAGCTTGAAAGACAACGGGCATAACTTAACGCCGCAGCCCTGCGGCGTTATTCTTATCATTTAATATTATCAATATTACATTTCGTATCACATTTCTTTCTCAGGCAATGGACATAGCGATCAGGACAGATCAAACTATTGCGATATTATGTCAGTAGAATACTCAGAGTATTAATATGAAACGCTTAACTATCCTCGGCTCAACGGGGTCCATCGGGACAAGTACACTCTCAGTTGTCAGAAAGAACCCAGATAAATTCCGTGTTGTGGCACTTGTTGCCGGGAAAAATAGTGGAGTCATGGCACAACAGTGTCTGGAATTTCAGCCTCAGTATGCCGCAATGGCCGATGAATATTCCGCAACAGAATTGCGGCGGTTATTGCAGGAACAGGGCTGCCAGACTGAAGTTCTGTCTGGAAAAGAGGCTATCTGTGATTTAGCCGCGCTGGAAGATGTCGATCAGGTTATGTCTGCTATTGTCGGTATTGCAGGGTTACTGCCAACACTGGCGGCTATCCGTAAAGGTAAGCAGGTTTTGCTGGCTAACAAAGAATCGCTTATTACCAGCGGGCGTTTATTTATGGAGGCGGTTAATCAATATAAAGCACAATTGTTGCCGATTGATAGCGAACATAATGCCATTTTTCAGAGTTTGCCTGAGTCAGTCCAGCACAATCTTGGTAATGCAACATTAAAAGATCATGGCATTTCCAGTATTATTCTGACCGGATCTGGCGGTCCATTCCGTAAAACGCCGTTGGAAAAATTCTCTTCTGTCACCCCCGATGAAGCTTGTGCTCATCCAATCTGGTCAATGGGACGTAAAATTTCCGTTGATTCTGCAACAATGATGAATAAAGGGCTGGAATATATTGAAGCCCGCCATCTGTTCAACGCTTCTGCTGATGAAATGGAAGTTCTGCTGCACCCACAATCCGTTATCCACTCAATGGTGCGTTATCAGGATGGCAGTATCATTGCACAGTTGGGCACACAGGATATGTGTACGCCAATTGCTTATAGTATGGCTTATCCCAATCGCATTGAGTCTGGCGCTAAACCGCTGGATTTTACTGAACTCAGCACACTGACTTTCGAAGCTCTGGATTATCGTCGTTATCCCTGTCTCAAACTGGCGATTGACGCGTGTCATGAAGGTCAGGCAGCAACAACTGCATTGAATGCCGCTAATGAAGAAACAGTGAGTGCCTTCTTGCAGAATCAGATCCGTTTCACTGATATTGCGGTGATGAATCGACAGGTTGTAGAGAAATTAAATTTGCCTGAACCTCAAAGCATTGAAGAGGTCTTAGAAATCGACCATATAGCAAGAACTCTGGCGAAAGAGGCAATTGGCGCCTTTACTAACTAGCGAATTTTGTTAATAAGTATATGTTTGTTTGCATTTTGGCAAATGATATAGTTCGCAGGTAAATCGTAGTTGCTATAATAGCCAGTTCAATATTTAGCGTATTTTGGTATCTGTTTTTAAAACATGTATCAGAGATAAAGGCTTTCGACCGGGTCTATGCCAGAAATAGCCGTGATAATTGTTGGCACGGCTTTTTCATGTGTGGAAATTCTTGAGCTATAAAGTGTCAGCTTAATTATTTAAGGATTAGTTTGAGTGATATCTCCTAGTGATTGTGACTCATCGCTGTCATTACCCAGACATGTTGCCATCATTATGGATGGTAATGGGCGTTGGGCAAAAAAGCGTGGGAAGTTAAGAGTTTTTGGTCATCGTGCAGGGATTAAGGCTGTACGAAGTGCTGTGAGCTTTTCGGTTAAAAATAATATCGAATCACTGACATTATATGCTTTCAGTAGCGAAAACTGGAATCGTCCACAACAAGAAGTCAGTTCATTAATGGAACTGTTTGTTTTTGCTCTCGATAATGAAGTGAAGAGCTTACATAAGCACAATGTGAAATTGTCTGTTATTGGTGATATTAGTCGGTTCAGCTCACGGTTGCAGGAGCGTATCCGCCGTTCAGTTGAGTTGACGGCGGGCAATACCGGATTGCAGCTTAATATTGCTGCCAATTATGGCGGTCGTTGGGATTTAATTCAGAGTGTCAGGCAGGTTGCTGAAAAGGTCAGGGCAAATCAGCTTGAACCTGAAGACATTACTGAATCAACAGTAAGCAGTTTTATGAGCCTGAGTCGGCAGTCTGATGTTGATTTAGTAATCAGAACCGGGGGCGAGCATCGTATCAGTAATTTCCTGTTATGGCAGATAGCTTATGCAGAATTATATTTTACCGATATACTTTGGCCTGATTTTGATGAAACAGCCTTTGAAGGTGCTATTCATGCCTTTGTTAAACGAGAACGCCGTTTTGGCGGAACGCCAGACGATGCCGAAGTGGGATCATAGGAGGAGAACTTGCTGAAGTACCGTCTTTTAACTACGTTAATATTAATTCCCCTTGTTGTTGCAGCTCTGTTTTTACTTCCTCCTTCAGGGTTCGGGCTGGTTGTCATTGCAGTTTCAGCGCTCGCTGCATGGGAATGGGGGCAATTTGCCGGATTATTCACACAGTCCAAACGTATAGCACTGGCAGTATTGTGTGCTGCTGGGCTGCTTGCTTTACAATATTCTTTGGCAGACTTTACTCACCTGACTGAGAAACCTCAAATTCTGTATCTTTTATGGGCAGGAATGCTCTGGTGGGTTGTCGCTGTCGTATTAGTTGTTGCTTATCCAGCTTCAGCTTCTATTTGGAAATCTTCCGTTATATTGCGCCTGCTATTCGGTTTTCTGACGATTGTGCCATTCTATTGTGGAATGATGGTTCTCCGTACTCAGGGGTATGAAAATAATACCTATAATGGTGCGTGGTGGCTGCTGTATGTGATGCTGCTGGTTTGGGCCGCTGATTCAGGGGCTTATATTTTTGGTCGCACATTGGGTAAACACAAAATGGCACCTAAAGTATCCCCGGGCAAAACCCTCGAAGGGCTGGCCGGAGGGCTGCTGACAGCGGCACTGATTTCCTGGTTGTTCAGTAAATTTGCTCCAGTCCCAGTGATGCCTGAAAACTTGTTGCTGATTTCTGCTGTTGTCGTTATTGCCTCTGTTTTTGGTGATCTGACCGAAAGTATGTTTAAACGGGAATCGGGAATTAAAGATAGCAGCCAGTTGATCCCGGGGCATGGCGGAGTAATGGACCGGGTGGACAGTTTAACGGCGGCAGTACCTGTTTTTGCCGGGCTGGTAATGTTAGTTTCTTCTGGATTTGGTCTCTGAAGGTACATTAATGGATATTCTCTGGAATCTGGCTGCATTTATTGTTGCATTGGGAGTGCTTGTTACAGTGCATGAATTTGGTCACTTTTGGGTGGCCAGACGGTGTGGTATTTACGTTGAGCGTTTTTCTATCGGGTTTGGTAAAGCGCTTTGGCGTCGTACAGATAAACAGGGAACCGAATTCGTTATTGCCCTTATTCCTTTGGGCGGCTATGTCAAAATGCTCGATGAAAGAGTTGAGACCGTCGCCCCTGAGCGCCGCCATATGGCGTTCAATAATAAAACCATAGGACAGAGAGCGGCAGTTGTCAGTGCCGGGCCAATCGCAAACTTTATTCTGGCTATTGTTGCTTACTGGCTGGTTTTTGTGATCGGCGTACCTTCCGTTCGTTCCGTGATCCTGGATGTTAAGCCTGACTCGATTGCGGCCCAGGCAAATATTTTGCCCGGAATGGAACTAAAAGCCGTTGATGGTATCGAAACTCCTGACTGGAATTCAGTAAGGCTCGCTTTGATAAGTAAAGTCGGAGAATCTTCTGTGTCGCTGGATGTGGCCCCGGAGGATTCTTCGGAATCCATTCAAAAGACTCTGGATTTACGGCACTGGGCTTTTGATCCGTCCCGGCAGGACATCCTGCTGTCTTTAGGCATTATGCCCGTTATTCCGTACCCTAGTTCTCAGATAGAGAAAATTTATCCCGGCTCAGCGGCGGAAAAAGCGGGTTTACAAAGCGGGGACAGGATCGTTAAAGTCGATGGCCAGAACGTAGATATTTGGCACTCTTTTGCATCTTACGTCAGGAAGAATCCGAATACTCCCCTGAAACTTGATGTTGCAAGAGCCGGCAGTATGATGACTCTGTCATTGATACCCGAGGCTAAGAAACTTTCCGATGGGCGAGAAGAAGGTTTTGCCGGAGTTGAATTGAAAATTATTCCATTGGCTGATGAATACAGAACAGTTCAGCAGTATGGGCCTTTCTATTCCGTTTATGAAGCTGGAGAGAAAACCTGGCAATTGATCAAGCTGACCGTGAATATGATTGGCAAATTGATTGTCGGGGATGTGAAACTTGATAATTTGAGTGGCCCTATTTCTATAGCCAAGGGTGCTGGTGTGTCAGCGGATTCTGGCTTGGTGTATTATTTGATGTTTTTGGCGCTAATCAGCGTCAATCTTGGGATCATAAACTTGTTCCCGTTACCTGTACTAGATGGTGGACACTTGCTTTTCCTTGCTATCGAGAAGATCAAGGGGGGGCCAGTTTCCGAGCGTGTACAAGACTTCAGTTATCGCATTGGTGCTATATTGCTGGTGTTATTAATGGGGCTTGCACTTTTCAATGATTTCTCCCGCTTTTAGGTGGGGGACCAGTTAGGAAAACGCATAACAACGATGGCGATGAAAAAGTTGCTCATAGCGTCGCTGCTGTTCGGCAGCGCCACTGCATACGGTTCAGACGGATTCGTAGTTCAGGACATTCATTTTGAGGGTCTTCAACGTGTCACCGTTGGTGCAGCATTATTGAATATGCCAGTTCGCGTAGGTGATACAGTCAGCGATGAAGATATCAGTCGTATGATTCATGCCCTGTTCGCGACTGGAAACTTTGAAGATGTTCGTGTCTTGCGTGATGGTAATTCACTGGTTGTTCAGGTAAAAGAACGGCCAACCATCGCCAGTATTACTTTCTCCGGTAACAAGGCCGTGAAAGATGACATGCTCAAGAGTAATCTTGAAGCATCGCGCGTTCGTGTTGGTGAAGCCCTTGACCGCACCATGCTGTCGAATATCGAAAAAGGGCTGGAAGATTTTTACTATAGCGTCGGTAAATACAACGCTACAGTGAAGGCTGTTGTTACACCCCTTCCCCGTAATCGGGTTGACTTGAAACTTGTTTTTTCTGAGGGTGTCTCTGCCAAAATTCAGCAAATTAACATTGTTGGCAATAAAGATTTCTCAACGAGTGAATTACTCGATAGTTTCCAACTCAGGGATGATGTTCCGTGGTGGAATCTGACGGCTGATCAGAAATATCAGAAGCAGAAATTAGAAGGTGACCTTGAGAAATTGCGTAGTTTCTACCTTGATAGAGGCTATGCGCGGTTTAATATTGATTCGACTCAGGTGAATCTGACGCCTGATAAAAAAGGGATTTATATTACTATCAACGTCACTGAAGGGGATCAATATAAAATCTCAGGTGTTGATGTTAGTGGTAATCTGGCAGGCTATCAGGCTCAAATAACAAAACTGACTACTATTAAGCCGGGTTCACTGTATAACGGAACAGAAGTTACCCACATAGAAACAGCAATCAAGCAGCTTCTTGGCCGTTATGGTTACGCTTATCCTCGTGTCATGACACAACCTGAAATCAATGATGCCGATAAGACGGTGAAGTTGCATATCAATGTGGATGCCGGTAACCGTTTTTATGTACGTAATATTCGTTTTTCTGGTAATACCACCAGTAAAGATTCGGTATTGCGTCGCGAAATGCGCCAGATGGAAGGGGCGTGGCTGGGTAGTGACTTAGTTGAATATGGCAAAGAACGCCTTAATCGTCTGGGTTATTTTGAAACTGTTGATGTTGCCACTGAACGTGTGCCGGGTAGCCCGGATCAGGTTGACGTCATTTATAAAGTTAAAGAACGTAACACAGGCAGCATGAACTTTTCTGTTGGTTACGGTACTGAAAGCGGAATGAGTTTTCAGGTCGGCGTTCAGCAGGATAACTGGCTGGGTACAGGTAATGCGGTTGGGATCAGTGCCAGTAAGAATGATTATTCAACATCGGCTGACTTATCGTTTACTAACCCTTACTTCACTGTTGACGGGGTCAGTTTAGGCGGGCGGATATTCTATAGTGATTTCCGTGCGGATGATGCCTCGCTTTCTAATTATACCAATAAATCATACGGTACAGATGGCTCTCTTGGCGTTCCTCTGAATGAAAATAACTCATTATATTTCCGGTTAGGTTACGTTCATAACTCATTGTCTAACATACGTCCTCAGTTAGCGATGTGGCGCTATATGGAGAAAATGCATAAAAAACCGGATTTCACGGATAAAATCAGGTTTGATGCAAATGACGTAACAATGACAGTGGGTTGGAGCTATAACAACCTTGATCGTGCTTTCTTCCCAACATCAGGTGTTAAAGCTGGTTTGGATACAAAAGTCACGGTGCCTGGCTCTGAGAACCAGTTCTATAAAGTTACGCTGAACTCTTCCGGCTACTATCCTATTGATGACGATCGCACATGGGTCATGATGGGACGTACCCGATTGGGTTATGGTGGTGGATTTGGTGGCAAGGAACTGCCATTTTATGAGAACTTTTATGCCGGTGGTTCTAATAGCGTCCGTGGTTTCCGTCCTAACAACATTGGGCCAAAAGCGGTTTACCTTGAAAAAGGCCCGGGAGGCCAGCCTAAGGTTAACTCAAGAGGTTCATTCCAGGATGCCGTGGGTGGTAATGCGATAGCAGTTGCCAACTTCGAGCTGATTACGCCAACCCCGTTCCTGGATGCAAAATATGCTAATTCTGTACGAACGTCTCTGTTTGTAGATGCGGGAACAGTATGGGATACCAGCTGGAGCAACAGTTACGATGGAGTAAATTACCCGGATTTACCTGATTACGGTAAACCCAATAGAATACGTGTTTCTACTGGTATCGCATTGCAATGGCTATCGCCATTGGGGCCTCTATCTTTCTCTTATGCGAAGCCAGTCAAAGATTACAAAGGGGATAGAACAGAGCAATTCCAGTTCAACATCGGTGGAACCTGGTAAAAAACCAATCGTTATTGGTAGGAAATCGCCTTATTATCAGATAAGGCGATTATAAATATCCCAACGTGTAAAATGGCGTAGGTCAAAGGAGTTTATAGTGAAGAAAGTACTGTGTGCAGTAAGCCTTGGTATTGCATTAGCGTTTTCTGCCGGTGTTCAGGCAGCGGACAAAATCGCTGTTGTGAATATTGCCGAAATTTTCCAACAATTGCCTGCTCATGAGGCTGTTGCAAAACAATTGGAAAATGAATTCAAAGGCCGCGTTTCCGATTTACAACGTATGGAATCTGATTTGCAGTCTAACATCCAGAAATTGCAGCGTGATGGCTCAACAATGAAAGCGAGCGACCGCGAAAAACTGGAAAAAGACGTAATGGCTAAACGTGATGAGTTTGCGAAGAAAGCACAGTCTCTTGACAACGATAGCCGTCGCCGTCAGATGGAAGAACGCAATAAACTCGTCAACCGCATTCAGGATGCAGTTAAGGTTGTTGCCGGTAAAGAAGGTTATGACCTTGTTCTTGATGCAAGTACTGTAGTATATGCTGCATCCGGTAAAGATATTACCTCAGACGTCATGAAGCAGGTTAAATAATTAAATGGTTTCAATTCGATTGGCTGATCTTGCTCAGCAGTTGAATGCGCAATTACATGGTGATGGCGATATCGTCATCACTGGTATTGCTCCTATGTATTCAGCAAACAGCGAACAAATTACATTTTTATCAGATAGTCGTTATACCGATAAACTTGCAGAGTGTCAGGCTGCGGCAATTGTGTTGAGCGAAGCCGATCTTCCTCATTGTAAAGTTGCTGCACTGGTGGTTGATAACCCTTATCTGGCTTATGCGCGTATGGCGCAAATTATGGATATAACGCCACAGCCAGCGCAGGATATCCACTCGTCAGCAGTGATTTCTCCAGAAGCGACATTGGGAAGAAATGTTGCAATCGGAGCAAATGCTGTCATCGAATCTGGTGTTGTACTTGGTGATAATGTCATCATTGGTGCTGGCTGTTTTGTTGGTAAAAATACCCGCATTGGTACAGGAAGCCGTCTTTGGGCCAATGTTTCGGTATACCATAACGTCGAAATGGGTGAGCAGTGTCTCATTCAGTCAGGTGCTGTGATAGGCTCTGATGGTTTTGGCTATGCGAATGATCGCGGTAACTGGATTAAAATCCCGCAGTTAGGCACGGTCATTATTGGTGATCGCGTTGAAATAGGCGCATGTACGACTATCGATCGTGGTGCTCTGGATAACACTATCATCGGTAATGGTGTTATCATTGATAACCAGTGCCAGATTGCTCACAACGTTATCATTGGTGATAACACGGCAATAGCGGGTGGCGTCATTATGGCAGGCAGCCTGAAAGTCGGTCGTTATTGTATGATTGGTGGGGCCAGTGTTATCAACGGACATATGGAAATCTGTGATAAAGTAACTGTGACTGGCATGAGCATGGTAATGCGCCCAATCACCGAACCTGGTGTATACTCATCGGGTATCCCGCTACAACAGAACAAAGTCTGGCGTAAGACGGCTGCTTTGGTAATGAATATCAACGAAATGAATAAGCGGTTGAAATCTGTTGAACGCAAGCTTGAAGGTGACAACAAGTAATCATACAAACATTTTGTTGGTTAAGTTTTTATTTTTACGGCCTGTCTGATAACTCCACCGGAGTTAACGCAGGCCGTGTCATTAGTGCTTTTTTTATACTGCATTAGTTTTATACACAATGGATTTCAAGATGCGTCGCCAACAAAGAAGCAACTTGAAAGACGAAGTGTATTGTATAGTGCATATTTTTTAATACTACGATTGGATATAGACAGGAAGAGTATTTAGATGAGTGATAATCATACTCTGCAAATTGAAGAAATTTTGAAATTACTGCCACATCGCTACCCATTTTTACTGGTAGACCGAGTTCTGGATTTCGAAAAAGGCAAGTTTCTGCGAGCAGTTAAAAATGTAACGGTTAATGAACCATTTTTTCAGGGGCATTTCCCGGGTAAACCTATTTTCCCCGGCGTTCTGATCCTTGAAGCAATGGCTCAGGCGACAGGAATTCTGGCATTCAAAACTGTTGGTACGCTGGAGCCAGGAGAATTGTATTACTTTGCAGCTATTGATGGCGCACGTTTTAAGCGTCCGGTTCTGCCAGGTGATCAAATGATTATGGAAGTAGAGTTTATTAAAGAACGCCGTGGTGTTGCGCGTTTCAGAGGTGTAGCGAAAGTCGATGGAGAAGTGGCTTGCGAAGCTGAAATGATGTGTGCCCGCCGCCGTGAGGCTTAATGCATGATTGATCAGACCGCTGTTATTCATCCTTCTTCAATTATTGAAGAAGGAGCTGTTATTGGTGCCAATGTTCGTATTGGCCCATTTTGTTATATCGGTTCGCAAGTAGAAATTGGTGAAGGAACTGAATTGAAATCCCATGTTGTGATCAACGGGATAACCAAAATTGGTCGAGATAACCAAATTTATCAATTTGCTTCAATTGGTGAGGTCAATCAGGATCTCAAATATCAGGGTGAACCGACTCGTGTTGAGATCGGGGATCGTAACCGTATTCGCGAAAGTGTCTCCATTCACCGTGGTACTGTTCAGGGTGGTGGATTAACTAAAGTCGGCAGTGATAACTTGCTGATGATTAATGCTCACATAGCCCATGACTGTATTGTGGGTGATCGCTGCATCATTGCCAATAATGGTACTTTGGGCGGGCATGTCATTTTAGGTGATTACGTGATCATCGGTGGTATGACAGCTGTTCATCAGTTCTGCCAGATTGGCTCCCATGTTATGGTCGGCGGTTGTTCCGGTGTTGCTCAGGATATACCTCCCTATGTTATTGCGCAGGGGAATCATGCCACACCTTTCGGTTTGAATATTGAAGGCCTGAAACGTCGTGGGTTTGATAAAGAGTCGCTGCACGCTATTCGTAATGCTTATAAAGCACTTTATCGCAGTGGAAAAACGTTGGAAGAAGCCAGAAACGAGATCGAAACTCAGGCCGAAAACAATCCACACGTGAAATTATTCAGTGATTTTCTGGCGAATTCAGTAAAATCCAGTCGCGGCATTATTCGCTAAGTATACCCTATGGATTTCGAGTTGCATTGAGGCGGCAAGGGAGTTCATCCCCAGGAGCATAGATAACCGTATGTTTATAAAAACGGTGACTGGGGTGAGCGAGTGCAGCCAACAAAGAGGCAATTTGAAAGACGACGGGTATAGATAAAGGGTGTTCCTTTGACTACCATTTCTTCTGTTAACCATCAGCGCCCACTGACAATTGGCTTAGTCGCCGGAGAAACTTCCGGTGATATCCTGGGGGCGGGGCTGATCCGTGCATTGAAAGCCAAAATTCCTGACGCCCGCTTTGTGGGTGTCGCAGGTCCTCTTATGCAGGCCGAAGGTTGTGAAGCCTGGTATGAGATGGAAGAACTGGCGGTCATGGGGATCGTTGAAGTTCTGGGGCGTTTGCCGCGTTTACTGAAAATCCGCAAAGATTTAACAACTCGTTTTACAGAGTTGAAACCGGATGTTTTTGTTGGTATTGATGCGCCAGATTTCAACATCACTTTAGAAGGCCGCCTGAAACAGCAGGGGATCCGGACGATTCATTATGTCAGCCCATCGGTATGGGCATGGCGCCAGAAGCGGGTGTTTAAAATCGGCCGCGCAACAGATCTGGTACTGGCATTTCTACCCTTTGAAAAAGCGTTTTATGATCGGTTTAATGTGCCATGCCAGTTTATTGGGCATACAATGGCTGATGCCATGCCGTTGCAAACAGACAAAATAGCCGCCAGAAAAGGTTTAGATATTCCGGCAAATGCCCATTGTCTGGCTATCCTGCCGGGCAGCCGCCACGCTGAAGTAGAAATGCTCAGCGCCGACTTTTTGAGAACCGTGCAGTTACTCAGGAATGAACTTCCTGATCTGCATGTATTGGTTCCATTGGTAAATGCCAAACGGCGTGAGCAGTTCGAGCGTATCAAAAATGAAGTTGCACCGGATTTATCCATTCACATATTAGATGGTCAGGCTCGTGCAGCTATGATTGCCAGTGATGCAACTTTATTGGCATCCGGTACAGCAGCACTGGAATGTATGCTGGCTAAATGCCCGATGGTGGTGGGTTATAGAATGAAGCCTTTTACATTCTGGCTGGCAAAACGTCTGGTAAAAACCCCCTATGTTTCCCTGCCTAATTTGCTGGCAGGTAAAGAATTAGTCAAAGAGTTACTACAGGATGAATGTGAGCCTCAGGCACTGTCGGAGGCATTATTGCCGTTGTTACGTGGTGGTGTTGAGGTGGAAGCGTTGAAAGAAACCTTCCTGCATTTGCATGAAAGTATTCGCTGTGATGCCGATGAACAGGCGGCACAAGCGGTACTGGAATTAGCGAGAAAATAATGAATTTTGTTTATCCGCAGGCGAATCTGATTGCCGGTGTTGATGAAGTCGGGCGCGGCCCGCTGGTGGGGGCCGTGGTGACTGCGGCAGTTATTCTTGATCCGGCCAGACCGATTACGGGCTTGATGGATTCGAAAAAACTGACAGAAAAACGTCGCAAGGCGCTTTATCTGGAGATCACAGAAAAAGCGTTGTGCTGGAGCCTTGGGCGCGCTGAACCGGAAGAGATTGACCGTATCAATATTCTCCATGCCACCATGCTTGCAATGCAGCGGGCTGTTGAAGGCTTAGCAATTCAGCCAGATTATGTCCTGATTGACGGAAACCGTTGCCCGGTATTATCAATGCCAGCGCAGGCAGTCGTTAAGGGAGATAGTCTGGTTGCAGAGATCAGTGCCGCTTCCATTCTGGCTAAAGTGACGCGGGACAGAGAAATGGCCGAGCTGGATAAACATTTCCCTGAATATGGTTTTGCAAAGCATAAAGGTTATCCTACCGCCCTGCATTTGGAAAAGCTGTCTTTGTTGGGTGCAACGGAACACCATCGTAAAAGCTTTGCGCCAGTTAAACGCGCGCTGGCTATTGGATAAAAATCTGGAATAAGTATCTGGACAGACTATGACAGAACCACGTTTCGTACACTTACGTGTTCACAGCGATTATTCAATGATTGATGGCTTAGCCAAAACCGGCTCACTGATAAAAAAAGTCGCCGGATTGGGGATGCCTGCTTTTGCAATCACTGATTTTACCAATCTGTGTGGCCTTGTTAAATTTTATGGCAGTGCCCATAGTTCAGGAGTCAAACCCATCATTGGGGCCGATTTCTATATGGAAAGTGAACAGTTGGGTGATGAGTATGCCCATCTGACCGTTCTGGCCCGTAATAATGAAGGTTATCAAAACCTGACTTTATTGATTTCTGAAGCTTATCAGAAAGGCTATGGCGCGGTCGGCCCAACTATCAGGCAAGAATGGCTGGCTAAACACAAGGCGGGGTTGATATTGCTGTCAGGCGGACGCATGGGGGATGTCGGTAAGTTTTTGCTGCGTGGTAACCGCGTGTTAGTCGATCAGTGTCTGGATTTTTATCAGGAACATTTCCCGGATAGTTACTATCTGGAACTTATTCGCACCGGGCGTCAGGATGAAGAATCTTATCTGCACGCTGCGGTTGAGCTGGCAGCAGAAAAAAACCTGCCGGTTGTGGCGACCAACGATGTCTGTTTTCTGGAAAGTGGTGATTTTGACGCCCATGAAATTCGTGTTGCTATACATGACGGCTATACACTTTCCGATCCTAAACGTCCGAAAAATTACAGCCCACAGCAATATTTGCGCAGTGAGCAGGAGATGTGTGAGCTTTTTTCAGACATCCCTGAGGCATTAGCAAATAGCGTAGAAATTGCAAAACGCTGTAATGTCACGATTCGGCTTGGCGAATATTTTCTGCCTAAATTCCCGACAGGGGATATGAGTACTGAAGACTATCTGGTCGAAAAATCAAAACAGGGCTTAGAAGAGCGTCTGGAATTCCTCTATCCGGATCCGGCAGTCAGAGCTGAAAAGCGGCTGGAATATGATGAACGTCTGGATATTGAGTTAAAAGTTATCAACCAGATGGGTTTTCCCGGTTACTTCCTGATCGTGATGGAGTTTATCCAGTGGTCGAAGGATAACGGCGTAC
This sequence comes from Xenorhabdus sp. KK7.4, assembly GCF_963876465.1. Taxonomy (NCBI): domain Bacteria; kingdom Pseudomonadati; phylum Pseudomonadota; class Gammaproteobacteria; order Enterobacterales; family Morganellaceae; genus Xenorhabdus; species Xenorhabdus sp. KK7.4. The sequence goes on from NZ_CAWNQF010000001.1 coordinate 494,547, forward strand.
CGGTAGGCCCGGGGCGTGGCTCCGGTGCGGGTTCTCTTGTCGCTTATGCGCTGAAAATCACTGATCTAGACCCACTGGAATTTGACCTACTGTTCGAACGTTTCCTGAACCCCGAACGTGTCTCCATGCCTGACTTTGATATCGATTTCTGTATGGAAAAACGTGATCAGGTGATTGACCATGTTGCTGATATATACGGACGCGATGCGGTATCACAGATCATTACCTTTGGTACGATGGCAGCAAAAGCGGTCATTCGTGATGTTGGGCGAGTGCTCGGGCATCCCTATGGCTTTGTTGATCGGATATCTAAGCTGGTTCCTCCCGATCCGGGAATGACACTGGAAAAAGCGTTTGTCGCAGAGCCTCAGCTACCTGAAATTTACGAAGCGGATGAAGAGGTTAAAGCGCTGATAGATATGGCGCGGAAACTGGAAGGTGTCACTCGTAACGCGGGTAAACATGCTGGTGGAGTGGTTATCGCTCCGACTAAGATCACTGATTTTGCTCCTATATATTGCGATCCGGAAGGATTGAACCCGGTTACTCAGTTCGACAAAAACGATGTGGAATACGCCGGGCTGGTGAAGTTTGACTTTCTTGGCCTGAGAACCCTGACCATCATCAACTGGGCACTTGAGATGGTTAATGCCCGCCGTGTCGGAAAAAATCTGGAACCGATAGATATTGCCGCCATTCCACTGGATGATCAGAAAAGTTTCGATATGCTGCAACGCTCCGAAACGACCGCTGTATTCCAGCTTGAATCCCGTGGCATGAAGGATTTGATCAAACGTCTGCGTCCTGACTGTTTTGAAGATATGATCGCACTGGTGGCATTGTTCCGCCCGGGGCCTTTGCAATCGGGAATGGTGGATAACTTTATCGACCGTAAACACGGACGGGAAGAGATTTCCTATCCGGATGTTGAATGGCAGCATGAAACGCTGAAACCTGTACTGGAGCCAACTTACGGCATCATCCTGTATCAGGAGCAGGTCATGCAGATTGCACAGGTTCTGGCAGGTTATACGCTTGGCGGGGCAGATATGCTTCGTCGTGCGATGGGTAAGAAAAAACCGGAGGAGATGGCTAAGCAGCGCTCAGTCTTTGAAGAAGGGGCGATAAGTCAGGGAGTTGATGGCGAACTTTCGATGAAGATCTTCGATCTGGTGGAGAAATTCGCAGGTTATGGCTTCAATAAATCTCACTCCGCTGCTTACGCGCTGGTTTCTTACCAGACATTATGGTTAAAAGCGCATTATCCGGCAGAATTTATGGCTGCGGTAATGACAGCGGATATGGATAATACAGAGAAAGTGGTTGGTCTGGTGGATGAGTGCTGGCGCATGGGGCTGAAAGTCCTGCCACCGGATATCAATAGCGGGTTATACCATTTCCACGTCAATGATGAAGGCGAAATTGTTTATGGTATTGGCGCAATCAAAGGCGTCGGTGAAGGGCCGATTGAAGCCATTATCGAAGCACGCCAGAAAGGCGGGCATTTTAAAGAACTGTTCGATCTGTGTGCTCGTGTTGATACTAAAAAGCTGAACCGTCGTGTGATGGAGAAGCTGATTATGTCAGGGTCATTCGACAGGCTGGGGCCACATCGTGCTGCTTTGATGTCTTCGCTGGAAGATGCGCTGAAAGCGGCGGATCAACATGCTAAAGCGGAAGCTACTGGGCAGGCTGATATGTTTGGGGTACTGGCTGAGGAGCCTGAACAGGTTGAGCGCTCATATGCCAGTACACCTAAATGGCCGGATCAAGTGGTATTGGATGGCGAACGCGAGACGCTGGGATTATATCTGACAGGCCACCCGATCACCGGTTATTTAAAAGAAATTGAACGATATACGAATGGGTTACGTCTAAAGGATGTGAATCCAACACCCCGTGGTCAGGTTACTACTGTAGTAGGTTTGGTACTGGCATCCAAAATTGTGACGACTAAACGAGGTAATCGGATTGGTATCTGCACATTGGACGATCGTTCAGGACGGCTGGAAATTATGTTGTTCTCCGATGCTCTGGAAAGATATCAACATTTGTTAGAGCAGGACAAAATTTTAATCGCAACCGGACAAGTCAGCTTTGATGACTTTAGCGGTGGGCTTAAAATGACAGCGCGAGAATTAATGGATATCAGTGAGGCGCGTGAAAAATTTGCACGCGGGCTTGCTATCTCGTTATCAGACAGGCAAATTGATGAACAATTATTGAACCGTCTCCGTGGTGCACTGGAGCCACATCGTTCAGGCACGATACCGGTTCATCTGTATTACCAGCGGGTAGATGCCCGTGCCCGTTTACGATTCGGGGCAACATGGCGGGTAACTCCAACGGATACCCTTTTGACAGATCTGCGAACTCTGCTGGGTAGCGAGCAGGTAGAATTAGAATTTGACTAAAATAGGAACGTTATGAGTCTGAATTTTCTGGATTTTGAACAGCCGATTGCTGAGTTGGAAGCGAAAATCGATTCGCTCACTGCGGTTAGCCGTCAAGATGAAAAGCTAGATATCAATCTGGACGAAGAAGTCCAGCGTCTGCGGGAAAAAAGTGTCGAACTGACTCGCAAAATATTCTCTGATTTGGGAGCATGGCAGATTTCCCAACTGTCACGTCATCCTCTCCGTCCCTATACGCTGGATTATATTCAGCGCATTTTCACTGACTTTGAAGAGCTGGCGGGTGATCGTGCCTACGCAGATGATAAGGCTATCGTCGGTGGTCTGGCACGTATTGAAGGCCGTCCGGTCATGGTTATCGGGCATCAGAAAGGCCGTGAAACAAAAGAAAAAATCCGTCGTAACTTTGGTATGCCATCGCCGGAAGGTTATCGCAAGGCTTTGCGCCTGATGGAAATGGCTGAGCGCTTCAAACTGCCGATTATTACTTTTATTGATACCCCGGGCGCATACCCTGGAGTGGGTGCTGAGGAACGAGGTCAGTCGGAAGCCATAGCCCGTAACCTGCGTGAAATGTCCCGTCTGTCTGTGCCGGTTATCTGTACTGTTATTGGTGAAGGTGGTTCCGGTGGTGCTCTGGCACTGAGTGTCGGTGATAAAGTGAATATGTTGCAATACAGTACTTTTTCTACCATATCTCCGGAAGGTTGTGCGTCTATCTTGTGGAAAAGCGCAGAAAAAGCGCCTCTGGCAGCAGAAGCGATGGGAAATACCGCTCCCCGCCTGAAAGAGCTGAACCTGATCGATACCGTGATCCCTGAACCATTGGGGGGCGCACATCGCAGCTACGATATGATTGCAGAATCACTGAAAACCCAATTGTTGGCAGACCTTGCTGAGCTGAGCGAACTGAACAGTGAAGAGTTGGTTAACCGCCGTTATGAGCGTCTGATGCAGTACGGTTACTGCTAATACCCCTCGTCTTTTGACCATTTTGTCGCAGGTGGAAGTATTGGAGAATAATAATTCTCCATTATTTCCGCCTATTTTATTGAGTATGGGAAAAAATCAGTAAAACTATATCTATTGCAGCACTTAAAAAATAACAAACCGGGTTTTGCCATGGCCAAATATAAATATATTATTTATGCGTTTTCCTGTGTGTTTATCTGGAGTTTTATCCCTTCTATATCGCGCTTTGGTCAGAAAGAGATGGACCATTTCCAATTTTTATTCTGGTCAAATGTGCTGTCTGTGCTGGCGGTTTTTTTGGTTGCAGTGATGATGGGAAAAAACTGGAAGGATCTGATATTTGTTCCTTTCCCTGTCATGATTAAGGTGTTCATATTAGGTGCTCTGGACTGTTTTTTTTATCTGCTGCTGTATTATGGTTATTCCATCGAAAACGGTGTTGCTGTTTTAGTTATTCAATATAGCTGGCCGTTGATGATAATCGGGTTATCGTTTTTCCTGTTTAAAGAAAAATTGTCTATTAAGCAGATGATAGGCATGGCGATTGGCTTCATCGCAGTTGTGATTACCTTTACTCAGGGCAATATTACCGAAATTTCCGTGCAGCATCCGCAAGCCCTGCTTCTGGTCTTTAGCGGAGCATTCTGTTTTGCTCTGTTGTCTGTTTTATCAAAACAATTTGCCATTGATCCTTATATCAGTACGTTTTGGGTATTCATTAACTCAACTGTCGTTTCTCTTATCTTCTTATTGGCATTCAGTAAATTCATCTGGCCTGTGGGAGATTCACTGATGCCAACAGTGCTGAATGGCATCATATTAAATGGAATATCCTATATTATCTGGTTCAAGGCCATGAGCAGCCCGGATTCGCCTAAAATAGCTTCAATATTATTTTTATCACCGATATTGTCGATGATGTGGCTGATTTTGTTCTTTGGTGATGAGTTTGTTCCGGCCTACGTAGTAGGATTAGTGCTTGTGATCATATCCGGGATACTTTGCATTAGTGCAAAAAATAAAGCTGATACACAAAATAAACTGCCGGACGATTTAATTGAGGACTGATTTTTCGGTCTGAAAAAAGAGTTTATCCACAATGAATAATATCTATGAGCCTCTGATGCTGAAATTAGCTGATCAGATAGGGGCACATAAAAAATTTTTAGTCGGGTTTAGCGGTGGATTAGATTCCACCGTTCTGTTGCATTTGCTGGCACATCTGCGTCAACACGCTTTGCAATCATGCAGTGATAAACAGAACGCATTCACATTAAGGGCAATTCATATTCATCATGGTTTAAATATAAAAGCAGATGAATGGGTTGCTCACTGTCGTCAGATTTGTGCAGATTGGCAGGTTGATTTTTGTGTTGAAAAAGTGTGTTTGGATAGCCGTAAAAAAGGTATTGAAGCCGCCGCCCGTGATGCCCGTTATCAGGCTTTTAAACATGAACTGCGGCAAGGGGAAATTCTGTTAACAGCACAGCATCTTGACGATCAGGCTGAAACATTTTTGCTGGCATTAAAGCGGGGAAGTGGTCCGGCTGGATTATCTTCCATGCCTGCTGTTATGCCTTTTGCTGAGACAACATTAATTCGCCCATTGCTGAATATCAGCCGGACAGAATTAGAACTCTACGCGCAGGAACACAGCCTGAAATGGGTTGAAGATGATAGCAATCAGGATGATCGTTATGATCGCAATTTCCTGCGTTTGAATATCATGCCGTTACTCAATCGGCGTTGGCCACACTTTTCTCAGGCTGTTTCCCGTAGTGCTGATTTATGTGGAGAGCAGGAGCAATTGCTGGATGAGTTGCTTGAGGAATCGTTAAATGCACTGATAACCCCGGAAGGATCAATGTCTATTCTGCCACTGGAGACATTTTCTGAGGCGAAACGTAATGCTCTATTGCGTCGATGGCTCAGCCGGTATGGAGTGAGAATGCCGTCACGTGAACAGCTTCAGCGAATTTGGGCAGAAGTGGCTCTTTCCCGGCAGGATGCGGAGCCGAGTTTCAGATTGGGTCAGCTTGATATCCGTCGTTATCGTCAGCATTTATGGTTGGTTCCTCAGTACCAATCGCTCTCTGGTGTTGTTATTCGATGGGATATAAAACAGGAACTGCGATTACCAGATGGGCTGGGAGTGCTTTTTCTTTCTGAAGATAAGGAAGCGGCAGTTAATATCAGGTCACCGGGGAATGATGAACGGGTTACGATCCGCTTTGGAATTCAGGCAAATATCAGCATCGTCGGGCGGCAACATTCCCGCCATAGCAAAAAATTATGGCAGGAGTTTGGTATTGCTCCCTGGCTCAGGGAAAGGACACCGTTACTCTATTATGATGACAAACTTATTGCAGCCCTGAATGTTTTTGTAACGAAAGAGGGGCAATGTCTGGCTGATGAACGGCAACTTTCCATTTTGTGGCAGAAAATTTCGCCTGATAGTTAGTTACTCACTTACTCATTATAGTCTGGTGGAGTAAGGCTTTAAGAGATTACATCAGAAATGATGTAATCTATTTTGTTAATTAAATTCAATGCATTAAATTAATTTCAACCTATTAAAGTATAAAAATGGAATAATTTAATATTGAAAATATACAAAAGTGTACTAAATTTTAAAATATAAGATAATTCTTGATTTGGAAAGAGGATTTTAAAATTAAAATAATTATAAAAATTATTAAATAAATTTAATTTTTAGTTGTGATTTGAAACTCTGTAAATATTGGAGTGTTATTCATATAGAACTTAATTTTGTCTGTTATATTTTTAAATATGTGTGATTTCTTTTTTTAAAGAAAATTATTTTTATAAATAATGAATGTAGGATTGAAATTATAAAATTATTTTAAAAAATATCTATTATTTCATATTTTTCGAATATCGGTCGTAGATTTATCGAAAGCGAAGATGCATTCAGTACACCGAGAAAAGGAAGTATCGTCGGACATATGGGGCTTATGATTATGGCAGGTTAATAAACGATACAACCAATTATTTTTCTAACACGAGTGCCTTGTCAGTAGCAATAATGTTATTTTTATAAAAATAATGTGCCATTAGAGGTTTTTATTGATGGTAGAGCATCTACAGTTTTAGGTTACAGTGCAGGAAAAGGAGTCAGGGATAATATCCAATAATTTTTTGTTTTTCAGATCTTATTGGACTTTGTAACCACAGTATAAAGAAAAAATGTGATCTTAAAATTTAAATATATAGAAAGTATTTTATCTTAGAGTTTCAATTTTTTGAAAGGATAGGAGTTAACTATGAAGAAGTATAAATGGCTTATCTTGATATTTACAGCGTTGATTTGTTCGATTTCGGCTAATGCTGTAGCAGATAAATGTGGAGAGGGTTATGTGACTGGACTATGGGTAAACTGGGATAACAAAAATGATTGGGGAGTTTGGTTGTCAGATAGCGGTGGATCCTGGTATTCTAAAAGCATCGCGTATACGGCTGACAAGCAATTATATACCGATACTGATTCAGGGAAAAGTGCTTACGCGGCTATTTTAGCTGCTCAGGCTAATGGTCAAAAGGTAGAGCTTCGTTTTGTGGGTGCATGTAAGAATAAGGTGTTTAGTGTGGTTGAAACTTGGTCCCCATAACAATGAAAAAATTTACTTCACAATAACAAAAGTCCTCAAATTAAATGAGGACTTTTGTTATTTAATAATCCTTTGTTGTGTAGTAAACGTGTTAACCACGTCATTTACAATGAAGAATGCTCAACAACAATCGTGCCAATTTCTGGATTACTGAAACTGATAATGTGATCCAATCTTAACTCACGGGTTTCTTCATTTGATTCTATGAGAATATATTCGACTTTTTTTCTCAAAATCAATTTAGTCGCTTTTCCTTCAAAAATCTCACCACCACGCAGCTGAACGTGTAAATGAAGCTGGTGTTGGCAAGCTAGCTCAAGGCTTTCATAATCATCACAGTTAATGGGTTGATATTCAGTATCTATAGACATATTCGCTCACCACTATGTTAGTGGCGGTTATCGTGCCGCCCGCGATTGACCAAACTCAGATGCAAAAAAATGCTACCTACGACTATAGCACAGTAAGTTTTTCCTGATGACTGTGACTATATAAGTTTGTTGAGTTACATTGAAAAAGCCAGTAGGTTAAAGCCTAACCTTATCATTAGGCAACAAAATTACGTCATATTAGCGGGTTTTGCACTGTGTATTTTGAGATACGGTAAAGTAATGTCAAAGCTGTTCATGTCTTATGTGTAACTCATGTTAAAACTGGACTTTCTGCTGCACTTATTGGATGAAAATGATGAATAAGAACATATTGCTTGCTTTGGTCGCATCGGGTGTACTGACTGCGGTTGGATGTCAGACTAATCCTCCTGCACATCAGGTTGACTCGACATCCCCAAATAAATTTACAATCAACGAAAAAGTGTTTAAAGGCGTGATACCTTGTGCTGATTGCGCAGGTATTGAAACTACCTTACAACTTGCGAAAGATGGTTCGTATATTCTGGAACAAACTTATCTAAAATCGGGGCAAGAAGAGCCTTTTTTTGATACAGGCCATTGGAACGTCAACGGTAAAAAAATAAACCTGACCAGTGGAGAAGAGGGTAAAAAAGCGTATTACCAGATGAAGGGAGAAAATCTGGTTATGCTGGATATAAATGGTGAGCCAATTCAGTCCAAATTGAATTATGAACTGACAAAAGTCACTCCTCAAAAACTGGCCGGAGAATATATCTATTTTGCGGATAGTGCGACGTTTACGGAGTGTCGGACAGGGAAACTCTACGATGCATCAGAAAATATCGATCTGGAGCAGGGTTACAGCGCAACAGGCGTTGAAGGTGGCAAACCTGTTTATGTTGAAGTCGAGGGATATTATACGCTTCGCCCTTCAATGGAAGATGGATTATTTGATAATGCGCTAATTCAGACAGGTAAAATCCATTTTGATAAGTCGTTTTCCTGCCAGACTAAAAAGTAAGAAGTGATAGGGCGTATTCTGGCATATAAAAAAACCTGCGCACTGAATACGCAGGTTTTTTATTACTGACTTTGCCTGATAGCAGAATCAAGGCGTAATCATGATTGTTTGATGTTACTTTTCAGGTAGTCAACCACGCCTTCCAGTTTCAGCATCTGCTTATCACCGGTACGACGGTATTTGTATTCCACTTCGTCGTTATCGAGATTGCGATCACCAATAACGACAGTATGTGGGACACCCATTAATTCCATATCGGCAAACATGACACCCGGACGTTCTTTGCGATCATCTAAAATGACATCAATACCATTAGAACGTAAGTCTGCATAAAGCTTTTCTGCCACTTCTTTGACACGATAAGATTTATGCATGTTCATTGGCAAAATGGCTACCTGGAATGGGGCAATGGCATCTGGCCAGATAATACCGCGATCATCGTGATTCTGTTCGATAGCAGCCGCGACAATTCGGGTGACACCAATCCCGTAACATCCCATCGTCACAACCTGATTGTGGCCATCTTCGTTCTGTACGGTAGCTTTCAGTGCATCTGAGTATTTGGTGCCGAGCTGGAAGATATGACCGACTTCAATACCACGCTTGATCAGTAAAGTGCCCTGACCATCCGGGCTGGCATCACCTTCAACCACATTACGGATATCTGCAATTTCTGGCAGAGGAAGATCACGCTCCCAGTTAATACCGAAATAGTGTTTATCATCAATGTTGGCGCCCGCACCAAAATCACTCATGACAGATACAGAGCGATCAATAATCACAGGCATAGGCAGATTAACAGGGCCTAAAGAACCAGGGCCGGCGTTGACGATAGCCCGGATTTCTTCTTCTGTCGCGAATTGCAGCGGGCTGGCGACTAAGGCCAGTTTTTCTGCTTTGACTTCATTTAATTCATGATCACCACGAACCAACAAAGCAACCAGTTTGTGTTCGCTTTCTTCTGCAGCATGAACAATCAAAGTCTTGACCGTTTTTTCAATCGGCAGGTTGAACTGTTCTACCAGTTCCGCGATGGTTTTCGCCTTTGGTGTATCCACCACACGCATATCTTCTGCAGGAGCAGCGCGTTCTGCGGATGGCATGACAGCTTCAGCCAGTTCAATATTAGCTGCGTAGTTAGACTCGGTGGAGAAAACGATATCATCTTCGCCGCTGGCAGCCAGAACCTGAAATTCGTGAGATGCACTACCACCAATTGAGCCTGTGTCAGCCAGAACAGCACGGAAATCCAGCCCGATACGGGTAAAGATCTTACTGTAAGCATCGTACATCTTATCGTAAGTCTCTTGCAGGGATTCCTGAGTGGTATGGAAAGAGTAAGCATCTTTCATGATGAATTCGCGTGAGCGCATAACGCCAAAACGTGGGCGAACTTCATCACGGAATTTGGTTTGGATCTGATACAGACTTAGTGGCAGCTGTTTATAAGAAGTCACTTCATTGCGAACCAGATCAGTGATGACTTCTTCATGGGTTGGCCCCAGAACAAAAGGACGGGCACCGCGATCTTCAAAACGCAGTAATTCCGCACCATATTGTACCCAACGACCACTTTCCTGCCATAAATCTGCTGGCTGAACTACCGGCATGGAAACCTCAACCGCCCCGGCATTATTCATTTCGTCACGAACAATGTTTTCAACTTTTCTCAACACGCGGACACCGGTTGGCATCCAGTTGTACAAACCTGAAGCGAGTTTACGGATCATTCCTGCACGAAGCATCAGTTTATGACTGACTACTTCTGCATCAGCAGGCGTCTCTTTCAAAGTAGACAGCAAATATTGGCTAGTACGCATAGTAAGTTTCCATTGGACAGCAAATTGCTTCTAGGTGGCAATGAAGACAGAGCCACCGAACCCAAAAATAAAGTAAACCGTTAGTCTACCAGTGAGTTTGTGATGTCAAAAGGAGTTTTATCCCTTTCATCTTTCAAATTGTCTCTTTGTTGGCTGCACTCACTCACCCCAGTCGCATAGTTATCTATGCTCAGGGATTCGTTCCCTTGCCGCCGCGATACAATTCGAAATCTATTGGGGATAGCGGAGTTCGATAGAAACTACTTCTGTTATGGCACCATTAATTAACCAACGGACATTAAAATCCAGAATATGAGCAGCGTATATGCGGTTTTCCTGCTCTTTTTTGCGGTAGGCCGGACGCGGATCCTGAGCCAGAATCTGGCAGATAAAGCGTCGTAATTGCGGATAACTTACCTGATGGCATAAAAGTTGATGTTCTGCGTTTGAAGAAAAACAGACCTCCATATCTGTATTTGGCGCTTCCTGAGCAAATCCTGCTTTGGCATCAGGGCGTGATTCAGCAAAAGGCAGATAAGGTTTAATATCAAGTACGGGCGTTCCATCCACGAGATCCAGGCTGCCAAGTTGTAGCAGCACGCGATTGTTCTGGTAATCAATCCCTTTTAGTTCAACTAAAGACATCCCAATCGGATTAGGGCGGAAAGTTGAGCGGGTGGCAAATACCCCCATTTTGGCATTACCGCCTAAGCGGGGAGGGCGAACCAGCGGGTTCCAGCCCCCATTCATCGTTTGGTGAAAAACGAAAACAATCCATAAATGACTGAACTGTTCTAATCCCCGCACAGCATCTGCCTGATTATAAGGAGCGAGCAATTCGAGTTGCCCCGTGCCATCTTCCACCAGACCCGGCTGACGGGGAATGGCAAACTTCTCTTTATAAGGAGAATGAATGGTTCCTATTTGAGTAAAATGAAAATCTGCCATGAGTTTTTTTTCAGTACCAAATTTACAATGAATAATTAATTCGTGGTTCTTATTGCCGTACCTTCGCAGATAGCTATCTGATAACATCCCTGACCAGACATAATGGCACATTGGTGAAGTAAGACGGCGTTAGCATTCAGGCGGGAGGCTTTTGCCAGCATCTTCTGCCGTGCAGTTGCGATACTGGCAGGAGGATCCTGAAATGTATTGCGGCAGGATTCACCAGCAACAATACCAAGATCTTTAAATGGTGAGCCCAACAACTCATCTGGTTTTTTATAAAGCCGGACATAAGTTGCCTCTTTATTTCTGAGAGCTGGATATTGTTCAGCTTCAGAGCCTTGACCGTCAGTTTTATTAATCTGAGTTGGCAATGAAGTACACCCAACTATAAAAAGCACCATGAAACAGACAGGTAACATACGCATTGAGCTTTATCCTTATTACGGTTGCATCAGTGAGTGTGGGATTAATTCCAATATATCCTTCGTCTTTCAAGTTGCCTCTTTGTTGGCTGCACTCACTCACCCCGGTCACATAGTTAGCTATGTGACCGGGGATGAACTCGCTTACCGCCGCGATGCAATTTGAAATCCATTGGGTATAAAAAGGGGCGGATATCTTTATCCGCCCCAGAATTTTAATCTTGATTGTTAAAATATGAAAGATTACCAGCCTTTTATTGCTCCGCCCTTGAATGCTATTTGAGCTTCCTGCTCAACTTCAGGAGATTGATAGGCTTTCACAAATTTTTGTACATTTTCCGCATCTTTATTATCTTCACGGCTTACGATGATATTCACGTAAGGTGAATCTTTATCTTCAACAAAAATCCCGTTCTGCTCTGCTGTCAGGCCAATCTGCCCGGCGTAGGTATTATTAATAAGAGCCAGCGCGATTTTTTGATCATCCAGTGAGCGAGGTAGTTGTGGTCCTTCCAGCTGAACAAGATCCAGCTGTTTAGGATTGCTGGTAATATCCAGAATAGTTGGCAGCAGACCAACACCCGCTTTCAATGTGATAAGACCCTGTTTTTGTAATAACAGCAGAGCACGGCCCTGATTGGTCGGATCATTCGGGATAGCAATCTGAGAACCATTCTGAAGTTCATCCAATGATTTTATCTTTTTAGAGTATGCAGCCATTGGAAAGATGAAAGAGTTACCTACAATCGCCAGTTTATAGTGACGTTCTTTTATTTGCTGATCTAAATAGGGTTTGTGCTGGAAGACATTAACATCAATGTCTCCTTTGCTCAGTGATTCGTTTGGCAGTACATAATCATTGAATGTTGTCAGTTCAACATCAAGGCCATATTTCTCTTTCGCTACTTTTTTCGCGACTTCAGCAACCTGTAATTCAGGCCCTGCAATAACACCGACTTTCAGATGGTTTGGATCTCTCGGTTCCTGACCACAGCCTGTAAGTGCTAATGTGCCTAATAAAGCCCCGATGACTGCAATGGATTTCAATTTCACTGACATATTTTTACCCCTATTGAATACTGATTAATAACCTGTCTTATTAAATGATCGTACTACTATAGTGAGGCTTTTGAATGTAAGCCCTAATAATATACCCGTCGTCTTTCAAGTTGCCTCTTTGTTGGCTGCGCTCATTCACCCCGGTCACCGTTTTTATAAACATACGGTTATCTATGCTCCCGGGGATTCATTCCCTTGCCGCCGCGATGTAACTCGAAATCCCTAGGGTATAGGTGCCGATAATGGCACCTTTTGCTGAAATAATCTTATTTACGATTCACGGCCTTAACTAAATAGTCGCCGCCTAACTGAATCAGGAAAACCAGAACAACTAATAATGCGAGTACCGTATTCATCACCGTTGCATTGTAGCCAATATAGCCATATTGATAGCCAATCTGACCGAGACCACCCGCACCGACAGCTCCACCCATCGCTGAGTAACCAACCAGCGTAATCAGAGTAATTGTGGCCGCGTTGATCAAACCGGGTAATGCTTCAGGTAACAAAATCTTTTTCACAATCTGAAGTGGAGTCGCACCCATTGCACGTGCCGCTTCAATCAACCCTGATGGGATTTCTAATAAAGCATTTTCCACCATACGGGCTATAAAAGGTGCAGCACCAACCGTTAAAGGAACAATCGCGGCTTGTAATCCGATAGATGTGCCTACAATCAGCCGGGTGAATGGGATCATCCATACCAGTAAAATAATGAACGGAACAGAGCGGGTAATATTTACCAGCGCAGACAGAATACGGTATAGCGTACCATTTTCTATGATCTGCCCCGGACGAGTGACATACAACAGCACTCCCGCCGGTAAACCAATCACGAAGCCAAAAAAGCCGGAAACAAAAGTCATCACGAGAGTTTCCCAGACTCCTTTAGCTAATAATAAAATCATTCCTTCAGACATAACCGAGAACCTCTACTTTTACATGATGCTCTTTTAAAAACGTAATTGTTGATTCAATGCTGCTGTTCTCACCATTTAATTCAGCCAGCATAACCCCGAACTTGACCCCACCGGCATAGTCCATCTGAGAACTCAATATGCTGATATCGATATTAAAACGACGAACTGCCATGGAAATTAATGGAGCATCAACTGATTTACCTGTAAATTCCAGTTTCACTAATGGGCATTTATCCGATGCAGGTTCAGACTGTAATTTTTGCAGATAATCTTCAGGTATATCCAAATGTAACGTGGACTGAATAAACTCCTGAGCCACAGGCGTTTTCGGATGGGAAAATATCGCGCTGACCACATCCTGCTCAATCAGCTGCCCTCCACTGATAACGGCAACCTGATCACAAATGCGTTTAACAACATCCATTTCATGGGTAATCAGCAAGATGGTTAACCCTAAACGACGATTAATGTCTTTCAATAATTCCAGAATAGAACGGGTTGTTGCTGGATCCAGTGCGCTGGTGGCCTCGTCACACAACAGCACTTTAGGTGAATTTGCTAAAGCACGGGCAATGGCGACACGCTGTTTCTGCCCACCAGATAAGTTAGCTGGATACGCATCATGTTTCTCTGAAAGACCAACCAGCTCCAGCAATTCACTGACTTTTTTCTTTATTTCTGCCTTTGGCGTGTTATTCAGTTCTAAAGGTAATGCCACATTGCCAAATACCGTTCTGGATGACAGCAGATTAAAGTGCTGGAAAATCATGCCAATATGACGACGGGCACGAGTCAGTTCGCGCTCAGAAAGAGAGGTTAAATCCTGTCCGTCAACCAGTACCTGACCAGAAGTAGGGCATTCAAGCATATTCACGCAGCGGATTAATGTACTTTTTCCTGCACCAGAAGAGCCAATAACACCATAAATCTGCCCTTGGGGGACATGCAGGTTGATATCAGAAAGGGCTTTTATACAGCGCGTTCCTTGTTGAAATACTTTGTTTACCTGGTTCAGTCTTATCATTTTTATTCTTTTTCTCTTATGAGATATAAAAGTGAATAACTTGAAAGCATTTGCAACAAGTCATGAATTGATGTGGATGTTAAGGCGTCTAGACGTCTAAGTCAACTAGGAATAAATTAAATGCTGCATTCTCATTCACTGACAAATCATGCGATACTGTCGACTTTGTACATTCTTGGAGCAATCAGGTGACTCAAGGTATTCCCGCTGTATTTTTAGATCGTGACGGCACAATTAACATCGATCATGGGTATGTTCATGAAATAGATAATTTTCAATTCATTGATGGCACGATTGAAGCCATGCTGGAGTTGAAAAAAATGGGTTATGCACTGGTATTAGTAACAAATCAGTCTGGGATTGCCCGGAAAATGTTTACCGAAGATCAATTCTTGCAGTTAACAGAATGGATGGATTGGTCATTGGCAGACCGGGGTGTTGATCTTGATGGTATCTATTATTGTCCGCATCATCCAGAAGCAAGCGATGAACACTATAAAAAGACGTGTGATTGTCGTAAGCCACAACCGGGCATGTTACTTGATGCACAGAAAACACTGCACATTAATATGGCGGCTTCTTATATGGTAGGAGACAAAATAGAAGATATGTTGGCAGCGAATGCAGCCAGTGTTGGAACAAAAGTCCTTGTACGTACAGGAAAACCAATAACAACAGAAGCAGAACAGTCTGCTGATTTGGTTATTAATAGCCTTTCTGACCTGCCAAATGTGATAAAAAATAGCCTTTTGGATTAAATTGTAAGCGTTTGAAAAAGAAATTGTAAAAAACGCTTGCGTAAATTCTAAGGCTCCCTATAATGCGCATCCGTTGTCACGACAAACACACAAACAAGTCGAGATGACAGGAGTTGAAAGCCGCGAAAATAAAGGCTTGACACTCTGAGAGGAAAGCGTAAGATACGCAGCCTCGCAACACGGAAGCTACTTCCGGTTGCAATCGCTCTTTAACAAATTAATCAGACAATCTGTGTGGGCACTCGCAAGACACTATCAAAAGCCGAAAGGCAAAAAAGATTAAAGTCTTGAAGAGTGACTGAAACAGTTAATTCATT
>NZ_CAWNQF010000001.1:510306-513353 GCF_963876465.1 Xenorhabdus sp. KK7.4
CCCGCAAAACACCTTCGGTGTTGTCAGGTTAAGCCGCACGGTTCATTAGTACTGGTTAGCTCAACGTCTCGCAACGCTTACACACCCAGCCTATCTACGTCCTCGTCTCGAACGTTCCTTCAGGACTCTCTAGGAGTCAGGGAAGACTCATCTCAAGGCAAGTTTCCCGCTTAGATGCTTTCAGCGGTTATCTCTTCCGCACTTAGCTACCGGGCAGTGCCATTGGCATGACAACCCGAACACCAGTGGTGCGTCCACTCCGGTCCTCTCGTACTAGGAGCAGCCCCTTTCAATCTTCCAACGCCCACGGCAGATAGGGACCGAACTGTCTCACGACGTTCTAAACCCAGCTCGCGTACCACTTTAAACGGCGAACAGCCGTACCCTTGGGACCTACTTCAGCCCCAGGATGTGATGAGCCGACATCGAGGTGCCAAACACCGCCGTCGATATGAACTCTTGGGCGGTATCAGCCTGTTATCCCCGGAGTACCTTTTATCCGTTGAGCGATGGCCCTTCCATTCAGAACCACCGGATCACTAAGACCTACTTTCGTACCTGCTCGCGCCGTCACGCTCGCAGTCAAGCTAGCTTATGCCTTTGCACTAACCTCACGATGTCCGACCGTGATTAGCTAACCTTCGTGCTCCTCCGTTACGCTTTGGGAGGAGACCGCCCCAGTCAAACTACCCACCAGACACTGTCCGCAACCCGGATAACGGGCCTACGTTAGAACACCAGCCATTAAAGGGTGGTATTTCAAGGATGGCTCCATGCAGACTGGCGTCCACACTTCCAAGCCTCCCACCTATCCTACACATCAAGGACCAGTGTTCAGTGTCAAGCTATAGTAAAGGTTCACGGGGTCTTTCCGTCTTGCCGCGGGTACACTGCATCTTCACAGCGAGTTCAATTTCACTGAGTCTCGGGTGGAGACAGCCTGGCCATCATTACGCCATTCGTGCAGGTCGGAACTTACCCGACAAGGAATTTCGCTACCTTAGGACCGTTATAGTTACGGCCGCCGTTTACTGGGGCTTCGATCAAGAGCTTCTCCTTACGGATAACCCCATCAATTAACCTTCCAGCACCGGGCAGGCGTCACACCGTATACGTCCACTTTCGTGTTTGCACAGTGCTGTGTTTTTATTAAACAGTTGCAGCCAGCTGGTATCTGCGACTGGCTTCGGCTCCGAAAGCAAGTTTCTTCACCTACTGCCAGCGTGCCTTCTCCCGAAGTTACGGCACCATTTTGCCTAGTTCCTTCACCCGAGTTCTCTCAAGCGCCTGAGTATTCTCTACCTGACCACCTGTGTCGGTTTGGGGTACGATTCAATGTTACCTGGAGCTTAGAGGCTTTTCCTGGAAGCAGGGCATCTGTCACTTCAGCACCGTAGTGCCTCGTCATCACGCCTCAGTGTTATACAGCGGTCCGGATTTACCAAAACCGCCCACCTACACGCTTAAACCGGGACGACCGTCGCCCGGATGACATAGCCTTCTCCGTCCCCCCTTCGCAGTAACACCAAGTACAGGAATATTAACCTGTTTCCCATCGACTACGCTTTTCAGCCTCGCCTTAGGGGTCGACTCACCCTGCCCCGATTAACGTTGGACAGGAACCCTTGGTCTTCCGGCGTGCGGGTTTTTCACCCGCATTATCGTTACTTATGTCAGCATTCGCACTTCTGATACCTCCAGCAGCCCTCACAGGCCACCTTCAACGGCTTACAGAACGCTCCCCTACCCAACAACACTTACGTGTCGCTGCCGCAGCTTCGGTGCATGGTTTAGCCCCGTTACATCTTCCGCGCAGGCCGACTCGACCAGTGAGCTATTACGCTTTCTTTAAATGATGGCTGCTTCTAAGCCAACATCCTGGCTGTCTGAGCCTTCCCACTTCGTTTCCCACTTAACCATGACTTGGGGACCTTAGCTGGCGGTCTGGGTTGTTTCCCTCTTCACGACGGACGTTAGCACCCGCCGTGTGTCTCCCGTGATAACATTCTTCGGTATTCGCAGTTTGCATCGGGTTGGTAAGTCGGGATGACCCCCTAGCCGAAACAGTGCTCTACCCCCGAAGATGAATTCACGAGGCGCTACCTAAATAGCTTTCGGGGAGAACCAGCTATCTCCCGGTTTGATTGGCCTTTCACCCCCAGCCACAAGTCATCCGCTAATTTTTCAACATTAGTCGGTTCGGTCCTCCAGTTAGTGTTACCCAACCTTCAACCTGCCCATGGCTAGATCACCGGGTTTCGGGTCTATACCCTGCAACTTAACGCCCAGTTAAGACTCGGTTTCCCTGCGGCTCCCCTATACGGTTAACCTTGCTACAGAATATAAGTCGCTGACCCATTATACAAAAGGTACGCAGTCACACCCCAAAGGGTGCTCCCACTGCTTGTACGTACACGGTTTCAGGTTCTCTTTCACTCCCCTCGCCGGGGTTCTTTTCGCCTTTCCCTCACGGTACTGGTTCACTATCGGTCAGTCAGGAGTATTTAGCCTTGGAGGATGGTCCCCCCATATTCAGACAGGATACCACGTGTCCCGCCCTACTCATCGAACTCACACTGCCAGCGTCTTCAGATACGGGGCTATCACCCTTTACTGCCGGCCTTTCCAGACCGTTCTCCTGACGCTGACACTGATGTTGGTTCTGGGCTCCTCCCCGTTCGCTCGCCGCTACTGGGGGAATCTCGGTTGATTTCTTTTCCTCGGGGTACTGAGATGTTTCAGTTCCCCCGGTTCGCCTCCTGACCCTATGAATTCAGGTCAGGATAGTGCAACGAATTGCACTGGGTTTCCCCATTCGGGTATCGCCGGGTCTCGCGGGTCATATCCCCTTCCCGGCGCTTATCGCAGATTAGCACGCCCTTCATCGCCTCTGACTGCCTAGGCATCCACCGTGTACGCTTAGTCGCTTAACCTCACAACCCGAAGGTGTCTTCGGATTGGGGTATTGAGAGACTCCTCAATAGTTGTCTGATGACACCCTACTGAGTGTTTCAAATTTTCAGCTTGTTCCAGATTGTTAAAGAGCA
>NZ_CAWNQF010000001.1:513453-516500 GCF_963876465.1 Xenorhabdus sp. KK7.4
TGCTCTTTAACAATCTGGAACAAGCTGAAAATTTGAAACACTCAGTAGGGTGTCATCAGACAACTATTGAGGAGTCTCTCAATACCCCAATCCGAAGACACCTTCGGGTTGTGAGGTTAAGCGACTAAGCGTACACGGTGGATGCCTAGGCAGTCAGAGGCGATGAAGGGCGTGCTAATCTGCGATAAGCGCCGGGAAGGGGATATGACCCGCGAGACCCGGCGATACCCGAATGGGGAAACCCAGTGCAATTCGTTGCACTATCCTGACCTGAATTCATAGGGTCAGGAGGCGAACCGGGGGAACTGAAACATCTCAGTACCCCGAGGAAAAGAAATCAACCGAGATTCCCCCAGTAGCGGCGAGCGAACGGGGAGGAGCCCAGAACCAACATCAGTGTCAGCGTCAGGAGAACGGTCTGGAAAGGCCGGCAGTAAAGGGTGATAGCCCCGTATCTGAAGACGCTGGCAGTGTGAGTTCGATGAGTAGGGCGGGACACGTGGTATCCTGTCTGAATATGGGGGGACCATCCTCCAAGGCTAAATACTCCTGACTGACCGATAGTGAACCAGTACCGTGAGGGAAAGGCGAAAAGAACCCCGGCGAGGGGAGTGAAAGAGAACCTGAAACCGTGTACGTACAAGCAGTGGGAGCACCCTTTGGGGTGTGACTGCGTACCTTTTGTATAATGGGTCAGCGACTTATATTCTGTAGCAAGGTTAACCGTATAGGGGAGCCGCAGGGAAACCGAGTCTTAACTGGGCGTTAAGTTGCAGGGTATAGACCCGAAACCCGGTGATCTAGCCATGGGCAGGTTGAAGGTTGGGTAACACTAACTGGAGGACCGAACCGACTAATGTTGAAAAATTAGCGGATGACTTGTGGCTGGGGGTGAAAGGCCAATCAAACCGGGAGATAGCTGGTTCTCCCCGAAAGCTATTTAGGTAGCGCCTCGTGAATTCATCTTCGGGGGTAGAGCACTGTTTCGGCTAGGGGGTCATCCCGACTTACCAACCCGATGCAAACTGCGAATACCGAAGAATGTTATCACGGGAGACACACGGCGGGTGCTAACGTCCGTCGTGAAGAGGGAAACAACCCAGACCGCCAGCTAAGGTCCCCAAGTCATGGTTAAGTGGGAAACGAAGTGGGAAGGCTCAGACAGCCAGGATGTTGGCTTAGAAGCAGCCATCATTTAAAGAAAGCGTAATAGCTCACTGGTCGAGTCGGCCTGCGCGGAAGATGTAACGGGGCTAAACCATGCACCGAAGCTGCGGCAGCGACACGTAAGTGTTGTTGGGTAGGGGAGCGTTCTGTAAGCCGTTGAAGGTGGCCTGTGAGGGCTGCTGGAGGTATCAGAAGTGCGAATGCTGACATAAGTAACGATAATGCGGGTGAAAAACCCGCACGCCGGAAGACCAAGGGTTCCTGTCCAACGTTAATCGGGGCAGGGTGAGTCGACCCCTAAGGCGAGGCTGAAAAGCGTAGTCGATGGGAAACAGGTTAATATTCCTGTACTTGGTGTTACTGCGAAGGGGGGACGGAGAAGGCTATGTCATCCGGGCGACGGTCGTCCCGGTTTAAGCGTGTAGGTGGGCGGTTTTGGTAAATCCGGACCGCTGTATAACACTGAGGCGTGATGACGAGGCACTACGGTGCTGAAGTGACAGATGCCCTGCTTCCAGGAAAAGCCTCTAAGCTCCAGGTAACATTGAATCGTACCCCAAACCGACACAGGTGGTCAGGTAGAGAATACTCAGGCGCTTGAGAGAACTCGGGTGAAGGAACTAGGCAAAATGGTGCCGTAACTTCGGGAGAAGGCACGCTGGCAGTAGGTGAAGAAACTTGCTTTCGGAGCCGAAGCCAGTCGCAGATACCAGCTGGCTGCAACTGTTTAATAAAAACACAGCACTGTGCAAACACGAAAGTGGACGTATACGGTGTGACGCCTGCCCGGTGCTGGAAGGTTAATTGATGGGGTTATCCGTAAGGAGAAGCTCTTGATCGAAGCCCCAGTAAACGGCGGCCGTAACTATAACGGTCCTAAGGTAGCGAAATTCCTTGTCGGGTAAGTTCCGACCTGCACGAATGGCGTAATGATGGCCAGGCTGTCTCCACCCGAGACTCAGTGAAATTGAACTCGCTGTGAAGATGCAGTGTACCCGCGGCAAGACGGAAAGACCCCGTGAACCTTTACTATAGCTTGACACTGAACACTGGTCCTTGATGTGTAGGATAGGTGGGAGGCTTGGAAGTGTGGACGCCAGTCTGCATGGAGCCATCCTTGAAATACCACCCTTTAATGGCTGGTGTTCTAACGTAGGCCCGTTATCCGGGTTGCGGACAGTGTCTGGTGGGTAGTTTGACTGGGGCGGTCTCCTCCCAAAGCGTAACGGAGGAGCACGAAGGTTAGCTAATCACGGTCGGACATCGTGAGGTTAGTGCAAAGGCATAAGCTAGCTTGACTGCGAGCGTGACGGCGCGAGCAGGTACGAAAGTAGGTCTTAGTGATCCGGTGGTTCTGAATGGAAGGGCCATCGCTCAACGGATAAAAGGTACTCCGGGGATAACAGGCTGATACCGCCCAAGAGTTCATATCGACGGCGGTGTTTGGCACCTCGATGTCGGCTCATCACATCCTGGGGCTGAAGTAGGTCCCAAGGGTACGGCTGTTCGCCGTTTAAAGTGGTACGCGAGCTGGGTTTAGAACGTCGTGAGACAGTTCGGTCCCTATCTGCCGTGGGCGTTGGAAGATTGAAAGGGGCTGCTCCTAGTACGAGAGGACCGGAGTGGACGCACCACTGGTGTTCGGGTTGTCATGCCAATGGCACTGCCCGGTAGCTAAGTGCGGAAGAGATAACCGCTGAAAGCATCTAAGCGGGAAACTTGCCTTGAGATGAGTCTTCCCTGACTCCTAGAGAGTCCTGAAGGAACGTTCGAGACGAGGACGTAGATAGGCTGGGTGTGTAAGCGTTGCGAGACGTTGAGCTAACCAGTACTAATGAACCGTGCGGCTTAACCTGACAACACCGAAGGTGTTTTGCGGG
>NZ_CAWNQF010000002.1:0-12190 GCF_963876465.1 Xenorhabdus sp. KK7.4
CATTGGCTTTATTGTGATGTCGTGGTTATTCAGTCTGTTACTGGAATACCTCGGGATGACTTTTTTCTGGCCGGATGAGGGCGCGGCTCACAGCCAGACGATGATGAAAACCGAGCTGCAATTTTTATCCACGGAATTTACCCGGAGTCTGTTGTTGTCAGAACCTTCACAGACGGTCTCTGAGTGGTTGATGCAGGCGTATCAATGGCTGTTTGTCGACAGTGGTTTTCTGCACTGGATACAGGGGAAATCGCACTCTCAGCTTAGTAGCCGCAATGATTTTCTGCGTGAATTCAATACGGTATTACAGGAAGTATCGGGTTATTTGCGAGAATATGCGCTGGCTACCGTGTTTATCACGATGGTGACGTTAATTCGATTAGCCATTCTGGTGCTGTCCGTTCCGTTGTTTGTGATGGTGATTTTAGTCGCATTGGTTGACGGACTGGGACGACGGGATTTACGCCGTTATGGTGCAGGCTATGAATCCAGTTTTGTGTATCATCATGCTAAACGGGGCATTAAACCTGCCTGTACCATTCCTTGTGTGTTGTATTTATCGTGGCCGGATGTGGTGCACCCTACCGTGATATTGTTGCCAGCGGTGTTACTGTTAGGTATGGTCGTTGTGATTACCACATCGATGTTTAAGAAATACATTTAAATTGCTGGACGATGGCATACAAAACGGTTGTTGGTTTTGTATGCCATTGTCAGCAGACAAGCCGCATGGCGGCGCGTCAGTCTGGCAATCAAAGACTTCTTTCAACCATCGCAATGATGATGGCAGAAAGTTCGATTTCTGCCTGAGTTTCCGTGATATCGCCGTTAGCGGCTGCATAGGATAACGTTTCTGCGGCTCCCAGCATTGCCCAGAGACTGGCAGTGGTTATTTTTCCGCTTTGGGTATAGGGCACCAGTATCCCCCGGCATTTCTCGACAAAAATTCTGGCATATTCGCGTTTGATTTTTTCGAGTTCAGGTGAACCCGCTAATGCAGCGAGAATACTAGGTATTTCACGTCCCTGAAGCAGTACACAATTAATATAAGAGGAGGCAATGACAGCCGCTTTTTTTTCCAACGTGGGTTCGCTTTGTTGAATGGCGGTGTCCATGATTATCGTTTGGCGATTATCAAATTCCGTGTACAGGGCTGCCAATAGCCCCGAACGTGTACCAAAATGACCATATACGACCGGTTTTGTCACGTTAGCTTTCTCAGCCAGTTTGCCTAGCGTCAGTGCTTCTGTGCCCTCATCCCGAATGATTTTCCAGGCAATAGCTGTTAGCTGTTGATAACGCTCTTCCCTTGTGAGGCGAATACGTGTTTGTGAATTAGCTAGTTTTGAATGGGCTTTGTTGCTTGACATGCTTATATACCAAAGGTAACTTACTAATGGTAACCTACTATTGGTACATAGATTACGCTTGTCTTTTATCATATTCAAGAAGGAGGCATTTGGTGCACGCACTTATCGTTATCTCACACCCTATCCCTGACTCTCTCAGTGGTCATGTGGCTCAATATATTGCCGATGGTGTTATGCAATCAATTCCCGGGAATAGTGCCGAAATTGCCGATCTTGCTGAAGAAGGGTTTGATCCGAGGTTTACTGAAGCGGATATAGCGGCTTTTTACAAAGAAAGTTTACCACCGGCTGATGTGATTGCTGAGCAATCGCGTATAGCCCGCGCTGACGCACTTGTCCTGGTCTATCCGGTCTATTGGTGGACAATGCCTGCTTTACTTAAGGGATGGATCGATCGCGTGTTCTGTCATGGTTGGGCTTATAACGAGCATCCTGATGGCCGACTGGAAAAAAGACTTCAGCACCTTCCGGTTCATTTGGTGGCTATTGGTGCGGCGGGCAGAGAAACCTATTTAAAACATGGTTTTTGGGACGCCATGAAAACCCAGATTGACCATGGCATTTTTGATTATTGTGGCGCACCCGTTATCACTTCAGCTTTATTGCTGCACCCTGAGTTAAAGGATAAAAATGCCTATCAGGAAGCGGCATGTGACATTGGTCGTCACATTTTCAATATGGCTGAAGTTTCAGAAGCATAATGTCCAATGAACGCAGAATTAAGATCAACTTCCTGCCATTTTAAAGATATCCATAAAAGTATGAGGCCTGCGTTCATAAACAAGCTGCACAGAAGCGCAGCCAGTTTGCAACCGATATGAGATTTTGTGATCAATAAGCTATCAGAAAAAAAGAGAAAAGATTTAAATCTTATGGATGACTTTTATTAGGAAATATTTTTGAAAATGGATATGAAAAAACCCAAGAATATCTATGTATTGAAATACGCTGAGACTGGTACGGATGGATGGGCATATGGTAGACCTTCGGGGATAAAGCCTTGCCAGTGGCCAAGAAGTCGGGTCAACGGCGTACCGATGGCACATATTTTCACCGTAAAAATTCCGGCTGAATATAATGTGAGAAGTTCTGATGTAGAATATTTATCTGTTTTTCAGTCTAGTGATTTTGAAGATGACGAAGAGGAAGGCGTCAATGAATTTTTACAGGAAGACGGCGACGCGTTAGACAATAATGCTTTTTGGCAAGAGTTAATCTTATACCGTAATAATATGCATCCACGCGAAGTGTATCAGGTTGACGATATTGGTGGAGGTTGGTGCTTCATTTACCTCACAGAAGAAGAAATTTCAGGAAAATTGTGTGAGTTACCCAGTAAAAATTGCCTGCCAGCTGATTATGAGTCAATGCATGAAATTAATTGTTTTTCCAGTGATCAGCCTGCTAGGTATTTCAATT
The DNA here is from genome assembly GCF_963876465.1 of Xenorhabdus sp. KK7.4. Classification (NCBI taxonomy): domain Bacteria; kingdom Pseudomonadati; phylum Pseudomonadota; class Gammaproteobacteria; order Enterobacterales; family Morganellaceae; genus Xenorhabdus; species Xenorhabdus sp. KK7.4. The sequence goes on from NZ_CAWNQF010000002.1 coordinate 2,790, forward strand.
TAGAAGCATATTCTGATGATCCTAACATAGGAGTTAAGCCAGAGGAATATCCAGATTGGCTCGGTGATATTGAAACTATTGATAATTTGAAAATTGAAGATATTAAGGGATATATACCCATATTTCATAAAGTCAGTGAAAAACTGAATCTTAATTTAGATAAGTATTTTTATAATCACCATTTTGGTGGGACTGCACACCCAGCACAATCTATTCCGGATGACTTGAGTGAGTTTTATTTTGAGTTTGATGAAAGTTTGGGTGATCCCAATATAGGTGGGGATGGTGTGGCTCAAATAGATTTATTAACGAACAAAATTCACTGGGCTTGTGGATGATAATGAGTATATCGGTAGTTATTTGATTATATTATTACTCAGCGGCGATTTTTATCATTAAAAATTCAGATTTGATGTAGCAACAAACCCCATCAAATCTGGATGTTAAGGCTGGATTAATGGCGATATCTGGACGGGGTATTAATTACCTGCGTCATGGATTCAAACCAGTCACAGGCCTGACAGGCCCGGTTGCTTCCCTTTGGATCGAAACAGTAATGTTCGTGCGAAGTATCTTCACAATACACTACGAATGGCTGATCGATTCGGTGCAGCTGAATAGTCGCCGCCTGTTTTTTGGAGGCCGGAAAAAACGCGCCACCGATGTCGGCAAACAGTTCGGTATCGTCCTGCTGTGCATCACAGTGTTCGCAGTGGTTTATCCAGTGCTGTCGGTGTAATTGTTCGCTGATGGCTTTGCGCAGGGTGTGGTGAAAGCCGGGTAGCACATTACGCACGATAGACGGGATATCGACGAGATAAAACACAAATGCCGGTCTGTCCTGTTCGGTGTAGTCCACTTCCGTGTCGGGTTCCTCATCCTTCTCTGCTTCCAGTAATTGGTGTCCGGCGGGTAACATAAAGGCAGTGACGGTGGTGGGTTCATGACAGTGCGGACAGGGTATCCGGGTTTGGGCGAGATACCAGTATTCCGCATGCACATTGTAAAACGGCAGCCACTGCATAAACGGCGCCGGGTCAAAACTGCCATCGATATACCAGATTTGGGCGGCCGCATCCCAGTGTGCGCCCAGCTTTTTCACTGTCTCATACTCATCATCGGGGACGTGTAAATCAATCCGCAGCATATTACTCCTTCATTGTGAAATCATTAATCAAATAAATTAGCCAGACTATTTAGCTAATTTTCATCAAAGCATAAAGAGTTTATTACTGATCTGATTTAGAAAACACCGCATCCTCGCATTCGGCGTCTATGATGAGGGGAGTTGTTATGCGTGGTGGCTTTTTGATATCCGGTGCGGCCTGTCTGCTGGGATTGACTATATTGTGTATGCCAATCGCACAGGCGGCTGAGAAAGATGGTTGGCCAGCGCCAAACGTCTGATTGAGCAGGTACAGATGGCACTGGAACGCGCCAGCATCGCCGAAAAGCAATCTGCCCCGTCAGAACATCCTCGTTATCACTTTGATTATTCACGCATCAGGGCCGACCTCCATACCCTCAAAGCCGGTATCGACCGCTATCTGAGTCCTTCCCGCGATCAGCCCCGTGTTCCCGTACCCCTCTCCGGCGATTACCGTCAGGAACATCCACAATGACCCCTGTCCAACGCCATGCCTTTGAAGCGGCTTCAGGACACTTTGATGTCACTTTTTTATATCTGGTGTGTGTCGGATTTTTCCTGGCCACGTTGTTTTTGTGGGCGGCCTGGGCGGCGGTGGATGTCTGGAATGGCTGGGCGAATGAAAAAGTGCGTAATCAGACCCTCAGGCAGTTTGCTCTTCGAACCGCAGTATTGCTGGTCGTGGCTGTCTGGATGTTTGCCAGTTGAATCAATGAACACAATAAAAAGGAACTGAATCACTATGAAACGAATTTTTACGGCCTGCCGTCAGTTCAGCACAAACCTGATGACCCGGGTCAGCACTTTTCTGTTGCTGCTGGGTGTTTCCTGTGAATCGGCCTGGGCCGATTTACCTTCGATTGAACCGCCCTCAAGTGGGGGGCGTGGCGGATTAATGGGGCAGGTAAAAGGGTATGCACAGGATGGCATTGTGATTGGCGGGCTTATCCTCTCCGCAGTCGCATTCTTTAAAGTGGCCTCGGCGGCAGTGGAAACCTTCTCTGAAGTGCGCGATGGCAAAGCTACGTGGACCCAGTTCGGCTCGATTATTGTGGTCGGTATTGTGTTGCTGGTTGCGGTGATATGGTTGCTGGCAAAATCGGCCAACATTATTTTTTAAGGTGCCGCAGATGCAGACGATCCCCTTTTTACCCGATCGCTTAAACGCCGAACCCGTTGTATTTCGCGGCTTCACCACGCCGGAGATGGGAATAGCCGCCATCGCGGGGTTGGCCCTCGGTCTGGTGGTCAGCCTTCCCTTCATTCCGTTTGCCGGTTGGGTGATGCTGCCGACCGGCATGCTGATGATGCCGTTGTTACTGATGAGCGTTGGCGGGCGCTGGCTTGCCACCTTAAAACGGGGCAAACCGGAAAATTATCTCTGGCAGAAACTGGCCGAGAAAAAACGCCGGTTAGGGCTGGGTGACCCGACCTTGATTATCGCGGCGCAGGGCTGGTCACTACGCCGCAGCATGCCAGCGCACCGCAACAGGAGAGGCGTGTGATGAGTCGCTTTCGTCATGCGGTCAGAAACCGGGACCAGCATATTCTGACCCTGCGGGTGGCGTGCGGTATTCTGGTGGGGGTGCTGTTGATAAGTCTGCTGGGCTGGATGGCGTCCCCGCGCAACCTCACCATTCATAACCCGCCGGATTTACGCAGTGGCAGCACCCGGGCGTGGTGGGAAGTGCCGGCACCGAGTGTCTACAGCTTTGCCTTTTATATTTTCCAGCAACTGCATGCCTGGCCGAAAAACGGGGCACAGGATTATCCGGCGAAAATTGAAGCCTTATCGCCGTATCTGACGCCGGCCTGTCAGGATTTTCTGCGTGCGGATGCCCGAACCCGGGCTGACAGCGGTGAACTGCTCGACCGGGTGCGGGTGGTGTATGAAATCCCCGGCCGGGGCTACGAGACCCGCAGTGTGACGGTACGTGACCGCGATAACTGGGTGGTGCGGTTGGATTTGGTGGCGGATGAATATTATCACGCCGAACCAGTCAAACGGGCATTGGTGCGCTATCCGCTGAAAGTGGTGCGCTGGGAAGGCGATGCCGAGCGTAATCCGTTTGGTCTGGCACTGGATTGCTACGACGGGATGCCACAGCGGCTGGAAGCGCTGCCACCGCCAGCGGAAGAGAAAAAAGGCGTATTTCAATGAGAAGAGATGTATTTGACTGGCGCGGTGTCGGGCTGGGGCTGCTCAGCCTCCTCCTGTTCTGCGCTGGCGCAAAAGCCGATGAGCTGCTGACATGGGAGCGTATTCCATTACCGGTTACGCTTCAGGTTGGGCAGGAGCGGATTATTTTTGCGGACCGGAATGTCCGTGTCGGTCTGCCCCAGATACTCAGTGATAAATTACGGGTACAGAGCACCGGCGGCGCGGTTTACCTGAAAGCGAACAGTGCATTCCCATCAACCCGGCTGCAATTGCAGGACAGTGAGAATGGCGAAATTATCTTACTGGATGTCACAGCGGGAAAAACTGATGCCACTGAGCCGGTACGCATTATTTATCCGAATGAAAAACAACCTGATTCAGCTAAAGAACCACAACCCCAAAGCCAATCCCCATTATCTGCGCCCGTTCCTGTGCTGGCTTCGCTACTTATTTTTACGCAAAAAATAATGTGTAAAAACCGTTAATCATAAATCTCATCTGCTATGTCCATATGCTGCGTATTTCTTGGAATGTGTATTTTTATTATTGTTTGCAATTAGAAAGTCTATTTGTCTGATTTTATTTAAATGTTAAGGTTAGTTATTTCGTTATTGAATTAATAATGAAAATAGTTAAATTAGAACGCATTTAATGAGCTGAGAAATGGATTAAAAAAAGTGACGAACGATGCCAATGAAAATAGTAAGAGCAGGAAGAATAAAAAACATACTGACTATTTTATCCCTTATAGAACGACGTATGATTTACGTTTAAGTAAAAGGGAGCCTAATTTAATCAACATACTGAGACAGGTTCAAGGCTATGAATATGGCTTTTTTACTGTGTCAGGTGTCCGCCCTTGGTCTCAGCGGAGTGGTGGGAAAAATAATTCTATTTATGTCGTCAGATGCCGGTGCGGTAAATATGCGGTCAGAACATTAAAAGCGATTAGAAATCTTAATAATGTTAATGATATGTGTGTGCATTGCCAGCACCTGTTTAATCGAAGGCGTAAAGAAATTTTTCACACGACAGGAGACGATGTGGATTTGTCAGAATTAACCGGAATTAAATGTAAAATACCTTTGGAAATAAAAGAATAGAGAGCAATGTAATATTTCTTGATGAATTTTTAGGAATATGCTTTATTTTCTATACGTGAGGGGAGCTTGTTTTCACAGTAGTGGAACATTGATAAAATAATATTTTTAGGGGCGGGATTTAGTATAATTATCAAATTTATGATGATGCTATAAGACTAACTACCGGAAGAATATGAAGATCTTCCGGCATTTAATCAAGGTGGTTTTCTTGTTGTTTTATTAGAGGTAGAGGTTTTCCAACCTATTAACAGTCCCGATTCTCCACAAATTTTGTTTATTTCATCAAGTTCAGAATCTTCTACCTTCCATAACCAAAGCTCATTGTTTAATTTTATTAATGAACTATTTTTATCATCGTTTAATATCCATTTTTTCAACTTTACATTTCCGACTTTATTTTCAAAATGAACATTGTTTATTATGTTGTAAGGATAAATCATCCTTAGTATACTATTATTATATCTCTCTTTTCCATTAAATCTACCAGGTATTTCTTTTTTAAAAAGAGTCGGATTTTCATATGAGTACAGACTTACAAGATTATTTCCGCCTGCATAATAAAATGCTTTTGTTACACTATCAGTATTATAGATAATACCATAAGAGAAACTCACTTTTTCAATTAACAACTTAATAAATGAAAGAATTTTCTCATTGTTACTATTTTCGTTAGGGATTTGCGCATCTATATGAAAAAAACCGCCAAATTCATTAGTGACATAACCAAAGGAAGACAACCAAGGCTTATGATCGCCTTGTTCACAATACATTCTAAAAGAGGTTGCTTCTTGAGCTAAGATTCTATCTTTCAGATCGGTAAATGAAACTTCTATTAGTTCATGATCACCGGTATGATCACCATTTTCTATATATTTAAAATATCCTGTACTGGTAATAGGAATTTCAAAAACACTAAAGAACAAACTACCTAGTTCATAAGCGATAATTGGCGGTAATTTGTTTGAATTATATATTGCTATACCTGTATACATAATTTCTACCTATATACTTGATATCAAGCTATCTAACATCGATTTCATATCCTTAGCTTTATATGTATGTTCAAAAACTAAGATTTCACCTTGCTTATTGGTAGGTAAATTACCCATAGCTGTTTCATTACGTGTGGTTAATGTTGGTAATTTCTTGCCCATGTCAGTCTTTGAGGCTAGTTCAATTGAATGAACTTTACCATTAACATCAACGGCCATAATATCTGGTCTTCTTCCTGAAGTCCCGGTGCCATGAGCAAAACTATAAGACCTATTTAAATAAATCTTTTCAAATATTACCACTCATAGCAAGTTTATTCGCTATGACTTCTGAAAATTGGTCATGGCCCGGTGTTTTATCTTTTTGTTCTGTACCATAAATTTTGGCTCCGTTAACTTCTCTTACAGGACAAGGCGCTAATCCCAGTGGATCTATAAAGTTTGTTGGATTATGAATATAAGAGTATGGATTAAATCCACCCAGCAATCCTATAGGATCGGCACTAAATATTGCCCACTTCCTCCATCATAATATTGAAAACTATTATAGTATAATCGGCTTTCTTTATCTTCATACTGTTTGGCGAAGCGCAGGTTGCAGTTAACATGATAATCCACACCATTCGCAGTGGTACCCACTGTATCAGACAATAGTACCAGAGCCAGTAAAATTAGTTCAGTGAAATGAAGCTGATAATGAGTAAACTGATTGGCGATTATAATGAGGGATAATTTAAATAAGATTAATTAGAGGGGTATTACCCCTCTAATACTATGTTTAATATCTCAATTAAAGCTGGGAGTATTTAATCCATAGAGAATTAAATTCTTCTTTAGTTATATTAAAAGCTTCAAATTCAGTATCTTCATTTATTTCATTTACTTCAGGAACTGGAACTTCACCCAATATAGTACTTCCTGTAGTTTTATCCTCTTGAGCATAACTAACTTTTCCATTAAGGAAAATTTCAATTTTCCTTATTTCATACCTATCCTCATCCAATTCGCTATATATTTCAAATGGATAGTCATCATCATTATGCTTCCAATACACTTTTATATATGTCATTTCATATTTTTCCCAAAACCGATTATTCTTCCTGATATATCAAGAGGTTCTTTACTCAAATTCACAAAAACTCCTTCCCTACCATTAACAACATTTAACCCTCTAACATCAATTGCTATATAGTTTTCAAATTTTCTACCCTGATAGGGAATACCTAAGAAGGAATGAGATAATTGACCATTTCTTTTTGATTTAGGCAATATATCTGAAAAATATTGACCATCACCATACCTAGCATCTTTGGGATTGTTGGCTTTTAAGGATGGGTGTAATTTTTGTGAACTTAATATGCCTTCAAGTCCTTTGTTATCAGTATAATGGTACAAAATATTTGGATCACCTTTAGAGAGTTTACTTGCCTCTAACGCGGTATAGCCTTGTTGTCGATAATCCTTATATCGTGCAAATTTTTCAGGACAGGCTTCTAACCCGAATGGGTCAATTAAACCAGTTGGATTGTGCACATATCCGTATGGATTCAATCCACCCGCCAGATTCAGAGGGTCTGGCGTCAGGTACTGTCCTGTCTCCCGATCATAATACCGAAAGCGGTTATAGTATAACCCACTTTCCTCATCCTCGTACTGGCCCATGAAACGTAGATTACAGTTGACGTGATAATTTGCATCATTGGAAGCGATGACTTGGGAACGTTCCGCCTTACCCCATGTGGTCAGCCGCTGTGCCCAGACCAGCTCACCTTCCTCGTTCAGCATCTCGCGTGGGGTGCCCTGATGGTCACTGACGATATAGTGGAGCTTGCCTTGCTCAAAACGGGCTGATGGAGTTAATGAACCGGGTTCATAGAGCCAACGGATACGTTGACCTTCTGCCGGTGTGCCATCGGCGTAAATTGGCGTTTCTTCGATAAGCTGGTCACCGCTCCACAGATAATTCTGCCCCATCATTGTGTTGGGTTTAACACTGAGATCCGGCTTGCCATTGAGCCAGCGCTGTAAATTGGCCGCGGCCAGTTTTCCATCGTGTACTTTCAGTTTACGAATTCTTCGCCCGAAAGCATCATAGCGATAATGCCAGCGCGAGCCGTCCGGGGTTTCACATTGGGTCAATTGATTCAGCACATTCCAACGATAGCGCCACACTTGTGGCCGGAAACCGTCACGCTGCTCAGTTTTTTCAATGAGCCGCCCGTTGGTGTCATAACGGTAGTGAATATTGCCGTGCTGCACGACACGACCGGCTTTCTGGCGTTGCGTGATGTGGGTGATTGCGCCGTGCGCATCCACGGGAATATGCTGGCTTAAGTTGCCATTAGCATCATAACTGAACTGCTCTTCATACGGGCGTCCCCCCTGATACCGGGTCTGTGTTATCTGACCGTTGGTATTGTAGCGGTAACGGGTCTGTCCCCAGCGGCCATCATCAATCACCCGGAGGTTGTACGCCCGGTCATATTGCCAGCTACGGTTGATTGCCGTGGCCTGTGGCGGAAAATGGGGATCGTTTTGTTGCAGGGTTTCCCGGAACAGGGCGGTTGCCCGTCCGGCTGACTGATAGGACAGTAAACCCGATGCGGTATAGCGGCTGGCCAGGATAAAGCCTTGGTCACTTTCCCGTACTATTTCTTGTCCTAACGGATCATGCTGTAAAGACAACGGGCTGTGTTGGTTAAACTGGAAACGGTTTAACCCGCCCATTCGGTTATAACCAAAATGCAGCGTATCATCACCCAGCGTTTCTGCAACAGGCAGGTCGTTGAGGCCATCCCATTCATGCGCGATTTCACGTCCGTTCAGACGCTCACTTATCAGATGCCCGGCCTCGTCATATTCGAATTCCACCACTGCATCCGCAGAGACGGCCCGGGTCATCCGACCTTTGGAGTCGTAGGTATAGGCCGTCTCAGCCTGCAAGGTCGTGTCTAATTTCCCGGCCAGCCAGTATTCCTGCCGTACAATCTGGTCGTTGGCATTATAACAAACACGAATGAGCTGACCGTTGGGATACCGTGTCAGGGTTCGGCGGCCGGCTCGATCATAGGTATAGTCGATCGTGCGTCCGGTAAAATCGGTTTCACGAATAATTTGTCCGGCTAAATCCCGATCATAGCGATACGTTTCACCGGTGGCCATCGTCACGCTGTTCAGGCGAATTAAGCGGTCATAACCAAAATGCAGAACCGTCCCATCCGGGCGGGTAAGCTGAGTCAGGAGGTCAAAGGCGCCATAGCTATAACGGGTGATGTGTCCCTCACCGTCGGTGATTGAAGTGACCCGCCGCTCATTATCATAGCCGATATGCTGTTTTACCCCGTCCGGCAATTCAATTTCCGTGACGCTGCTTTCCGGACTGGCATGGAATGCACAGTGCTGATAACGGGTTTGCTGACCCAGTGCATCGGTCATACTCCGTAGCCGCCCCAGCCCGTCCTGCTCATAGCGGGTGGTATAGCCGTTGGGCGCCAGAACACCATGAAGCCGGTGCTGTTCGTATTCATAACGCCATTGGGTACCATCAGGCAGCACCCGCCTGAGGATTTCACCATGCTGGTTGTAACGGTATTCTTCCAATCGCCCCTGCGGGTCGGTCACGGCATCCAGTGCGCCCAGATCGCTGTAGTGAAAAAGCCATTTTTTGCCATCCGGCAGTTTGGCCTGCACCAGTTGACCGTATTCATCATAATCGTAGACAAACATCTCACCAGAAGGCTGTATTAGTTGGGTCAGTTCCCCGTAGGGCGTGTATTCGAACAGCGTTTTTCTGCCCAGGGGATCAGTTTCTGACAGTTGATGGCTCAGATCCCATTCCAGCACAGTTTCCCGACCCAGCGGGTCAACTTTACGGGTGATTTGACCGTCTTCATTGTACCCAGACTGTGTAAAAACCGTGATTTCATCCAACAAACATCGATTTGGGTTGCATTTAAGCAACCCGATTAGCGCTCATCGCATTCACAATGTTTTGATGC
>NZ_CAWNQF010000002.1:12290-38030 GCF_963876465.1 Xenorhabdus sp. KK7.4
ACGCAATAAAAAAGGCGTCACAAAATCGGATAAGCCGAAAGCCTCCACGCAGAAAAAAAGTAAAAAGCCGAACGACAACGATACCTGTAGTGACCCGGTGGATATGGCCACGGGCGACTTCCTGCAACAGTGGCCGATGCTCTCCCTGCCCGGCACCCTGCCGCTGTCACTGACCCGCACTTACCGTTCAACCGAAAATTTTTCCGGCCTGTTCGGTCCTAAGTGGTCTGATGACTGGTCACAACACCTGAAACGGGAGGGGGAAGCCACCCATTTTACCGATGCGGATGGGGTGGTTTACACCTTCCATACGCCGGATGAAAACGTGTTCTCAGTTAACCTGCATGCCGGACATTATCTGCTGTTTGGCTCTTTAACGGGCGGGTTGCACCTGTTTGATCGTCAGACCCAATTAACGCAGAGTTTTGAACAGCCGGCAGGCGATAAACGGTTATTGTCTGCGATCCGTGACCGCCACAATAACCACATCACCTTCCATTATGATGATCCCTTCGGGGAGCAACAATACCGGCTGTCACAGGTTATCCATTCCGATGGTTATCGCCTGTTATTGGACTACAACCAGAACCGGCTGGCTTCTGTCGAATACCTGACTGAAGCACTGCGCCAGACACTGGTCACCTGTCAGTATAACGCTCAACATTATCTGTCAGAATGCCATTCGTTTCAGTTCAGTCACCTGTGGCACGAATACGATCCCCGTGGCGCGATGACCCGCTGGTATGACACAGATTCAACGGATGTCAGGATGGGGTATGACAACCGGGGGCGGGTGGTCTCGGTCAGCACCCCGCAAGGTTACTGGCAGGATCGTTTTTTGTATGATGATGTTAACAAAGTCACCACTTATCTGGATGCGGAAGGTGGGTGTACCCGCTATTGGTACAATGAAGACGGTCAGATCACCCGTAAAGTTGACCCACTGGGGCGGGAAACCGTGCTGGAGTGGGATCTGAGTCATCAACTGTCAGAAACCGATCCCCTGGGCAGAAAAACACAGTTCGAATATACGCCCCACGGGGAACTGACCCAACTGATACAGCCTTCCGGTGAGGTGTTTGTCTACGATTATGATGAATACGGTCAACTGGTGCAGGCCAAACTGCCGGATGGCAAAAAATGGCTTTTTCACTACAGCGATCAGGGCGCACTGGATGCCGTGACCGACCCACAGGGGCGATTGGAAGAATACCGTTACAACCAGCATGGTGAAATCCTCAGGCGGGTACTGCCTGATGGTACCCAATGGCGTTATGAATATGAACAGCACCGGCTTCATGGTGTTCTGGCGCCCAACGGCTATACCACCCGCTATGAGCAGGACGGGCTGGGGCGGCTACGGAGTATGACCGATGCACTGGGTCAGCAAACCCGTTATCAGCACTGTGCATTCCATGCCAGTCCGGAAAGCAGCGTCACAGAAATTGAATTGCCGGACGGGGTAAAACAGCATATCGACTATGATAATGAGCGCCGGGTCACTTCAATCACCGACGGTGAGGGAAATATCACCCGTTATACTTATGGCGCCTTTGACCTGCTGACTCAGCTTACCCGTCCGGATGGGACCGTCCTGCATTTTGGTTATGATCGCTTAATTCGCCTGAACCGCGTAACGATGGCCACCGGTGAAACGTATCGCTATGAGCGGGATTTAGCCGGACAAATTATCCGTGAAACCGATTTTACCGGACGCACGATCGACTATACCTATGATCGAGCCGGCCGCCGCACCTTGACACGCTATCCCAACGGTCAGCTCATTCGTGTTTGTTATAATGCCAAAGACCAGATTTTACGGCAGGAATACTGGCAGGCCGGAAAACTAGACACGACCTTGCAGGCCGAGACGGCCTATACCTACGACCCAAAAGGCAGGATGACCCGGGCTGTCTCAGCGGATGCGGTGGTGGAATTCGACTATGATGAGGCCGGGCATCTGATAAGTGAGCGTCTGAACGGGCGTGAAATCGCGCATGAATGGGATGGCCTCAACGACCTGCCTGTTGCAGAAACACTGGGTGATGATACGCTGCATTTTGGGTATAACCGGCTGGGCGGGTTAAACCATTTTCAGTTTAACCAACACAGCCCGTTGTCTTTACAGCATGATCCACTAGGGCAAGAAATAGTGCGGGAAAGCGCCCACGGCTTTATTCTGGCCAGCCGCTATACCGCATCGGGTTTGCTGTCTCATCAGTCAGCCGGACGGGCAACCGCCCTGTTCCGGGAAACCCTGCAACAAAACAATCCCCATTTTCCGCCACAGGCCACGGCGGTCAACCGTAGCTGGCAATATGACCGGGCGTACAACCTCCGGGTGGTTGATGATGGTCGCTGGGGACAGACCCGTTACCGCTACAATACCAACGGTCAGATAACCCAGACCCGGTATCAGGGCGCGCGCCCGTATGAAGAGCAGTTCAGTTATGATGCCAATGGCAACTTAAGCCAGCATATTCCCGTGGATGCTCACGGCGCAATCACCCACATCACGCAACGACAGAAAGCCGGTCGTGTCGTGCAGCACGGCAATATTCGCTACCGTTATGACACTAACGGGCGGCTTATTGAAAAAACCGAGCAACTTGACGGTTTCCGGCCACAAGTGTGGCGCTACCGTTGGGATGTGCTGAATCAATTGACGCAATGTGAAACCCCGGACGGCTCGCGCTGGCATTATCGCTATGATGCTTTCGGGAGAAGAATTCGTAAACTGAAAGTACACGATGGAAAACTGGCCGCGGCCAATTTACAACGCTGGCTCAATGGCAAGCCGGATCTCAGTGTTAAATCCAACACAATTATGGGGCAGGATTATCTGTGGAGCGGTGACCAACTTATCGAAGAAACGCCTCTGTATGCCGATGGGACCCCCGCAGCAGCGCAACGTATCCGCTGGATCTACGAACCGGGCGCACTGACGCCGTCAGCACGTTTTGAGTGCGGAAAGTTACACTATATTGTCAGTGACCATCAGGGCACACCGCGCGAGATGTTAAACGAAGAAGGCGGACTGGTATGGGCACAGAGGCTGACCACATGGGGTAAGGCTGAACGTTCCCAAGTCAGCGCTTCCAATGATGCGGATTATCACGTCAGCTGTAATCTACGTTTCATGGGCCAGTATGAGGATGAAGAAAGCGGACTATACTATAATCGTTTCCGCTACTATGATCCTGAAAATGGACAATACTTAACACCCGACCCTCTGAATTTAAAGGGTGGATTGAATCCTTATGGGTATGTATATAATCCCACAGGCTGGGTCGATCCCTACGGATTATCAAATAGCAGTATTTTGGATAAGGCAATGGCAGGGAAAGTAGGCGACAGATTATCTGCTCACCATGTCATTCCTGTTGATACCTGGACAAAACATCAAGAATTTTTGGACAAAATTGGTATTGGCGGAAGAATGAACTCAGTGGAAAATGGTATCCATATCCCCGGCAGTAAAAAAGCAATGCAGGATGATGTTGGCAAAGGAATGAAAGTATTCCATAGCAGTAATCATAATACATATTCTGGACAGGTAGATGCTAAGATTGTAGCAATAAAAGCTGCATATGAGCACCAAGATGAAAATCAAAGAATCACTGAACGAGAAGCAAGGGATAGAATAAGAAAAGTTCAAATGGAGATGAAAAATAGGATTTGGTCAGGAAATGTCCCTACTAATACATGCAAGAGATTAAATTAATGAATTACTATGTGTTAATGAATGATTATAAATCTTCTCTCATTCCACGGTATCTTCATGCTATTGTCGATACAAATAAGCAAGTGAATGAAAATTGGGATTATGAAGGTTCAAAGCATTCCTTTCCCTATTATATGAAAGACCCTAAATGCCCTAATGAGTTGTTTTTATTGTGCGGTCAGAATATCGGCGCTTTGAAATTCAATTACTATAAAGATGGACATGGTCATATCATGTCAGATTCATTTCTTGAACTTTTAACATCTTTCAGAATAACTGATTTTTTTCATAGAAAATTATTAGCAACCGCTATTAATAATGGTGAAATCATCAGGAATGACATGAATTATATGTATCTTACACAAAAGGATAACCTCCTTGATTTAGAAAAATCGGAATTAGAAGAAGATAGATTTGGTTCTTTAATGCCACACAAGCTAGTTTTTAATGAAAATGTATTAAATTATGATGTTTTCTCTATAGATAGAACTTTATTATCCGGTTATATTTTTCTTTCTGAGATAGCAGCTGAAAAACTCAAAAAAGAAAGAATAGCAGGATTAAAATTAATAAAGTCAGATGATGCATTTAAAGAATATGATATAGATTATGGGTATGATATCGGAAGTAGTAGAAAAAGAGTAAAAAGGAAATTACCATGAATGCCAGTACATTACAGAATTTAATGTAGTTAGAGTTAGTAACTAAGCCAGAATGATATTTTTATCTTCTGGCTTTAATCAATATGATTAAGAGTGTATTCATCAGTATTTATTATTCCAAAACCAATATAAAAGAACAATAAATATTAATCACACAATCAAGAATCTATAAGTAACCCAAATTTTAGTTTTTGAACAGCCATATAAAGCTAAGGATATGAAATCGATGTTAGATAGCTTGATATCAAGTATATAGGTAGAAATTATGTATACAGGTATAGCAATATATAATTCAAACACATTACCGCCACTTATCGCTTATGAACTAGGTAGTTTGTTCTTTAGTATTTTTGAAATTCCCATTACCAGTATAGGATATTTTAAATATATAGAAAATGGTGATCATACCGGCGATCATGAACTAATAGAAGTCTCATTTTCCGAGCTGAAAGATAGAATTTTAGATCAAAAATCAACCTCTTTTAGAATGTATTGTGAACAAGGCGATCATAAGCCTTGGTTGTCTTCCTTTGGTTATGTAACTAATGAATTTGGCGGTTTTTTTCATATAGATGCGCAAATCCCTAACGAAAATAGTAACAATGAAAAAATTCTTTCATTTATTAAGTTGTTAATTGAAAAAGTGAGTTTATCTTATGGTATTATCTATAATACTGATAGTGTAACAAAGGCATTTTATTATGCAGGCGGAAATAATCTTGTAAGTCTGTACTCATATGAGAATCCTACTCTTTTTAAAAAAGAGACACCGGGCAGATTTAATGGAAAAGAGCGGTATAATAATAGTATGCTAAGGATGATTTATCCTTACAACATAATAAATAATGTTCATTTTGAAACTAAAGTCGGAAATGTAAAATTGAAAAAATGGATATTAAGCGATGATAAAAATGGTTCATTAATAAAATTAAATAATGAGCTTTGGTTATGGAAGGTAGAAGATTCTGAACTTGATAAAATAAACAAAATCTGTGGAGAATCGGGAATATTAATAGGTTGGAAAACATCTCCCTCTAATAAAAAAACAAGAAAACCACCTTGATTAAATGCCGGAAGATCTTCATATTCTTCCGGTAGTTAATCTTATAGCATCATCATAAATTTGATAATTATTCTAAGTTCCGCCCCTAAAAGTATCATTTTTTTCAATGATCCACTACTGTGAAAATAAGCTCCCCTCACGTATAGAAAATAAAGCATATTTCTAAAAATTCATCCAGAAGCATTACACTGTTTTCTTATTCTTTTATTTCCAAAGGTATTTTACATTTAATTCCGGTTAGTTCTGACAAATCCACATCGTCTCCTGTCGTGTGAAAGATTTCTTTACGCCTTCGATTAAACAGGTGCTGGCAATGCACACACATGTCATTAACATTATTCGGATTTCTAATCGCTTTTAATGTTCTGACCGCATATTTACCGCACCGGCATCTGACGACATAGATGGAATTATTTTTCCCACCACTCCGCTGAGACCAAGGGCGAACACCCAACACGGTAAAAAAACCATATTCATAGCCTTGAACCTGTCTCAGTATGTTGATTAAATTAGGCTCCCTTTTACTTAAACGTAAATCATACGTTGTTCTGTAAGGGATAAAATAGTCAGTGTCTTTTTTATTCTTCCTGCTCTTACCCTTTTCATTAGCATCGTTCGTCACTTTTTTCAATCCATTTCTCAGCTCATTAAATGCGTTCTAATTTAACTATTTTCATTATTAATTCAATAACGAAATAACTAACCTTAACATTTAAGTAAAATCAACCAAATAGACTTTCCAATTGTAAACAATAATAAAAATACATATTCCAAGAAATATTCAGCATATAGACACAGCAGGTAAGATTTATGATTAACGGTTTTTACACATTATTTTTTGCGTAAAAATAAGCAGCGAAGCCTCAAGGGTTGCAACCCTTGAGGCTTCTATATTAAATATCGTCTACTACCCTAAAGAGGATATCGATATAACATGGAAGTATATCACTTTATATATATGCCACATTAACTGAAATAACATTCAATAACTTATTGTTTTGTGATACAGATCATAAGCGCTGTGTGAATTATGTGCACACAAGGCCTAAATTCAACAGTGAATAAATTAAAACATTAACGCTTCAACATAACTTATTTAAATTATCGAAATAATTATCAATAGATTAAAAAAAGGAAAATATAAAATTCAGACTCAACTTAAGGCGCAGTATCCTGCCCCTTAAGTTTTAAAGAGTAAATCTGATTACTTTCCTTTAGACATCATCTTCTGCATCACCAGCTGTCCAAACATACCCGCAGATTGCCTGACCTGCCCTACGCCCTGACTCATCATTCCGGCCATATCACCCATGCGTACCCCGGCCCACGCTAATGCCCCCAGCCAAACCATCGGCAGGACAATAAACAGTGTCCCCATCACCAGCCCCATGATTAAATCATCCGAGGTGTTCTGAATACCCGCCAGATTAAACAGGCTGTGGGTGTCTGAGCCGTACAGGGCTTCCAGTAAATGGCTGTCCAGCCAGCGCGCCAGTTCCCACCAGAAGGTCAGGAAATTCAGTGCGAAAATCACAAACGTCAGCGTAAAGATGGTCTTAAACTCATAGGCCGCAAACAGCACAATCAGCGGTATGAGGATATACAACGCCATCAGGATCACCGCCTGCATCATCGGCAACGCCTGACGTACCGCATCGAACATCGGCATACTGAGTAATCCACCCAATAAAGCCCCTGCGGAAGTGCCGATGCGGTTAGCGCCATCCAACAAGGTGGGATCGGCATTACCGCCATAGCCTGCGTAGACATAGCCCTCCTGAGAAATCGTCAGGTTCACCGGGCTGACCAGACGGCGGATCACCGCTTCCTGATAAGCCGGCGTGTTTTTACCCAGTATTTTCAGTGTCGCTGACAGGCGCAACCACAACCCCGGATCGGCCTGCGCCAGTACCCGATCTTTCAGACCGGTTTGAGCGGTTGACCACCAGACCTGACACGTAGGGTATCCGCCCTGCCCGGTATAAGGCCGCCCGTTATCCCGGCTCTCCTGCCACGGAAAATCCGCCCGGGGGAGGCGGGATTGCAGCGTCCGGTAATCCCCGGCTAAAAACGTGCGGCTGCCCAGCCAGCCGATATCATTCAGGATAATCGGATCGGTCGTGTGTTCCTGATCGCGTTGTTTCCACTGATACAGGGCTAAAGCATAGCAATCGTGGGTAAAATCCTGCAATTCCGCCGCCAGGGCCGGGTTGCTGATGCGGGTGTGCTGCACGTCAAAGCGCAGTTGCCGCAGATCCGGCCGACAAGGAATGGACGCCACCGCCGCCTGTGTCAGTCCCTTGGATAACCGGTGCACCACCGCCCACCAGAGCGGCACAGCCGCGGTCTGGTTGTTCAGGCTGGACATCACCGGCGCATAGCCACTGCTATCCGGCGCTGTCGGTATCCAGGTGCCACAGCTTTTGGCACGGGAAGTATCGTACTGAAGGGTGGTCAGGCTGACATTGACCAGCGGCACACAACATACCACCATCACGAAGAACGCGCTATACAGGGTGTTTTCAATCCGGGCCAGCGACTGTAACCCGGCCTGACCGTCTTCTTCGCCACACTCCCTGACTTTCAGCCAGACCGAAATCACTTTTACCACTAACGGCAGCGTAAACAATCCGGTCGCAATCAGGATGTGCCATAGGCCATTGTTGATGACCCAGCCGAGTAGTGTCAGAAAATATTCCAGATAGCTGTTGGCTGTCATCGTATCTCCTCAATAGTGCCTGACAAGGCATACTCACCCAGCAGGATAAACAGCAGGCTGGCCATCATCATCCGTATCAACATTGCGCGATATTCCGGCAGATGTTTCACCCTTTGCCAGACTTTCTGACCTCCCCAGCTCAGTACCGCATACAGGCCTGACCGCCAGATTAACCAGACTCCCCCGGTTTCGGTCACCCAGTGGTGAATGCGGTGAAGTTTTTCTGCCTGATGCAGCCCGACCCAGCCTGTTGCCAAAGTGATGCCCATCACCAACACGATGAGCAGTGATAACACGGCACCTTTTCTGAATATTGAATGTTTCTCTGTCATCATCCGCCTTACCTGCGCTCACGGCTCGGGGTTTCCAACTGGTAAAAACGCGCATCGGTGCTGTCCGGCACTTGTTTTTGCGGATGCATGTTGATGCGCTGGGTGTCCCGCTCAATAATGGTCAGGATGGCATTACGGGACAGGGCCTGTTTCAGCTGCATTTCATTCTTCAGCGCATCAATTTCCCGGTCCAGCGCGGCAATCCGGCGTTCCCCTTCAGCCAGCGCTTCGGACTGTGCTGCCGCATTGGGTTCGGACATGCCGGTGATAAGCATCCGGCGCATCAGTAACGCAGTTTCGACTGTTTCCGCCATCGCCAGCTCTCCCGCTAAACGTCCCGTCAGGGCAGCCCGGTCCGGGTCGCGCTGCAACGCCTGAATGACGCCTTTGGTTACCGTCAGACTGCCGGTTTTCAGTTTCGCCAGATTGACCATCGTCGGTTTTTCCGTACCGCTGACCAGCTTGACCAGTTGTTCCGTATTGGTTTGGGTATGAGCTTCCAGCATCGGGGCAAAGCCCGTACCCGCCACGGTGGTGCCCGGCTGGTGCTTTTCGCCACCACTGGTGCAGTCTGCCGCCTGAGCACAGGTACGGATGACCCGGTCACCCAGTACGCTGACCACGGCCTCGGCTGCTTCTTGCGCATTACTGAATTTACGGCAGGCACTGCCTTCACACTTCAGGCTGCTGACCAACGACTGGCTCAATACCGGCAACTGATTCATCATATTAAAACCCGCCCTGGCTAAATCCCGGGTCGGACGAATGGCATTTTGTCCCTTGCCCCCCTGCCGTTGCCCGCCAATCCACGGATGCCCGCCGGCACCGGTGGCTTTGCTGCCGGCGTTATTGACACGCACCGCATCACCATCCCCGCCGTTAACCAGACTTTTGTATTCCTGCAAGGCCGCTGACTGCGTCCATTTATTATTTTGTGCAAAATCCATCATTTTATTGACCATCGCCTGACAGTTGAACTGGGCTTTGTCGAACGCCACATTAGCCTGCAACACCCCGTTAGTCAGCATGTCATACAGTCCCGGATTGGCCCGCTGGATAATCATCGCAGGCAGGCTGGCCACCGCACCGGTGGCACCCTGAATGACATCACTCATCAGGTTCTTGAACCCGGCCGTAATCCCGTTCAACTGATTGCTGACCGTGGCTTTCAGGTCAAAATTGCCGCACATCAAATCTGAGCGCCAGCCCAACTCCAACCCGCCAAGTGTGGCAGAGCCACTGCGACTGGCCGGTTCAGAAATCACCGAACCACCCCCCAGGGTATAGAACAGCGTATCGGACACCGCACCGCTGGCGTCTGCCCCATAGCCCAGTGCACTGCGGTTCACCTGCGGTAATGTCAGGGATAATCCTGTGGCGTTAGCTTGCGCAGACGCGATGACCAGTCCACCGACTATCAGCCATAACATGTTTATTTTCATCATGATTTATCCCTTTTTCAGATATCCGTACTGCTGAGAAAACGCTGTCCGCGCCGCTGGCAACAACTGTAAGGCTGCCACAGGGCATAGGCCTGATTGCCATTGCGAGCCGCCGTATGTTCCCCGTCCGGAAACACGGCGCAGGACTGACTTAACGTCGGTGATAACCGCTGCCAGTGATGATTTTTGCTACCGGTGTTTTCGGTGACCGATTCAGGTGGCCAGTAACCGTCAGTGCGGGTGCCTTTTAATGTCTGATAAACATGGGGTTGCCCTATACGGGTGATGATATCCGCAACCCGCTGTGCGACCACGGCAGATGCCTTGTCATCATCGGTCTGATTGACAAATCCTGAGCGCGGGTAAATATTGCCCCACATAGTGCCAGCCATCTGGCTGCCCAGCTCCCGCTGACCGGGTATCAGGGCTTCCGGATAGAATGATTCCGGCAATCCAGAGCGCCACGCCACCGAATCCAGCGTACTGAGAAAATAAGGCATCAGCGGGGTGGCGGCACTGCGACACGAATAGCCGGGGATTTGTCCGCCAATCAGGTTAGTTGCCGGATGCCCGATGGCATCAGCATAGCTGAAACGCAGACTGGTACGCCGTTGCCCGGCAATCTGGACATTGTGGTTACCCCCGCCGGCGTTCAGATGGGATAACGCCCCGGTCACGGTATTTTCCACGCCACCGGCGAGTTGACTGACCTGTGCCATTTCTGTCCATGGATTGCCACCGGAGGCGTGATAGGTGGATACCACCGCTTCAGGGAGATAATGGGTCACCTTCACCGAGGTTTTCACCGTACAACCGTGCAGGCCACAGAGCAGCCAGTAACAGAGGCCACTGACCCGCCACTGAATGCAGGAGGGCGAGAGACTGCCGGCAACAATCTGAGCCGTATTGATGGAAGCCTGTGTCATCGGGGAAAATGCCGCTATCAGGGTGATGAGTGCAGGAAACGTCACACGTTGAAGACTCATGGCTGATGTTGCTCCCTGAGTGCGAGGGCTTTTGCCACATCCGCCGTGCCATACACCACCTCCCTATCATCAAAGACCACGGCCGGATACTTCTGCACGCCGGATTGCCAGGCCTGCACCACAGCACGGTAAGCCTTGATCAGTTGTTGTTCCTGCTGACGCCATTGGGGGGATTGCAGTATTGCCTGTGCCTGAACAGCGGCTTGCTGGGGATCAGTAGAAAGCTGAGAGAAGATTTGCTTTTGCTGTTGTTCAGCCGCATCCAGCCAGACGACCCGTGTTTCGGGGGTGAGGTGAGTGGGCGTATGTTGGCTGTCAGTATAAACCACTGTGTTGGCATGAACTGATAATGATACCGTTATTCCCAAACAAAACTGTATCCCTGACTTCCACATAATAAATAGTCCACTCTACAAAACATCGGACTAGACTGAAGAAACACTTCATCATAGTCAGTAATTAATTAGTTTTCACTAAAGTGAAAAAAGTGGATACCCATAAATTGCTAGATTTTTATAGACAGTTAGTCTATATTTTGCAAAAACTAATTTTATCAATAGATAATCATGAATCACTCAGAAGAAAAACCACGCAGAGGGCGGCCACCTAAGCACCCAAGAAATAATATTGATACCAAAAATGCGCTTATCCACAGTGGAATAGAAATGCTCACCGAACGAGGATATATGACTTCAGATATTGAAGGAATATTGAAAAAAGTTGGCGTTCCGAAAGGCTCATTTTATTACTATTTTGATAGTAAAGAGTCTTTTGGCCGTGAGGTCATGGCTAGCTATGCTCGATACTTCTCTAATAAATTAGATAATTGTTTAAATAATAGCTTACTATCCCCTTTAAATAGAATATATGCGTTTTATGAAGATGCTAAAAATGGCATGGCAAAATACCATTTTGAGCGTGGCTGCTTAGTTGGCAATCTGAGTCAGGAAGTCACTACCCTGCCTGAAGGATATAGGAATATCTTAAGTAATATTATGAATGATTGGCAGGATAAAATAGAGGCCTGTTTAATCGAAGCACAAAAAGTTGGTGAACTTTCCACTATTGCTGACTGCAAAAAGCTTGCTTCTTTTTTTTGGATTGGCTGGGAAGGTGCAGTAATGAGAGCTAAATTAACCAAAGAAGCAAGCCCATTAAACATTTTTATTGATGGATTTATTACCAATTTACCGCGTTAATTTTTTTGTCTTTTTATAGACAGCCGGTCTAAATTATTTGTTTTTTGATAAAATGAGTTTAAGTTATTTAACATTATAAAAAGAGTTAGTTATGAAGAAGTTTATTCTCTTATCGAGTTTGTGTTCAACAAGTGCATTTTCTATTGACCTTCCAAATTTCATTGATAAAAATGAAATAAATAACGCTGAATTTAAATGTTTAACAACTCAGCCTAATTATACTCCAGAAGAAATGAAACTTGTAAATTTACTTTGGGATGAGTCTATAAAATATCTGGAGGGTTATGTCAAGTCGATCACAACATCAACTGATAGTCAATGTCTCAATTCTGCTATATCTGTTATAGAAACAAATACACCACAATTAACTGGGCCTACACGTCAATGCATTATGGATAACGTCGATATGCAACGCTTAGTTAAACATGTTTACACTGTCATAAATAATAAGGATAAAGCGTTTAAATGCTTTACACCACAAAAAAATGCAAAAGAATTATATAGTCCTAGTGAACAACTGAAACAGGCATCACCCGTAGCACAGTGGCTAAATAGACCCTCATTGAAAGACTATTATTCAAGTATTTCTAACGACAGTTTAAAAATGGCAGGAATAAGATTTTATAACAATTTTTATAAAATGGTCACAGGAAAAGCGATTAAGATGCCAACAAGCTTTCCCTACGATATCAGTGCCACCAACTTACCTAATTTATGGGCAAGTGTGGGCTGGGTTCCTTTATATTCAAACAACAAAGAACACTCTATAAATGCAGGTGAAGAGGCTTTCAGAGGTGGGTATGCTTATGGTGAAATTATGGGACATTGGGGATTATTACAGATAGATACAATCAATGGTGAACCCGTTGGTGCTGAAATAGGCATGACAGTCCAAGCTATGGATTCCTTTTATCCTTATCATTTCCATAATAATCCTGAGATATATTATACAATCCGTGAACCTCGTTGTTTAAATTCAATTCAACAATTTATTGTTGGAAAAAATAATAAATTATTTAATGTGATTAATGAAAATTCAAACAGCCGTACACTGGAGTTTAATGGTGCAACAACAATGAATGTTAGCCATTACTGGCTATCAACAACTCCCACTAAAGATGAACTCCTTTATATTCCACGAAATTCTATTCATGCATTTAATTTGAAGGAAAATTGTGAAATTAATCCTCAGGAATCAGCGCATGTTACTGTGTGGGCAAGAAGTATGTCTCATGAAAAAAATAATGACTATGGTTCAACATTAGTATGTCAGCTAAAAAACACTACTCAGTCTAAAAATAAAATAAACGATAAAGACGCTAATGTTATTTGTAAACAAAATCAGCAGATTTATTAAAATATAAGGAAAATGTATGTTTAAAGGCATTTTTATTCAAAAAGATGAGCATGGATATCGAGCCACCGTAAATGATATCAATGAATCACAGTTGCCCGAAGGCGATGTTACTATAAAAATTAGTTATTCTTCAATTAATTATAAAGATGGATTAGCTATTTCAGGAAAAAGCCCAGTAGTGCGTCAATTCCCTATGGTTCCGGGAATAGACTTTGCTGGCACTGTCATAGACAGTACCAATCCCAAATACAAAAAAGGGGATCAAGTTTTACTTAATGGTTGGGGCGTAGGGGAAAAACATTGGGGTGGGTTAGCTCAAATTGCCCGACTTAATAGCCAGTGGTTAATACCACTCCCTGAAGGTTTAACACCAAAACAAGCTATGGTGATAGGCACCGCAGGTTATACCGCCATGCTTTCAGTGATCGCGTTGGAAAAGCATGGCATCACTCCACATAGCGGAAAAGTATTAGTAACCGGAGCAAATGGTGGTGTAGGCAGTTTTTCTATAGCAATACTTTCTCGGCTGGGCTATCAGGTTATCGCTTCTACGGGACGTCCTGAAGAGTCAGACTATTTGGTCAACACGCTTGGAGCTTCAGAAATCATTGATAGAAAAGAGCTCTCTGAAACTGGAAAACCATTAATGAAAGAGCGATGGGTTGGTGCTATTGATAGTGTTGGTAGCCATACTTTAGCGAATATATGTGCCTGTACAGCTTATGGAGGAACCGTTGCCGCCTGTGGATTAGCCCAGGGTATGGATTTTAATAGCACTGTGGCTCCATTCATTTTGCGTGGCATTACATTAGCCGGCATAGACAGTGTTATGCGACCATATGAAGATCGGATTAATGCCTGGAAACGAATTTCGAGCATTATTGATGCTAGATTGCTGGATAAAATAAGCTCTGAAATATCTCTTGACCAAGTGCTATCAACGATACCGACGTTCATGGATGGAAAAATCCGAGGAAGAATTGTTGTAAACTTATCCTCTCAAGAATAATTAGCAACCACTAAAATTCCTCATTTTTTAATTTCCCCGGATTCGGGGAAATTAAAAACCAACAATCATAAAATCAATGCGCTTATAATGATCGCTATACGAAAAAAACCCATAATTTTAATCTCGTTATGGAAGGTTTTTTATTGTTGTCATAAAGTGGCAATAACTGTAGTAAAACAAAACCATCTTTTCTGGCAGAAGGTTGTTTTGTTGTAATCTATGCAAAATCTGACATACAGCGTCTTTCTGTCAATCCATATTAGGATAATGTATGAAATCATGGATACAAGGAACAGTAGTTGCTGAGCACATTGATTTAATAGGAGATGGCGATGCCGAGTATTATAGAAAAACATTTATCGACTATGTTAATCAGTATCAGGATAATTTTCCATCAGACTTTCTGGAAGAAGTCTGGCTCTATATGCAGATAAAATCTGAAGCAGGTGATATGAATTTTGCTACCGTACCTGACGAAATCATCGAAGCAATAGAGATCGGTCGTTATGAATATGGCATTAGCTTGAATGCGGTTTCAGCAGCTTACAAAATTTTGGTTAAACCGCAACGGCTCACCCGCTCCGACATTAAATCCTTGATCAATCATATGCTCGAAGCCTTTTCTTGTCATTTTACTGAAGATCAGTTCTTCAATCAGGAAATACAAAGGATAAAAAACATATTAGAGAAGTAAATGTTCCGCGGATTGCTATCCTTTTCATTAGTGATAAAAGCGGTAACAGGCTGAAAAAGTGCTTCGCAGGTTACACTTACATTCTTTTTTCCGAGTAAATTGCTAAGTCATCGGCGGATAGGGATCCCATTAAATGTATGCGTACAACACTGGCACAGGATAGGTATATCATTTTCTGACAGATTTGAATTAACTGTTCTCAAAAAACCATATTCATCGACAAATAGTCCATTATAATAACTTGATTCACCACAGCGGATATAATCCCTTTGTTCATGCTCATGTAACGCAACTATCCAAAATATAGGCTCAGGACGGTCCAGTCGCTGAATGGCTTCGCTGTGAACAGCATCCCATTTCTCACCGATTTTACTCAGTAAAAACATAAAGAGCGGCGTGTAATCTAATCCACGTCTTTGTTTTCCTTTCATAGATGAAAAATATGGCATATCCTCCCTGACTAATTTTTGCTTTGAACGTTCCCATCGATATTCGCCACCATGATGATGAAGAACGAAATGGGTCTTCGTATTAATCCGTCGATAAAGTTTCTTTTTTCTATGATTTGGCTGACCATTCTTCATTCTTGTTTTTATCTCAGTTTTTTAGGTAAGAGGCTTAACGTTCTCTCAGTCAATATACCCGATAATACGGCTGAATATTTATGCCAGCTTCAATCCCCGTGCCATATCCATTCTCCTAGCCACCAACACCGCCGCCTCCAGCTCACTGCACTGATGTTCCCGCATTAATGCCCGCCGTTCGGCCTTTTCTTCTTTCTCTGTCATCCCCAGCGCCAGATAGAGGCTCGGTGGCACGACCCGGAACAGGGCTTCAATTTTTTTCGCCAGCACCACGCCTTCGGTATAACAACGCGGGAGTTTACTGGCAGAAAGCAGTACGGCTTTTTGTTCTTCGTTGAGTTTTTTGAACCGCGCGATTTGTTCCACTTCATCCGGCGGCATCGTGAGACACAACCACCATTCGGCCATATTCAGCATTTTTTCAGCCGTATCCGGATAGTCAGCGAGGTTTTGCGTGGCCAGCCACAACCAGGCCCCCAGTTTACGCCACATTTTGACGACTTTGGTCATATAAGGGGACAGCAATGGATTGGTGGTGGTGATATGGCCTTCATCTATCACCAGTTGCAGTTCCCTGTCCTGATACTGGTCACGTTCTGCCAGATTATTCACGGTGTTAATCAATGACACCATCGCCAGTGCCATCTGTGCCGAATAGTTTTCCCGTGCCAGTGTACCCAAATCAATTAACGTCACATCCACTTCCGGCCACGGGGTGCCGGGTTGGTTGAACAGTTCTCCTTCAAAGCCCTGCGTAAACATCGACATGGCCCCGGCCATTTCATCCGCTCGTGCCCGACGGTGTGCGGTGATTAATGACTGACCATGTTCATCCTGTCGATGGTTACGGGCGATGGCATACAGCGCAGTTTGTAAATCCGAGGCCACCATCTGATGCCCTGCCTCATAGCTGGTCTGCGCAGCCAGCATAATCGCTTCACGGATCAAACCGCGATCCGAGCGGGTCAGGCGTTCTTCTTCTTTTTTCTCACCGCCGGTGATCATCAGCCGGGCGGCAATTTCCATCTCCCCCAGAATATCACGCTGTTCATCGCCGTCTTCCTGTGCTTCATCAGTCTCCGGAATATCGGCTTCATTAATCCGTAATTGTTTGGGACTGAGTTTCAGTAACTGATGCGCATCAGCAAACAGGGCCAGACTGACGCCACAACCCGGTTTGATACCAATTTTATTCACGGTCAGCCCCAGACTTTCATAGTAATCGGCCAGTAAGCCAAAACTGTTCCCCGCTTCGACAATAAACAATCGTGGCCGGTGGATAGCCATCAGTTGTACCAGCGAAGCACACAACGTGGCGGATTTGCCTGCCCCGGTCGGGCCGAACAGCAATAAGTGCGCATTCTGGGTGCGATCCTGTTTGTTCATCGGATCAAAGGTCAGTGGCGCGCCGCCACGATTAAAGAAACTGAAGCCCGGATGCCCGGTGCCGGTTGAACGTCCGGTCACTGGCAAGAGTCCTGCCAGATGCTGGACCCACGTCAGGCGGCTGTACCAGTGTTTTTTGTCTTTCTGCGGGTTAAAGCCCATCGGCAACGCCCGTAAATAAGCATTCAGCGGGGACACACTGAATTCGGGTCGCACAGGCTGTAATCCGGCGCTCAGTAATGTGGAAGAAAGCTGATGCACCCGCTGGTTCAGATTATCTAAATCCTGACCGCGCACCAGAAAAGTCAGTGCACTACGATACAATTTATGGCGTCGTCCCAGTAATTCCTTCACTGCCTGTACATCCTGCCGGACGCGCAGCGATTCGGTGTTTTCGCCCACCGCATTTTTCGCCAGCCGGGTAAAATCCTCTTCCAGGGTATCCTGTGCCTGTGCCACGATGGTCAGTGTGACCACCGTGCCTTCCGGCATCATATCCATCAGGGCATTGATATTGTCTCCCCGTTTCACTTCCCCTGTCAGGGTGCCCGGCTCGGGCGGACGCCGCAGACGCTCAACCGGCACTGCTTTATGCGGCAGACCGTCAAACCACCAGACACCGTTATCGGGATCAGACACCGGCGGGGTAAACCACAGACTTTCGGCAAAGTCATTATTCACCGGGAGATCCGGCTGTGTGGGGGATTCATGACGCACTGCCCGGTAAAAATCGGCTTTTGCCATGCCCCAGTCCGGAGCCGGATTAAAATGACGCAGCAGCCAGTGGTGAATTTGACTACCATTTTGTCGGGTCGCCACAATACCGGCAGATGCCAGTGAGGAGACCAGTCGTTCGCAGACCTGATTGAGTGCTGCCACCGACGATACCGTTTGAGGGTATGCCTTCGATTTATGCGCAGGCAACCAGCGGTAGACGACCATGCGCGTCTGGCGCTGCTGCCCCCGCCACGGTTGTCCGGTAATCAGAGAATCCTGAAATATCCCGTCAGGCTGGGCAATGCTGTTCAGGTGACGTGCTGATTCTGCCAGAAAAGCGTCAGTAAAGGCTGTACTCTGCGCCCACGGTTTCACATAGCCCCGCAAGGTATTGAGATAATTGTCAGGATCATCTTCATCCTGGCAAAAAAACTGCACTACCCACGGCGAAATATCGTCCTCGTCCAGACTGTCCTGAATGGCATCTTCCAGTTGGTCACGGATTTCAATCAACCGTTCAGCAGGACGTCCTTCGGTGGCGACCGGTTCAATCTGATAGACGGCCCCCACGGACACACCATCATCCAGCAACAGACACTGCCCGTCTTCCAGATATTCCACCCAGGGCAGGTAGTCGATAATGGACGGATTCGCCCGGTAAATCGCCGCTTCATCCGTTTCGCGCAGTGTGCCGGGACGGTGCAATGCCTTGGGATTGTCCATTACCGAGCCTCCGTGCGTTCACCCGGCAGGGCATACTGCACCTGCTGATAAAACGGGAATACCGTGCTGTAGCCCGGTACCGGGGTCTTACCGGCAACCAGATGCGGGTAGACATACATCACCATATCGGGATTGGGCAGGCGGGGAAACTGCTGGCTGATTTCATGTGCAGTCGAGCGGCTGTAGCTGTCAGGCTCATTCAGTGCCCGATTACGTTCGGCCGGGGTTAACGCCCGGCGCAAAATTTGCCTTGCCTGTGCTACGCTCTGCCCCGCCTGATTTCCCTGCCACATCGCCAGCACCGTCTGTTCGCCGGCTGGCAGCAACGTGTCTTTCGACGTTGAACAGCCTGCCAGCAGCCCTGTCAGACCTAACACGATAGCGTAAGTTATTTTTCTCATCCCTGAGCCTCCGTGCTACTCATAAGGGTAAACGTGGCAAATTCCGGATGTACCGCCAGTTCCGATAAAGTAAACGGCAAGCGCTCCCAGTGTTCAACCCCGCTGTTGCCTGCAATCATTGATTGCCACTGAAATTCGGTCAGCCGAAAAACGGTAAAATCCCCGTCATTCAGCCGTCGGCATTCATTGCCGCTGGCGAGAGTCAATTGACTGCCCTGGGTACGCCCGGGTCGCCAGTCAAGCTGAACCGGTGTGGGTTCCGCATGTGGTGTTATATGGGTTTGCAGACAATAAGGCGGGCTGGCACTAAACAGCCATTGAGAAGACGTCGTTTCCATTAATCTAAGGCTTCCTGATGATGACGTTGAGCTGATTCACTAAAACCGTAACGCACCTGACGGCCTGTCGTTTCATAATCAATCGCCAGACTTTGTGTGATATGCACCACTAACTTTGCACCGGGTGGCACATAAACCGCATCGAATGTCTGGCTGTAACGCTGCCTGAGCCACTCGCTCATCTCATTCATGCCCCCGGCCACCGCTTTGCCGAGTGCCGCTTGTCCCGCATTGCCGGTTAATGCGGAGGTGATGCCGCCGGCGCCGTTCGTTTGTGCGGTTTGCTGGCTCTCGTTCAGGGCATTGCCGGCGGAATTCATGGCTGACAGGGCAAACAGGGTTGGCAGATAGGTACTGGCGTTGGATTTACGCTCCCCACTGATGCAGGGAATGCCGTTTTCATCGGACAACCAGCCGATACCCTGTTGATTCTGTCCGCTGCCCGGCAAGGTGCGCACCGTACCATCCTGAAACACAAAGGTGATGGAATTGACCTGACCGCGCACGCAGGACAGTGTCCAGTCACCACTGGCGGAACCGGACACCACCGCGCCTTCCACCTCCGGCAGTTCGATACCGTTAGCGGTCAGGTTGTCTTTACCGATAAGAATTTTAAACGGATAGGGGTCAGTGACCGTACCATTGACCGGTACCCGGCCTAACAACGCGGTCATGGCCTGACTGCCCACCAGAGTGGCATTTTCCGGCAAGGTGTAGACCGGTTTTTCGTTGTCTGCCTTCGCCGATGGCACTTGTGGATGATTTTTTACGGTGGCCGGTTGTTCGCTTAAAAAAGAGGTGGGGAACTGAGCCGCCGTTTTTCCATTGCCCATCGCTTGCCTGTCGGGGATTTTCTCATCGGCCGGGGTAACCCAGATAAGGTCATCCTGTCCTCTGAGAGTGCCGGCAGAATAAGCACTACCTGCCAGTCCACTACCCAGTGGTATCTGATTATCCTGTGCCGGCAACGGCGTTGAATTTAAGCGCTCGGTGAGCAAATCAATCTGGGCCAGCAATCCCTGCTGTTCGTCCTGTAACGTGCGCTGGCGCTGTTCATCGTCCTGCCGGATAGTAGCAACCGCAGCCTCTATCTGACCGGCAACATCCTGATTTTGTCCTTTTAACCGGTCATTTTCTTTTCGCATCGCGGCATTCTGCTGGTCTAAGCGTTTCTGCTCTGCCCGCACGGCATTGAGCGTCCCGACCAGCGTGCGCAGGGTATCTTCCGGTGTATCCCCACCCACCCCCAGTGCCTGTAACTCTTCCGGAGAGAGGGTCGCCAGCGCGTTATTCTGTGGTTTATCCGGCACGCTATTCTCTGTTGAGCTGCAACTTTTAATGCCGATAAAACCGCCGATAACCAGTACCGTCGGCACCAGTATTTTTACCAGACTGTTGGATTTAATCTGCATCACGGCCTCCCGGTTTTACTGGTACCGGCTCAGGGATTAAGGCGTTACCCGGTGCCCCTTGGGTGACGAGATAGAGCACTGTGGTATCTTCGGGTGTTCCCGATTTTCCCAGCCAGCGATGCTGGAATGCGGCGGTCACAAAGTGTCCCTGTAAGACGCGTGGGTCAAGCGAGATAACGCGTTTGGCGGTATTGCGCAGTTTCAGGGCCATCACCGTATGATGATGCAGTCGCCAGCCGGCCAGCGGGGTCACTTCAACCGGCTCTGACGGGTAGAGTGTGGTGATGGAGGCGGGCAGATGCAGGTTCACCGACTGAATGTCGTTGACCGGCTCAACGGTGCGCAGTGGCGCATACAGTTGCTGGGCCGCATAGCGGGTTAACAGCACGGGAGTAGGCGCAGACAATGATGGTTTGCTCTGTGAGTGCGATTTATCTTTTGAATCGGTTGATTTTTCAGCCGGGTAAAGAATACGCACGGGTTCACTGGCCCCGGTTTTGCCGGCGGTCACATCCAGTAAGATAATTTCGCCATTCTCACTGTCCTGCAATTGCAGCCGGGTTGACGGGAACGCGCTGCTGGCTTTCAGATAAACCGCGCCACCTGTGCTCTGCACCCGCAATTTCTCACCCAGTGCCGGGGGCAGACCGACACGCACGTTCCGGTCCGCAAAAATAATCCGTTCCTGACCAACCTGAAGCGTAATCGATAACGGAATACGCTCCCATGTCAGTAGCTCATCCGCTTTTGCGCCAGCGCAGAACAGGAGGAGGCTGACCAGTCCCAGCCCGACACCGCGCCAGTCAAATACATCTCTTCTCATTGAAATACGCCTTTTTTCTCTTCCGCTGACGGTGGCAGCGCTTCCAGCCGCTGTGGCATCCCGTCGTAGCAATCCAGTGCCAGACCAAAAGGATTACGCTCCGCATCCCCCTCCCAGCGCACTACTTTCAGCGGATAGCGTACCAATGCCCGTTTGACCGGTTCGGCGTGATAATATTCATCCGCCACCAAATCCAACCGTACCATCCAGTTATCGCGATCACTCACCGTCACACTGCGTGTCTCGTAGCCCCGGCCGGGCACTTCATACACCACCCGCACCCGATCGAGCAGTTCACCACTGTCAGCCCGGGTTCTGGCATCCGCACGCAGAAAATCCTGACAGGCCGGCGTCAGATACGGCGATAAGGCCTCAATTTTGGCCGGATAATCCTGTGCCCCGTTTTTCGGCCAGGCATGCAGTTGCTGGAAAATATAGAAAGCAAAGCTGTAAACACTCGGTGCCGGCACTTCCCACCACGCCCGGGTGCTGCCACTGCGTAAATCCGGCGGGTTATGAATGGTGAGATTGCGCGGGGAAGCCATCCAGCCCAGCAGGCTCATCAGAAGAACCAGTACAAGAATTCCGGATACTACCCGCAGGGTCAGAATATGCTGGTCCCGGTTTCTGACCGCATGACGAAAGCGACTCATCACACGACTCTCCCGTTGCGGTACGCTTGCCTGCTGCGGTGTAATGACCAGCCCTGCGCCGCAATAATCAACGTCGGATCACCCAGCCCTAACCGGCGTTTCTTCTCGGCCAGTTTCTGCCAGAGATAATTTTCCGGTTTGCCCCGTTTTAAGGTGGCAAGCCAGCGCCCGCCAACACTCAGCAGTAACAACGGCATCATCAGCATGCCGGTCGGCAGCATCACCCAACCGGCAAACGGAATGAAGGGAAGGCTGACCACCAGACCGAGGGCCAGCCCTGCGATAGCTGCCAGCCCCATCTCCGGCGTGGTGAAGCCGCGGAATACAACGGGTTCGGCGTTTAAGCGATCGGGTAAAAAGGGGATCGTCTGCATCCGCGGCACCTTAAAAAATAATGTTGGCCGATTTTGCCAGCAACCAGATCACCGCAACCAGCAACACAATACCGACCACAATAATCGAGCCGAACTGGGTCCACGTGGCTTTGCCATCGCGCACTTCGGAGAAGGTTTCTACCGCCGCCGAGGCCACTTTAAAGAATGCGACCGCCGAGAGGATAAGCCCGCCAATCACAATGCCATCCTGCGCATACCCTTTTACCTGTCCCATTAATCCGCCACGGCCCCCACTTGAGGGCGGTTCAATCGAAGGCAAATCGGCCCAGGCCGACTCACAGGAAAGCCCCAGCAGCAACAGAAAAGTGCTGACCCGGGTCATCAGGTTTGTGCTGAACTGACGGCAGGTGGTAAAAATTCGTTTCATAGTGATTCAGTTCCTTTTTGTTATGTTTATTGACTCAACTGGCAAACATCCAGACCGCCACGACCAGCAATACTGCGGTTCGAAGAGCAAACTGGCTGAGGGTCTGATTACGCACTTTTTCATTCGCCCAGCCGTTCCAGACCTCCACCGCCGCCCAGGCCGCCCACAGAAACAACGTGGCCAGAAAAAAGCCGACACACACCAGATATAAAAAAGTGACATCAACGTGTCCTGAAGCCGCTTCAAAGGCATGGCGCTGGACAGGGGTCATTGTGGGTGTTCCTGACGGTAATCCCCCGAGATGGTCGCGGGAACACGGGGTTGCTCGCGGGAAGGACTCAGGTAGTGATCGATACCGGCTTTGAGGGTATTGAGATCCGCCCTGATGCGTGAATAATCAAAGTGATAACGAGGATGTTCTGACGGGTCAGATTGCTTTTCGGCGAGACTGGCACGTTCCAGCGCTATCTGTACCTGCTCAATCAGACGTTTGGCACTGGCCAGTTCATCTTTCTCCGCCGCCTGTGCGATTGGCATACACAATACAGTCAATCCCAGCAGACAGGCCGCACCGGATATCGAAAAGCAACAACGCATAAAGACTCACCTCATCATAGACTCCGAGTGCGAGGATGCGGTGTTTTCTAAATCAGATCAGCAATAAACTCTTTATGCTTTGGTGAAAATTAGCTAAATAGTCTGACTAATTTATTCAACCAACACTGAGCAATGAAGGGAGCAAGCAATATGCTGCGGATTGATTTACACGTCCCCGATGATGAGTATGAGACAGTGCGAAAGCTGGGCGCACACTGGGATGCGGCCGCCCAAATCTGGTATATCGATGGCAGTTTTGACCCGGCGCCGTTTATGCAGTGGCTGCCGTTTTACAATGTGCATGCGGAATATTGGTATCTCGCCCAAACCCGGATACCCTGTCCGCACTGTCATGAACCCACCACCGTCACTGCCTTTATGTTGCCTGCCGGACATCAATTACTGGAAGCAGATAAGGATGAGGAACCCGACACGGAAGTGGACTACACCGAACAGGACAGACCGGCATTTGTGTTTTATCTCGTCGATATCCCGTCTATCGTGCGTAATGTGCTACCCGGTTTTCACCACACCCTGCGCAAAGCCATCAGCCAACAGTTACACCGACAGCACTGGATAAACCACTGCGAACACTGTGATGCACAGCAGGACGATACCGAACTGTTTGCCGACATCGGTGGCGCGTTTTTTCCGGCCTCCAAAGAACAGGCGGCGACTATTCAGCTGCACCGAATCGATAAGCCATTCGTAGTGTATTGCGAAGATACTTCGCACGAACATTACTGTTTCGATCCAAAAGGAAGCAACCGGGCTTGTCAGGCCTGTGACTGGTTTGAATTGATGACACAAGTGGTGAATGTGTCGTCAAAATATCAGCATTAACCGGGAAGACTGACGCGCCGCTATGCGGCTTGTCTGCTGACACTGAACTGCAAAACAGATTTTGCAGTTCAGTGTCCAGCATATTGGCTTAATAGAGATAACAATTATTACCACTAATGCATTATTTGAGCTAATTTTATGACTAGGGCAACAAAGTGAAGGACATTTCATGCGTAAACCACTTTCAAAAACAGCAACCTTACTATCACTATTTAGTCTATCTTTTCCAACAATAGCTGCATCTCATACAGTAACTGTGTTTCAGTGCGTTAATAAGAACCATAAAATGGTCAATGTGAGCCTGTATGGTGGAATATATACCTATCGATTTGGTAAAATTAATCAGGCTCCCGATATCGAATTACAGAGAACCCCAGCACAGTTATCTCAAAGGTTTAATATAATTAATGCGGCTGAAACTGACACGGGGAAAGCGCGTATTCGTGAACTAAACTTCAAAAATGGTGATTTCACCTACACTGTAACCTCAACAGATGAGGGTACAAAGTATAGTGCTGGGGTCGATGTTTATAAAAAAGGGAGTTTATTAACCAGCATAAAATGCTTACCTAATACAATCATTGATAATCTGGAAGATCACATTATTGATGTACCGGAAGTTGACTCTTAAACGTTTCCATTACATGCAATTACAAATACTTTTTAAACATCGACGTTGTGATCACCACCGCCATTCCCAGCAAGAGTGTCGCAGGTAGCAATATCACCGTGGGATACACCACATCCGGCCACGATAAATACAGCACACAGGGGATCGTGCAAGCCGGTTTAATGCCCCGCTTAGCATGATGGTAAACAAAACTCGATTCATAGCCTGCGCCATACCGGCGTAAGTCCCGTCGTCCCAGCCCGTCAACCAGCGCGACCAAAAACACCATTACAAACAGCGGAACGGACAGCACCAGAATAGCTAACCTGATTAACGTGACCATCGTGATAAACACCGTCGCCAGCGCATATTCACGCAAATAATACGATACGCCCTGTAATACCGTATTGAATTCACGCATAAAATCATTGCGACTATTAAGCTGAGAGTGCGATTTCCCCTGTATCCAGTGCAGAAAACCACTGTCGACAAACAGCCATTGATACGCCTGCGTCAGCCAGTCAGAGACCGTTTGTGCGGGATTTGATAACAGCAGACTCCGGGTAAACTCCGTGGATAAAAATTGCAACTCGGTTTTCATCATGGTCTGGCTGTGAGCCGCGCCCTCATCCGGCCAGAAAAAAGTCATCCCGAGGTATTCCAGTAACAGACTGAATAACCACGACATCACAATAAAGCCAATC